>JBKPCC010000061.1:0-18791 GCA_046727215.1 Acidobacteriota bacterium
TTACTCCGTTGCTGTAGAGAAATACTGCCGTGCGGACTCGGTAACTGAAAGTATATAGTCTGTCTTTCCTCTGGTGTACGCAATCCTATCGCGTGAATGTTTCCCGGCAAGTGATATTTTCAGCTCTTCGTACCGCTTTGCTTCACCAGGAAAGAGACGCAGGTAGTCCCTAAACAAAAGACGCTCCCATAGCTTTGAATCCGCTTCTACCATGTGGATGTGATGCGTACGGACGCCGCTCGCATTCCTTTTGATAAACCAGGCGTACGGTGGAGACTCGTCCGTGCGCCAGAAGTAGTCGTAACCTGCGGCTTCCATCAACGGGACGACTTGGAATTGCGTTTCATCTAAACTGCTAACCTCCACCAAAACATCGATGATCGGTTTCGCGGCTAATCCCGGGATGGCTGTGCTGCCGAAGTGTTCGATTCGCCCAATGATTTCGCTCGGGAGAATGCTTCTCAGAAACATCAGTTCGTCACGAAACATCCTGGGCCAATCGGGATCGTAAGGAACGATTGATATTTCTTCCTTGACGGCGGCTTCGATACGTTGTTGCAAGGTTGTCATTGCCCGTGCAGCTTAAAGCGTCCTTGTTCTTCACATTCCCACAAGACGCGCTTGCCCGTCTTATATATGTGCCCTCGCAGTGCGAGGATTAAGCGCGATAGCAACGGCCTCGGCAAAAGATCTGGCCGTTTCCGCCAGGATCCTTCCCAGTGATGAATGCAAAAGGTATTCGCGGTGATGCAGTCAGGTGAGAATTTCGAGAACCACGGATACGGATAGAAGTACTCTGCCGGATAAATCTTCACATCTTCGAGTTCTTGTAACCGGTACTCAGTTAGTCCCATGCTTGTTAAGATTGTGGTGATAGTTGAGGGACAACGAACGAATTCGCCTTGTTGCGCGTACCGCTCCTCCGTCATGTCCAAACATCGCTTGATGAACGGGTGGCGGGCCTGGGAGCCGAGGACAGCACCGTTCACCCAGTCAGTGTCAGAAATGCTTTGCTGAAACCCCAGGAAGCATTTGTTGGATAGCAGTGGCTCAAAATCCTTCAAAACCTCGACGTCAGTATCAAGATAAACTCCCCCATCGTTGTAAAGAGCATGCAGGCGGACATGGTTCGATAGCTTGGACCATAGCCCTCGGCGGTACGCCTCGCGACAATAAAGATTTTCGAGGGGACTATTTTCCTCGTTCCATTCCTTGATCTGATAGCTGGGCATTATGCGTCGCCAGCTTTTGAGGCAGCGCTGGTTCAGCTCACTGGTCCTGGCGCGTCCAAACCAGCAGTAGTGAATTATTTTAGGAATCATTGGCAGTGACGTCAGACATTCCTGAAGAGCAATAACGCGCAACTCAATGTGAAAACTGGAGCGGCCTAATTTACATGGAACTGCCAGCTGGGAGAAGAGCTACGCGGCATTTGGGCTGACGCGTTTGAGGACTAAACGTCCGGAATGATTGCAGGACTTCTTTCCTGGACCATTGATCTGGATCGACAACCAATGCCAAATGACAAATGTCCAAGTCCAATGTCAAACAGTTTTCTATTGCCCCAACGTGGCTTATTCATTCAGATTGTCAAGGCCAGTAAATCTCCAGCCTGTCTTCGTGTAAGCAAACGAATACACCACGACCTCATTTCCGCCGGCGTCCGGACACGCTATTGAATATCCTTTGGAGCCCGTGTCCTTCTCCGGCTCTTTCTTGGCGAAACAAGCGGCCGCGTTTGTTTGCTCATTGAAGACCTGTCGATACCGCCGCATCAATTCGGCTTTACTCTTGACGCTAGCCATGCCAAACGACATTCGTAGAGGGAATCGAGACAGACTGGATACAGTTTCCTTGTCAGAGTTGATGACGGCAGTTTTGAACTTCCCCCAAAACGATTTGAAGCTGTTGGGTGACTGAGCGCCGCCGTGTACGGAGTACAATCCGGAAACACCTAGCAGGAATCCGATGATGATTATTTGCTTCTTCATAAGCTTTTCGAAGAATTCGGTGAGTCCCTTTTCGTTTCTTTTCGTGTAATTGCGTGGATGAATTTCGGGCGAAAAAAAAGATCCACGAAATCACACAAAACGACACGAAAACGAAAGACGAACGAAAAACATTTAAACGCTGAGCCTCCGCAGCGCTAGTTTCTGCGTGAGCCAATTGCGACGATCAACGCGCGCAGCTTCAACGTCCATCTCGTGTGTGGTTTGGTACCACTTTATTTGTTTGGGCGAACTTGCGGCGCGGTAGAACGCCAAAGCCGCGTCGTGCGTGATATACGTGTCCAGATTTGCAAATTGAAACAGCAGTGTTGCTGGAACTGCCCGCTTGATCGACAAAATTGGATCAAGGCCCTGCATCGCTTGCACGTACTGCTTCTTGAAATCGTCCGGCTTCTTGTTTAACCAGTATTCGAGTGACCAGTCTGCAAAAGTGCCAAGGCCGGCTATCAAAACATATGTTTTAACTCGTTTCTCAACACCCGCCGTCAAGCTTCCGTACATCGCTCCATAATCGTGGCCCACATAGGCGATGCGTCTTCGATCAACCATCGGTTGTGAAAGCAATAGATCCAGAGCTCGGCGAACTTCAATAGTTTCGTCAATGATCAATTGCCGATCAGTCACGCCTTCGCTGGGATCAACCTGCCACGGAAAATGTCCCTGGATCAGTAATGAAACCGTTCCTTGTGTCGCAAGCGAGATGGCTTCATCAAGGAACTGCGTTCGATCACCTTTCGGTCTGCCCAGCCAATGGAAAAAGAGCACCCCTGCAAACGACCCTTTTTTCGCCGGACTCACCAGGTACGCTTTGATTGGTCCGCGCTTTGCTGAGTAAGAGGCATATTCAACATCGGCGATTACAACACCGGCTTGTTCTTGCTTAGACAACTCCTTCAACTGAAAAGGTTTTGTACTGTCGTATGCAAACAACTCAGTTGGTATATCGCGCGATGATTGTGTGGTCGTGTTGTGGACGCCAAAAAAGCCCGTGGCATCGATTTGCTGCCAGTTAGTTGTCGCCTGGACAAAAGACAAAGATCCAATGGCGACGATGAGCGTAGTTACCAGTAAGAACTTATTTGATTTCACCGCTTCGCGGCCCCTTTCGAATCCCGGATCTCATTTACCGACTTCTTGATCAGCTCGCGCAATACATTAATATCCACATCAGACAACCTCTTGATGTACAGACAGCCCTTCCCTGTTTTGTATTTGCCGAGTTTCGCTAACTTCGGAAAAGATAGAAATCCTGCTGTGAGGTATAGCGTAAGATCGTTTTTCCGAGGCGAAAACCCCACGACCATCCATTCAATCTCGCGGCCCGATGGGTATTTGAACTTACGTCGTCCAAATCCGACGATGCTGCTGCCCCACATTTCCGGTTTCTCGCTGGTAGCCTCGCTCATTAGGTCGATAACGACTTTAGAGTCCTTACGTTGCTGTTCGTCACTGACCCTAGCTATGAATGCACTAACGCTATCCTTCCTGGGCTTAGTCTTTAGCTCTGCCATCAATCCTCCATGAGTCATGAACTTCGGTTGTCTGCAAATGTAGCTACACGTTGTTAACTTCCTTGTTTCTTACGGGCCACAAGCTCAGCAAGTTTCCTGACAGTTAACCTGTCGGCGAGATGTTCTGTGCCACCAGTCTCTTCTTCCTTAATTTCAATCTTAAAAGCGTCCTCGATAGCAATAATAATATCCACTGCGTCAACTTCATCTGCGGGTACTTTCTGTTTTGATAAAGGCGTGTCGACATCGATAGATTGTGGATCAACTTCCAAAATCCTGGCCGCGATTTCGCGAACTGCATTGAGAGTTTGTTCCTCACTCTGATTTGGAGTCGGAGAGGCAACAGGCGCGGACTCTTTGTTTCTGCAACCGAGTATAAGGATCACACACGCAATGAGCGCGATGGTACAAGCTCGTTCTGTATTTAACAATTTCATCTGAATATTTTCGTGTTGTTTGGTGTGATTTCGTGGATTCGATTCTGTACATGACAAAACTATCCACGAAATCACACGAAAGCGAACTCACACGTTACGTCGATCCGTGAGCCATTTCTCTTTCAATACGGCGGTCAGGAATCAACCAGATGATTGCCACGAGTACATATAGCGCACACGAAACCCACGCCTGAAAAAACGCCAGCGGAATCGCGATGGCGTACAACAGCGGAGAAACCTTACCCTTAAAATCGCGGCCCAAAGCATGTGCAAGCGTCGAATTTGGACCGTGACGGGAGACTAGTGTGCGCACAAGAATGAAATAAGCAAGCCCTGCACACACCATTACTAACCCGTACAACGCCACGGGCCAGGAAGCAAAGTGGTTTTCTCCCATCCAGCCTGTGACGAACGGCACCAGCGATAGCCAAAATAATAAATGAAGGTTGGCCCAGAGAACGGCGCCATCAACGTGGTGAGCTGCTTGAAAGAGATGATGATGATTGTTCCAGTAGATGCCGAGATAAACGAAGCTCAATACGTAGGTGAGAAAAATTGGCACCAAAGGTTGCAGAGCAACGATATCGGAACCATGCGGAACCCTGATCTCCAACACCATGATCGTAATGATAATGGCAATTACTCCGTCACTGAATGCTTCCAAACGACCCTTTGTCAATCTGGGCCTCCACCAGCGAAACGCGGAACGTATGAACAAGTGCGGAGAGTTTAATCGCAGAAGGAATGGAAAACTACCTGAAAATTAGCCGCAGATAAACGCGGATGACGCAGATCAAAATGAAAAGCGTGCCGAGGGTGGATTCTGTTTAGTGTCATTTCGTGTTTGTTCGTGGATCCGTTCTCCCCCGACGAAAAGCGGATCCACGAAGTAGTCTCGTGAGCAACGTTGATCTATATATTGCTCACACGAGGATCTTCTTCATTGGAACGAGTGACAGCTTCACGCCGGGTTTCAATTCATATTCAACAATCGACTCACCCTCGTATCCGCAAGCTTTGTACAGTCTTACGCCTGGAAGCGTTGCCATTAGCTCAATAGAACGGAAACCTGCGGCTTTAGCCTCGTTTTCGCATGCGCTCAGAATTGCACGGGCGATGCCTTTTCGAGCAAACTGCGGGTGGACGAAAAAAGCCCGAATTTTTGCGGGGTCGAGCTCTGGGTCAAGTTCCCCTGAGTCTCTGGTTTCGTACTGATCTCCGCCGAATAAGGTTTTTCTCTTACTCCAGCCGCCGCAGCCCACAATCAGGCCATCGCTCACCGCAACCATGTAGGTTTTATCAACCACCAAGTCCGTGTCGAATCCGAAAACGGACTCCAATGCCGCTTCAATTTGAGTTGATGAGTAATCTTGAGTGCTGAGACCGCGTGCCGAGTCAGCTATCAATAATTGAATAGCTGATCGATCTTCGAGTGTGGCTTTTCTGAGAGCGTACTCCACGTGAAAAAAGTAATAAAGGCGACGCTGGCCGTGTCTGCCAAAATCGTCAAATCAAAAATCAAAATTCACTCGAGGTCACGTCCGAACAATTTGATTTCATCGGCTTCAGGAGCCAACTTCACCATCTTCTCGAAAGCGAACCCTAACTTCTCGAGCAATCGGATGGAGCTGTCGTTTTGAGGACTTACGATTGCCACGATTCGTTTCATTCCGAATTCACTCTTTCCATAGCTTAGAACGGCTGCCGCGGCTTCCATAGCGAAGCCTTTGGACCAAAACTCTGGAACGAGTGCGTAGCCAATGTCGACGTCTTCCAACGTATCTCGTTTCAGCAACCCGCACATCCCCATTGGCACCCCATCCGCTCTGTTCTCAACGAGCCACAAGCCAAAGCCAAATTTGTCGTAACTAGCGATTGGCCCCGTCAAGATGTACGACCGTGCATCTTCGAGTGTACGTACACCCTTATCACCGATGCTCTGAATAAACGAGGCTTCGTTGAGCAGACGCAGGATGAATTCCGCGTCATCAACCGTCAACTTGCGTAGACGAAGACGACCTGTTTCCAGAATTGTCATACGCGAGGGTTCATTTCGGAGATTTGCTTGAAAGGAATTTTGTGACACCGATCTTAATAAGGCAATTTATCGAGAAGATAAATAACAAGAAGAATAATCACGATGATGAGTGCCAGACCGGCAACAATGACTCGGCGATACAGCTTGCTAATCTGTTCCTGCCGCGTGACTGATGTTGCTGCAAATCCAGTGAACGCTGAGTTACTCGCCGATACTCACTGAGACTCTCCCTCTGTAGATCGCGAATCTCAATCAACAATTGCCTGGTCTCATCCGACTCCATTAATCGCCTTCATTTAGCCATTCTTCATATGCCTTAAAGTCGACGGGCCGTCCGAGAAAGTCCTGGACCAACACGCTGGCAGGCGCTGATCCGCCACGTGAAAGGACCTTTTCGCGATAGCGCAATGCTGCTCCGCCTGGAGCCAGTAGATTCGCTTTGTTGAACTGGCTAAACATATCCTTCGCGATGACCAGTGACCACATATACGTGTAGTACACCGCAGAGTAACCATCCAAATGCCCAAACGCCGTTTGAAAGTGAGTGTCGTCCACGAACGGGAACGGTTCATATTTGGCAGTCAGATCCTTCACTAAGCCATCTGAGTTGACCTGCTTCGGATCTCGATCATAAATCGACAGGGAAAGCTTTGCGTAAACCATCTGCCGGCGGACTCCCAGAGCCTTACCAAATTCTGCCGCACGCTTCATCTGGGTGACCATCGAAGCCGGAATTGGTTCGCCGGTTTTATAATGTTTCGCGAAGGATGCGAGCGTTTGGGGATCCCAGGTCCACTCCTCCAGCATTTGAGATGGAGCCTCGACAAAATCCTGTTCGGTGCTAATTCCCGCGATGCCAATCCACCGTTGTCTTCCGGCAAGGAGTTCATGAACCAGATGCCCGAACTCATGAAAGAACGTGATGACATCATCATGCTCCATCAGGCCAGGCTCGTTGGCTTCGCCACCAGGTAGATTGCAAACGAGTGTTGCCTCCGGAATCTGCCGGCCCAAAACTCCCGTGCGGACGACGAACTCCGCCGCGTGCTTAAACTTGTTCTCACGCGGGTGCATGTCCAAGTAGAACCGGCCTATGAGTTTGCCGTTCTCAAACATTTCCCAGCATTCGACGTCAGGATGCCACACCGGAGCATCTTTAACGCGCTTGAAATCAACCCCGAACAACTTGCTCGTTACGTCGAGAACCCCCTGCTTGACGTTCGCATATGAGAAATACGGACGTACCTGTTGTGAGTCGAAGTTGTAGTCCGACCGGCGCAGCAACTCGGACCAGTAGCTCTTCTCCCATGCGTTGACAACAGTTGCTCCAGCTACGTCCTGCTGTTTGCGTTTCAGCAGAGCTGCATATTCTCGTTTGGCCTTTGCGTCCGACGCAGCAACGATCTTGTCAATGAAATCTGAAGCGTTCTTAGCGTTACCAACCATTTTGTTGGCGGTGATGTAGTCAGCCCAATTCGAGTAGCCAAGCAGATTCGCCAGCTCGTGTCGCCGGGCAACCATACGGTTGAGCACATCCATGTTTTGAGGGAAGGCTCGATTGTTGTACGCGAAGTACATTCGCTTCCGCAGATCATCGCTCTTGGCGTAGGTGAACACGGGAAGTGAATCAGGATAGTCCGTCGTGAGTTTAATGACACCGTCGGCACCCGGCTTATGCCGCGATATGTAGTCTGCGGGCAATCCTTCTAGTTCACTCACATCTTTGACACTAATCGTGCGGACGTCGGTTCGGATGTTCCTATCGAAGTCCTGCCCAATAAGGACTAATTCGTCTCGCAACGCCTTGATGCGAGCACGTGTGGCATCGTCCTTATCGACACCCGCTAGCCGGAAATCACGCAGAGTTCGCTCGACGTAGTAGCGCGTTGCCGGATCCGCATGATTCACGTCGAGCGCCGACAGTGCATCGTAGACAGCGCGATTCAATGACAGCGCTGTGTTAAAGGAAGACACCCTCTGCGTCACCTTTTCCGCTGCATCGCGAATGCTCTTGTCGGGATGAACAACTTCCATGAGTGCTGCTTGCGCGCCTGCGGAATCGAGTTGAATCAATATTTCGTCGTAAGTTGCAAGAGTGTTTTCGATGCTCCGCTTTCCCTTCACAGCCAGCAGACGGTCGAGGGTCGCCTGGGCATTAGCGAGCCTTTCGTTCATCGATTTCTCGAACATTGAGGCGTCTGGATTACCCGTCCAGAAAGGAGCGTCGTTTTGATTCTTCGAAGAATGTCCAGAAACGGTATTAGCCAGCACGGCGGCAAGTGTAACAAGGATTATGAGTTGTAGTAGTCGCATTTGATATCGGCCTTAGTTGAAGTTGATTAGTTGCAGAAGTGGCAGATTTAGTACGATGGATGAACAAAGATTGTTTAAGTTTTGCCCGCAGTCCTTGAAAAATAATCCACGAAATCACGTCGAACTGCGGAAAAAATTCGCACAATCCAAGTGACTTCGTGGACTAGTAAGCCTGGCCCGTCCTGTCTTCGCAATTAGCGCGTAGACACCTCAGACCAGCAGAATAAGCAAGGACTAGAACTCAAACCTCATACCCAATCTCATGTTGAAGGGCAGGCGGTAGCCTTGGCTCAACGTGGTCAGGTTTATTTGAGGTTGCAAAAAGTCGGGATTGTTGGCACCAAGATCCAGTTGCCGGAACTGATCGGGCAACAGCACCTTTCGGCTATTCGTTACATTGAAGAAGTCAGCAATAAAGCTGAGCTTCATCTTTTCACTGAGCTGCCATGGGTAGTCCACGTGCATATCAAGTGAGGTAAAGAAAGGCGTTCGACCCAACTTGCCACGGCCTCCTACGGGAATTTCTCCCGCATTCAAGTAAACCGGATGCGGCAAAAACTCACTGATGGGCAAGCCTGACTCCATTCGGACACCAGCGCCAAGATTTAGCCCATTAAGCCAACGTCCCCCAAAACGATCTTTGGCGAACGCATAGCTGGCGTAGAAGTTCGATAGGAATCGTCGCTCGGAATTAAGCGGCCCGATTGAAAACTGATCGCCCAACAAGTTGAACTCGCCTGCTGTAAAGTCAAACAGGGAACTAATGCCAGGATCAGTTTGGCCGTTGTCGTTGCGCAAGTGACCTTCGTAATTGCCCTTTAGTCGTGCAAAGCGCGTATTAGCGAGGACTTGCCACCCTTCTGAGAACCGTTTGTTCAGTTCAATCTCAATTGCTCGATACTTCCGCACTGGATTGACGAAGCCGTCCGGGATGCCATCAGGTACATTGAAGGAAGCGCCGTTGACGATCCCTCTCGAGCTGAAGCAGACGTTTCCGAGGCTGTTACCAAACGCATCGAAAACTTCCGTTCCAAAATCAGGAACGCCCGGAGTCGACTGTGCACAGCCGGTTGGAACGGCCGCGCCCACGGCATAGCGGAACGGCTGCAGGTTTGTGGCAGCGTCTAAATGCGACGAGGGGTTCCCAATGAAGAATACCTGCGTCACGCCGGCATTTGCCGCTTCCGGAGACAACACCGCTGCATCTTCGATGATGCGTTTGGCACGACGGTCCTGATAACGGACTGACAGGACAAAGTTGTGAGGCAGTTGCTGTTCAAAGCCGATGATATGTTCATCTGAAAAGCCCAGCTTTGTGCCTGCAGTGACGGCACTGAGATCCGATGCCGAAACTGTTCCAGCTCCGGGAATATTCCCCGAACCGAGTGCGCCGGTTAGGAGATGCGCGGCGTCAACCACAGGTATAGGAGATCCCAGCGAACTGAGTACCACATGACGGACGCCGGCCGCATCTGTCGTAAACGCGGGAGCAAACCGGAAGTTGGTGAAATCAAGTTCCTGCGATAGTGAACGCTCAGCAGCGTCCAACGGCAGGTACTCGAAGAACCGGCCATAGTTGTACCAGACTTTCGTCTTGCCTTTGCCGAACGGATCAATCGTAACTCCTAGTCGCGGAGCCCACTGGTCCGTAAATGTGTAGGAATAGCGACTGCCTGCGGCATTGGGACTTCCAACTACCTTCTCCTGTTCCCAACGCAAACCAACGATGGCCGAGATGTACTTGTTTATGCGCCAGGTGTCTTGAACGTACCCGGCGTGATAGTTGCCAAAGGTGTCAAAGGTCGGTGGACCAAATTCACCGCGATAGACCTGTAGCGAAACAGGCACGTCCGTGCCTCGCACGTTGAACCGGGGGCACAATGTGCACGCCGCATTCTGGGCGCGAAGTCGAAAGTGCACGTTGAACATTTGACCGATCGCAGATGCCTGCCCACCGATGTTGGTAATCGGAATGCCGGACGCATTCTCAGCAGGTATCGCGTAACGCGGTCCGCTGCGCTCGCGGCTACCAGAGTAAAGCGACCGTTGGAATTGATATCCGGCACCGAACGTATGCGAGCCTAGAACATGAAGCTGCCGCGTAACGTCGAACGTCGTACGGTAGTTAGTGCTTTCAGTGGGTTCGAAGAACCCGAGTCCCTGGGCTGCATAGTTACCGCGTATTGGATCGATCGGTAAGCGAACTTGAATCAGGTTCAGATCTGCAAATCCTGTTTCATTGAAGTGATTCTTACCCTGGCTGAACGAGGCTGCCACGGTCCACACCGGACTTGGCGAACCAAAATAACGTACCGCAAGGTTTCGCGTACCGTAATCGAGTTTGCTTTGGCCGGTGGTGTTGTCGATGTTCAGGGTTCGGAAGTCCGAAAGATTAGTTTTTGTCGGATCGCCGAAGATCGAAAACGCCAGTGTGTGATTCTGATTGATGTTGTAGTCCAATTTGAAGGCGTAGTTCAACGAACGGTATCGTCGAGTGTGATCACCAAGCAGATTGAACAGTCCCGTGTTAATGATCGCACCATTACCTGCTGCAATATCTGAAGCATTGCCTTCAACACCGCGAACAATCTCCCTTCGAACAGTCGGGTTAAAAGATCCGAAGAAGAAGAGATTGTTGCGCGCACCGGGAACATAACCACCCACATCAACTCCGGCGTCGTAGGTCTCTTCGTGTAACAGTCTGCCCTGCTTGTTGACGCGTGTATCGTCCGGTTGCCGCCGGGTTGCCTCGAATGCCTTTGGTCGCATAAACCCGTAGATGGCTCCATGAAAGGCATTGCTGCCGGATTGGGTGGTGATGTTTATGATTCCGCCCTGTGATTGCCCATACTGCGGTTCGAATCCGCCGGTCTTTACCTGCACTTCTTTAATGAACGAAGTGTTAATCCCAGTACCAAGGGCGCCATAGGAGCGGTTGAAAGTGCCGATTCCGCCAAACGCTGAATCTGTTATGTTCACACCATCGGCGATATACAGATTATCCAATCCCGAAGCTCCTGCGATTGATGGATTGTCACGACCACCATTGATGCTATCGGCTACGCCGGGAGAAAGATAGAACAAGCTCGAGACGCTGCGCTGGACAGGAATGTTTTGGAAAAGCTGATCATTCAGATTCTGTCCCACGGCAGTGCTCTGCTGGTCTATCGTTGTGGCTGTGTCAGTGATGTTAACAGTCGCTGATACTTCACCAGCTTCGAGTGTCAACTGAAGATTCGACTGCTTGCCGACATTCACCGTTACCTTGGATACGACCGCAGTCTTGAACCCGGTCTGTGTTACTTTCAAGCTGTAATCGCCGGGCAGGAGATTCTGTATCTCGAAACCTCCCTCATTGTTTGCAACGGCCGAGCGCTCGCCTGTCGCTCCCTCCACCGTAACGGTCGCGCCGGGAACAGACGCCCCATTAACATCGATCACCTTTCCGCCGATCGATCCGGTGGTTGAAAGGTCTTGAGCGAAAGCCTGCGTAACCGCGAGACTGACGCTCAAGATCAAAAACAAGAACTTAGGTTTTTTCATTGTCACTGCTCCCTTTCCTAAAACATTTGTCAGCGCGGAGTTCCAATTCGTTTCCAAAAATTCGTAAACGGCGTCACCCGCGCGCTTGGGTCGGACTCATAAATGTGCAACCGTTATGCCTGCTTGCTCACAACGCGAATCGGACGGTTCGTCACGCGCATAGGCCAACTCACACGACGACGCGCGAAATCACAATTGCGAAATTTGGAGATTCCCGCCCGTGCGGATTGCTCGAATTGGATATTGAGCAGGGTGGTCCAGTCTGAAGAATTCGTGAGAAACAGATTCTCGGAATGTTCATAATCGAAATCTCGCCTTATTTTGAGCGTGAAGTGGAACGAGATCTCGGGTAAAAGACCCCAACAAAAAGATCCACGAAAGTCGTATGAAGCATTCGTGGATCTTCTTGCCGACTGCTGTCGCCGCCGTTAGCAGGTTCTTTGCTTGCTACGCATGCTGCCGGATCTGCAACTCACCGGTATCAATCATCGGATACCCATTTGTGAATATGTCCAGCCGGATCTTGTACTGCTTTATTTTTGAATTCAGCGTCGTCACTTTTAGATTCAAAAGTCGCGCTGCTCGACCCTGATGCCCGTGAGTGTGTAACAGAGCACGACGAATCAGTCCGATCTCGAACTCGGTAACTTCCGAATAAAAATCGATGCCGTCGTTGATGTCCACCGTGCGCACCTCGTTTAGACACTCAACCTCTCGCATGAGCTTTGAAGCCAGGGCCTTTAACGACATAACACTGTTACGCGGTGCTTCCGGCTCCTGAGCGCGATTGCGCTTCTCGGTTGCTTCAGAATTGTGTGATTCAAGTTCGGTATTCTCATTAATCATAGGTTCGTTCATTGTTCTACTCCTCGAAAGCCCAGCTCCCAAAGTCATATTCATTGATGGCTGGAAGTTGCAGCGGCCGGGGAGACCGGTTGCTCTGAATTATTTTCGACGACCTCTGTTGGGCTCGTCTTTGCTAACGCGCGAATCTCTTCTCCACAAACGGATTCGATCGTGCGAGTATTGGTGAGACTCTCTGCCATGCTGCGGCCATCGTCCGGCAGTAGCCATTTTCCATCTCGACCTCTCATCAGATGGCCCAACTCATGGAGCAACATCAGCACCCGAGCCTCACGTGAATTCGGCGCAAAGCTACCGATGGGCGGAATCGTTGCTGTCGATGATGAAATCTTTTGCTTATAAAACGGCCCGCCGGTATTCAACGTAGCTTTGTCAAAAAGCCTGTATCGGACTTGAGTCGCGGCATTGATGACGTTGGTGTAATCGCCGGACATCTTCAAACCAATACTCGACGGCAAATACTCCTTTCTGAGGCTGGTCATGAAATTTCCGAAGACGTCAACCGAGGCCTCAGAACCACCAAAGAAGGAACTGCATTGATTCTTTGATTGCAGAATCTTCATCGCATCGTGATAGGCCATTGACAAAGGCCCATCCTCCTTTATCAGTGCTGAAGGTTCTGGAATCAGCAGTGGTGGCTTACGTTCCGGAACAAACGTTCGGCGAGCCTCTTCCGGAGAAGGGCACGACTCATTCGCAAGTTCCGTCGCCGGACATATCGTCGCTCGTCCCTGTATACTTGCCGCTAACATCAGCAATACACCTGCGGTTACTTCACGCATTCTCATCCGAACACCTCCTGGGAAAGCCTCTTTAGAAGTGTGATCCGGGATGAACGGGCTCGCTGGGTCGAGCACTGGGATGAGCAACGCGAAGATGCCGGTTATGTGTTCTTGTGACTAAGACCGGCTCGGAATATCAAGTCCCCGGATTTCATGCGTGAAACTGTACGGTGAGTTTTTGGAAGAAATACCGGTTTTGTGACAAACGGGCTAGAGGTTGTGACTAAAGGGCTTGGATGGGGGATAACGTGTCAGGTGAGCTTTCCTAAAGCTTCCTGCAGACGGTCACGGTAGTTGCGCGACAACGTTAACTCTGTGCCATCCAGTAGAATGATGTGATATTCACCGTGAAACCATGGTTGCAGTTCTTTGATGCGGTCGATGCGCACAATAGCCGAGCGGTGAATGCGCAGAAACTTTCTTGGGTCGAGTTGGGATTCCAGGCTGCTGATGGTTTCTCGCAGAAGATGAGATTTCTTTCCCACGTGTACTGAGACGTAGTTTCCTTCAGCCTGAATCCAATCGATATCGTTGGTTTCCAGGAAGTAAATCCGGCCGGAAGACTTTATTACCAGACGCTCAAGATATTTTGTGCCTGCCTTGAGATCTTCAAGCAGAGAGAGGATCCGTTGCTCAACTCCGCCGTTGCGCTCGCGCAGTACTTGCGCTTTTGCACGTTGCCACGCCGCTTCGAATCGTTCGCGGTCAAAAGGTTTCAGGATGTAATCCAGCGCGTGTACTTCAAACGCACGGACCGCATACTGATCGTAAGCGGTGACAAACACGAGATGCGGCATTGTTGGGCCATCAAGGGCATCCAACACTTCAAACCCACCCATCTCCGGCATTTGAATGTCAAGGAAGAGTACGTCCGGCGTGAGTTCCTGTATTGCCTCAACGGCCTGCTTGCCGTTTGCGCACTCGCCGACGATAGACACGTCCGAGTCACGCTGCAACATCTCGCGGAGGATCCCGCGAGCCAACGCTTCGTCATCCACAATAAGCACACGGATGAGGGCCGTCATTCGGAAAAGCCTTACACGATGACGTTGGTGGAGGTCTGGGGTTCCTCTTAACGGTTACACCGCAGGCCAATACTTTCTGGCAAAATTTTTCGATTTTTCTGGACGGGTCGACTACAGACTTGAAACCGAGGGCGAACCATTCGTGGTAAACGGGATTTCCAGCGTCACCATTAACCCGCCTTGTGGATCATTGACCAACTCAAACCGGTGGTGTGCTCCATAAAGGCGATCGAGCCGACGCTCGGTGTTTGCCAGCCCCAAGCCCTTGCTAAAAAGCTTCTCAGAGGCACGGTCGGCAGGCAGACCCGGTCCATTGTCTCGTATTTGAATACGAAGGGTCCCGTTTTGAGGTTTCGCTCGAATTTCGATTAGGCCTGGGGTGGAGCGGGGGGCAATCCCGTGGCGGATTGCGTTTTCGACGATGGGCTGGAGGATCAAATTTGGAACTCTGGCATCGAGGGCGGGTGGACTTACGTCGACGCGGGTCATCAGGCGATCCTGGAAACGAACTCGTTCAATCTCAAGATAACACTGAAGAAATTCCATTTCTTTTTTAAGCGTAACCTCCTGAGTCCCAGCGTTCTCGAGGGTCAATCTGAGAAAGTCGCCCAGACGAGTAATCATGGTACGGGCGGCATCCGGTTGCTTGTTGAGCAGAGCAGAAATGGAATGAAGCGTGTTGAACAAAAAGTGGGGGTGTAACTGCATCTTTAAAGCCTGGAGCTGCGCTTGCGATAACTGAGCCTCGAGCCGAACACTGCGGAGTTCCCCCTCCCGATAACGTCGGTAGTAGCCAAATGAGTACGCTATCAGCGCAATCAGCAAATACATGCCGACGCCTTCGCTGAAGTTTCCCACCACGAATCTGGTAAGTCGCTCGAAAGAGAATGGCTTACCCATAGTCCAACCGAAGTGGAGCCACAGTATGACGTGACCGATCGCCGTGAGAGCAACGCTTAGCAGAATGCTGATCGGCAGGTGAATAAGTGAGCTTCTCAACCAGTTGTGTCGTTCAATAGGGATTTTGATTGAGAGCCAAACCACAAGCGGCGTGGCCAACGCCCACAGATAACTCCAGGTCATTTGCATGTAAGCTGAATCGGCGAGATCGACCGGGCGTTCTGAACGGAATGACGTGAAGTAATATTGAAGAGTAAAGACAATACCGATTAGCGTCCATATTGTCCAAATGAGGAAGACTCTTGGCCAACGTCTACGCCACCAAGGAGGATTTCTCCCGCCATTTTCCAGGTTCTGATTAATTTCTTCGATCATCTACGGCGCGAGTGGAAAACAAGTGAGACTGAGATGATAGATCATTGGAGGATAATTGTCGCAACCGAGAAAGCTCTTTCGGACCAAATCTGGGCATCGCTTTTCCGGTATTAGGCGCGGAGGGTTTAACCTCGCCCGTAGAAACCCGACGCAACCTAATAGTGATAGCGATGCAACCGGCAATTAGCTACAGCACGTATATGGAAGACAACACTTTTGGTGTGAAATGGCCGAGACAAGGGTTAGACGGGCCTTGAGGTGGCGTGAGTCTCTCTTTGGAGTGCGGCAACTTGTTGCCGCTTTCGAAAAAGCGAGACAAGCTTTCAAAAAAGCGCAGACAAGCTTTCGAAAAAGCGCCGACGAGCTTTCAAAAAAGCGCCGACAAGTCGGCGCACTCCAAAGAGGTTATGGAACTCAAAATGCTTCTCTTAAAAATTGGTGAGCAAAAATAAAAGAAATTTGCCCTGGTGGCTGGAGCAAGACGGAGAAATCTGTCCTGCATGCAGTCACACGTACGTATATCAGACGGAATATCGTTGCGTCGACTGCGATGGTCCGGTCTGCGCTTTCTGTGTTCAGCAGACCGTGGAAATGGAATTCTTTTGTCCGACTTGCGTGGAACCTGAGGCTTCAAGAAAGTGAGGTGTTGCCATCGTGGCAGCGCGAGCAATCTGGAAAGGCAAGCTCAAGATTAGTTCAACTGAGATACCTGTAAAGTTGTACTCCGCTATACAGGATCAAACTGTCCGGTTTCACATCCTGGATGATCGGTCTCATATGCGCGTTAAGCAGCATATGGTTGATTCAGAAACAGGCGATGAAGTTCCCAACGAAAACATACAAAAGGGCTTTGAAGTCGAACCCGGGACGTTCGTGATCGTCGACGACGATGAGCTCGAAAAGCTAAAACCCGAAGCATCGCGCGAGATCGAAATAGAGGAATTTGTTCCGGCGAAGGCGATTCCTCCCGAATACTATGATCGGCCATATTATCTGGGGCCGGACGGAAACAACTCAGCCTACTTTGCGCTGGTTGAAGCGCTGCGCAATCAAAACAAAGAAGGAATTGCACGCTGGGTAATGCGAAATCAGACATACGTGGGTGCAGCCGGCGCTATCGGAGACCACCTCGTCCTGTTTACGTTGCGCAACGCAGACGAGGTGCTTTCTGCACAAGACCTCCCGCGCCCAGCCGGTCGAGCACCTGACAAACGCGAAATCAATATGGCCAAGCAATTGGTAGCTCTGCTCGAAGGAGAATTTAATCCGGCTGATTTCAAAGATGAGTATCGCAAACGAGTAATGGAGTTTGTGCAGCAGAAGGCAAAAGGCAGAGCTCCAAAACTGCGGGCCGTGAAAACAAAGCGGGCTCCGGCCTCGCTGGAAAATGTTTTGTCGAAAAGCATCCAGTCATTAAAGAAGGAGAAGAAAGCTGCCTAAGCGGAAACGACAATCTGTGGACACGGACGAGGAACAAAAGACCACGCGTCCATTCTGGTCCGGCACGTTGACGTTCGGGCTTGTGAGCGTTCCCGTCGATATGTATCCCGGGAATCGCAGCAGCCGCGTGCCTCTGCGAATGCTTGGACCGGAAGGAGCTCCTCTTGCGCGACGTTACTACTCGCAGAAGACCGGAAAAGATCTGGACGCCGATCAAATGGTACGCGGGTATGAGGTGGATAAGGACAAATTCGTTGTTGTAACGGATGATGAACTCGAACGTCTGGCCCCAAAACAAAGCCGCGACATCGATCTGCGACTTTTTGTTAAGGGGGAAACAATTCCACCGATCTATTTTGACCGGTCCTACTTTCTTGTTCCGAGTAGCGGATCGGAAAAGGCGTATCGGCTGTTGGTCGACACGATGGAGGAAAGTGATCTCGCAGGCATCGCGACATTTGTGATGCGCGGAAAAGAGTATCTAGTAGCGATCTTTCCCGAGAACGGCATTCTTCGTGCCGAGACGATGCGTTTTCCCGATGAAGTTCGAACACCTGCGGACATTGGCTTGCCGGAAATGAAAAAAGTTCCTAAAGCGACAGTCACTAAACTTGAAAATGTCATCAAGAAGAAGACCAAGAAGGAGTTGCCCCGGACGCATCTCAAGGATGAGCAGTCTGACAAACTGCTAAAGCTTATTGAGAAAAAGCGTGCTCGCCACAAGGACGTTGTCGAGGTAGAGGCGCCTGAGCGCAAAGAAGAGAAGGTCGTTGATCTAATGGAGGTTCTCAAGCGGAGCTTGCAGGGAAAGAAAAGAAGGACGGCGTAAGAAGACTCCTTAAGAGTCGCGGTAACGGGTTTCTTCCGGACAACACGATTATTGATGGTGGAGTGATCGGTTTGGATGAAGACGGGAAGCCTTCGCTCGCCGCACAGCAAAAAAGGGAACGCGGGTCGCGCGACAAAAACGATCCACGAACTCACACGAAACCACGCAAAAAAGCGCGTTGGCCTCACGTCTTAATTAAGAGTGACTGTGTATTCGATGTGAAGCCGGCTTTTTTGTCCAGGTGAGCTTTGGGCAAGAAAGGAAAAGGAGCACAAGGGCTAAAGCGTAATAACGCCGCTTTGTGCGCATATGGTCTAATCTCAGGCAACACCTAAAAACGAAAAGGGGAGAGGCAGTTATGCCTCCCATGTCAGTCCGAAAATACTCGCTCCCCACACTGGACACTCGTCGCAGGGCTCCCGTGCGAAGATGACAGCGAAGGAAGGGGGAAAATAAGAAAAGTCTCGGCTGGAAGGTAGTGAAGCCGAGACCTATTTGCAGTTAGTCAGTTTGCCGCAGAGCAGTTCTTTTCTAAATTCATCAGGACGCTGAGCCGGCAGCCCGCGAAAGGAGGGCCCATCACAAAAAAGCAATTTGTTAATACATGTTTCCTACTTATCTTTGAAGAGCTTATGGTATATCTACTCGCAGCGTAGTGCTATCAGCGGATCGACCCTTGTCGCGCGACGTGCCGGGACGAAGCACGCGATGAAAGCAACCGCAAT
>JBKPCC010000062.1:0-11725 GCA_046727215.1 Acidobacteriota bacterium
CGTGTGGAGGCACTACAAATGCGACGCACAGAATCAGCACTAAGCCGAAGACGAACAAACAGCGCAAGGCGACCGTCTGCAATTTCGCGGATGTCATGGAGTAACCTTAGAGGACTGATTCGGATTGCGAATTCATTGGACGTCGGGAAAGTACTATAGGTGAAGAAATGCAGTCAACGTGATTAATCAATCCACAGTCCCTCGCGGTGAGCGGCTGCAGTCAATCGAGTTTAATGTAATAATGTCTCCGCTTTCCCGCTCAAAACCAATATTCCGAGGTCAAGTATGAAGCGTTTTTTACTTTCGGTATCTATAACCTTGTTTGCCTTAGCATCGGTCGCTGTTGCGCAGACGCGGAACTACACAGTCGAAGACCTTTTAAAAGTACGCCGCGTCGCCGACCCACAGATCTCTCCAGACGGAAAACACATTGCCTTTACCGTAGGCGACGTAAATCTCGATGCGAACCGCGTGATTAACCAGATCTACGTCATCGGCATTGAAGGTGGCGAGGCAAAGCGACTGACGAATGGAGACCAGTCGGCTACGTCGCCGCGATGGTCACCGGATGGGAAGAAAATTGCGTACACAACGGGCGGCCAAATTTGGGTAATGGACGACGACGGGGAACACAAGGAGCAAATCACAAAGATCTCGACTGACGCTGCGAGTCCGGTTTGGTCCCCTGACAGTAAATGGATCGCATTTACCTCGGACGTACATCCTGATTGCCAGGACGATGACTGCAATAAGCGGAAGGACGAATCAGCAGAAAAGAGCAAAGTGAAAGCGCACGTTACGGAGCGCCTGCTGTTCCGCCATTGGAACGAATGGCGTGACATCAAGCGAACGCACGTGTTCGTGGTTTCCAGCAGGGGCGGAAGAGCGCGCGACCTGACGCCCGGCGATTTCGACTCACCGCCGTATGCTGCCGCAACGGGAACTGATTTCGCGTTCTCGCCCGATTCGACTGAGCTGGCTTATGTTCGTAATCCGGATACAGTCGAGGCCGTGTCCACGAATAGCGATATCTATCTGGTACCAATAAATGGCGGACAGGCTCGTAATATCACTTCAAACAAGCGCGGCTATGACGTTGGCCCAGTTTATTCAAAGGATGGTCGATACATTGTGTATCGCTCGCAAGCGACAGCGGGATTTGAAGCGGACCGCTGGCGACTGATTGCTTACAACCGATCCACCGGCACCAGCTCGGAACTAGCTCGTGGATTCGATCAGCAAGTTGAAGAGGTTGTCATTTCGCCTGATAGTAAACTTGTTTACTTCACCGCCGGTGAACACGGAAAAGAGCCAATTTTCAAAGTCGCACTCGCCCCCGGAGCGCCGACAAAAATCATCTCGAATGTTTTTGCCACCAATGTTCAGATGAGTGCCGATGGTCGTACATTAATCTTCCTCAACAGCTCTATCGCAAGTCCGGCGGAGGTTTATCGGGCAAACGCAGATGGCAGCGGGTTAACGACTCTTACTCACTTCAATCGCGATTTGATGGAACGTGCAAAGTTGAAGCCTGCTGAGGACGTTGAATGGAACGGAGCGCTGGGCCAAAAGATTCATGGGTTTATTGTAAAGCCGTTGGATTTTGATCCTGCAAAGAAATACCCCCTTGTAGTGTTGATTCATGGCGGGCCGCAAAGCGCGTGGAACGACAACTGGGGCTTCCGTTGGAATCCTCAGGTATTTGCCAATTCAGGTTATGTCGTGTTCGCTCCAAATCCGCGAGGCTCGACCGGATACGGTCAACAATTTGTAAATGAGATCAGCGGTGACTGGGGTGGCAAAGTCTACACAGACATCATGAATGGTGTAGCCGATGTAATTCGCCGCAACTCGTTTATTGACAGGAATCGAATCGGAGCAGCCGGAGCAAGCTATGGTGGATACATGATTGACTGGATCGAGGGTCACAATAGTGATCCGCGCTTCCAGTTTAAAGTGCTCGTTTCCCATGACGGTGTGTACAACCTGACGAGCATGTTTGGAGCCACTGAAGAATTATGGTTTCCGATTTGGGAGTTTAAGGGAACTCCGTGGACCAATCCGACCATGTATGAGCGATGGTCGCCCAGTAACTACGTCAAGAATTTTAAAACGCCAATTTTGATCATTCATGGCGAGCTGGATTACCGGGTGCCCATTGGTGAGGGATTGCAGTTATACACAGCCGCTCAACGAATGGGTGTGCCGTCGAAGCTCCTAATTTTTCCCGATGAGGGTCACTGGGTACTCAAGCCGCAGAATTCCCAGCTCTGGTATCACACGGTACTCGATTGGTTGGATAAGTACCTTAAGTAGCGGCAGGACGGGATATCAAACGGGAGTTGTCGCGGGGAAACCATTTGTCATTGGTCATTTGACATTGGTACAAACGAGTGAAACGACCCTTGTAGAGTGGCCCGAATTGAGTATGAAAAGCGAACTGACTGATCTCGATCGTCTTGCGGTACGTGAACGTCCTGAGGGACGGCCGATCATGCACCAGGCCTGGGGTAAGCTTCTGTTCATGCACTGGAGCATCGACGAGAAAATATTAAGACCGTTGATTCCAAGAGAACTCGAGATCGATACGTTCGATGGTTCAGCATGGATTGCAATCGCGCCTTTCACGATGTGGGACATTCGGGCATTGCCTCCCTTTCTTCCCGCGCTACCCGGATTGAGCTCAATGCACGAAACAAACGTTCGAACTTACGTGTACAAAGATGGCATTCCCGGCGTCTGGTTCTTCTCACTCGACGCGAATAGTGCGGCAGCTGTGCTGTCGGCGCGAACATTCTTTTTTCTGCCGTACTTTCATGCGGAAATCGACCTGGACCACGAAGACAACACGATCGATTATTCGCTGACCCGCATCGATAAACCCAAGGCAAGACTTGAAGCAACCTGGAGCTACGGAGATACGCTTCCCTACTCTCATCCGGGCTCGTTAACGTTCTTTCTTACCGAACGATATTGTCTCTACAGCGAGCGTCACGGCACTCTTTATCGTGCCTACATTCATCATGCGCCGTGGCCACTTCACGAAGCGACTCTGTCGTCTCTCGATTCAACCATGATCGAGTCGCATGGACTGCCAAGTCCGAAAGGCGAGCCACTACTGCACTACTGCGATCAATTAGAGGTGGATATCTGGCCCTTGGAAAGTCTGGAGTCGTGAGTCCGGAGTCCAGACTCACGACTTATTCCGCTCTTTCCAGTGGAGGAACAACCGCAACAAAATCATCTATGAACCGGCGAGCGTACTCATCAAGCAATTCTTTTACTCGTTCTCGTTTAGGCGACCGCACAATCAATCCGGCATGATGTCGCTTCTTCACTCGATAGACGATTTCTTCGTCCGTGTAATTCGACGTGTCCGGATTCTCCTGTCGTGCAAGTGACAGGATTATCCCGGCATACTCCTTCCGCTCGGGACGAATGTTTGATTCCTGGGCCACTTCGATTCTGGCCCATTCACGCCACAGATTTATTCCCGAGGCGGCCTCCAGCACTTCTGCAATGTATGCGCCGCCCACTCGAGCGGCGATCTCGAGGAAATAAAAATTTCCATCGTCCGTGCTTTTTATGAACTCAGCATGCGCTGCTCCTTTGCGCAGGCCGAGAGCTTTCACCACCTTTCGGTTGGCAGCGAAGAGCTGCTTCTCGTCGTTCGAACCACGCTCAACGGTCATTGAGATGTAAGCGCCGCCTTGATGCGCCACCTCCATGGGCGGACGACCGTATTCGTTTGCCCCGGCGAAAACTACTCTCCCGTCCTTAACGAGCGAATCGACGTGAAACACCTCGCCTCCAACGAAACGAGCAAGTAGATGGTGAGCAGATCGCTCGCGCAGTCGCTCGCGGCTATCGAGCTCGGTAATTGCCCGCCATACGTCTTCGGGCTCCTGCACTTTGCGAATTCCGATTGCTGAAACATCTGAACGAGGCTTTATCACCCACGGAGGCGGAACTCGATCCATAAACGCTCGAATGTCATCCTCGTTAATGAGTGGCACAAAGTCCGGTACTTTAACTCCCGCATCGTACGCTGCAACGGCCATCATTAGCTTGTCCCGGAACCGCCTGGCTGTCGAAACCGACATCCCCGGCAGGTGAAGGTGCTCGCGAACCATCGCCGCATTAACCACATCAAACTCTTCCAGTGCAACAACGACGTCCGGTTTGCGTTTGCGCGCAAGATAAGCGCCAAGGTGTATAAATAGATCAGTTTCGGCGTCATTTGGCAGAGCTATTACGTCGTCCAAACAATCGCGCGGCCAATCCTCATGCAACATCTTTTCTTTGGTTATCAGAACGACATGGCAGCCACGACTCTTACATTCGCACATGAAGTCACCGCCCTTAAAATAAGTAGCGAGACAGACGACGCTCAGCGGATGGTCTTGGGAAGGTGCCATTCGAACTCTATTTGGATGAATAGCGATGGACCGGGCAAATATAAACCTTTGCAGAACTGTGGTCACCTGATATTGTAAGCGTCCTAGATCGCCTAAGAATCAGCACACGTTCAACTTCCGCTGTGGCGACGAAAGAAATTAGCCGCAGATTAACGCCGACAACGCGGATAAAAAAGAGGGCTATTCGAAGTCTTTTTACAATTCGTGTCTTAGCCGCGTCATCTGCGGCTAGTTTTCTTAGTTTTGGGTAATTCTTAAACTCCCATGATTTTTCGCAGCCCCTACCCTGAGGTGGAAATACCGGACACTCCACTCACTCCATTTGTACTACAACGCGCCGACGAGCTCCCTGATAAGCCCGCTCTGATCGAGGCCGGCACAGGCAGAACAATTACCTATTCACAGTTGAAGCAATCAATTAACCGAGTTGCTGTAGGTCTGGCCCAGCGAGGATTTGGTAAATCCGACGTACTCGGCATTCTGAGTCCGAATGTTCCAGAATACGCGATAGCTTTCCATGCTGCTGCTTGTTTGGGCGGCATTGTGACGCCTATTAATCCGCTCTATACAGCTCATGAAATTGCATCACAGCTGAAAGACGCCGGCGCGCGGCTCTTAGTAACAGCCCCATCTTTCATTGACAAAGCTCGCGAAGCTGCATTGCAGTCACCAGTAGACGAGCTGTTTGTCTTCGGTGACTCCGAAGGCGCAACTCCTTTCACTGCTCTATTGCAGTCGACCGGGACAATGCCCGAAGTACAAATCAATCCTCGCGAAGACATCGTAGCCCTGCCTTACTCCAGTGGCACAACCGGGTTGGCGAAGGGCGTAATGTTGACCCATTACAATCTCGTAGCAAACCTTCGACAGATGGATAATCTCGAGTACTTCACTGAATCCGACACGCTGATTTGTGCCCTGCCGCTCTTTCACATTTATGGCCTCGTTGTGATCCTGAACATGGGCCTGCACATGGGTGCCACGATCGTAATGATGGCGCGATTTGAACTCGAAGATTTTTTGCGGGCAGCGCGTGATTACAAAGTTACCCTGGCCCATTTAGTTCCGCCTGTTGTCCTGGCGTTGAGTAAAAGTCCGATCGTCGATAACTACAGCCTCCCGAACCTAAGAACGATCTTTTCAGGCGCTGCCCCGCTTGGTGAAGAGCTAACCCGCGCATGCATCACCAGGTTGAATTGCCATATTCGTCAGGGCTATGGAATGACAGAAACAAGTCCCGTTACGCATTCATCACCAGCGCAACCTGAACAGACGAAGTTCGGTTCAGTCGGCGTACCCGCGCCTGGTACTGAATGCAAAATCCTGGATCTAACTACCGGAGCACCCCTCGGTCCGTGTCAGACAGGTGAGCTGTGTGTTCGTGGTCCACAGGTCATGAAGGGCTATCTGAACCGGCCGGAAGCAACTGCCCTGACAATCGACACTGAAGGATGGTTACACACCGGAGATATTGCTTATGCAGACGAAGACGGGCATTTCTTTATTGTCGATCGCGCTAAGGAACTGATTAAGTACAAAGGCTTTCAGGTACCACCGGCGGAACTGGAAGCGGTGCTTCTCGCGCACCCTGCGATTGCAGACGCTGCGGTAGTTCCCTTTCCTGACGATGAAGCAGGCGAACTACCGAAGGCTTTTGTGGTTCCGCGGGCGCCAGTCGAAAGCGAAGACATTTTGGGTTTCGTGGCTCAGCGTGTCGCGCCTCATAAGAAAGTCAGGTTTGTCGAATTCATCGACAAGATTCCGAAATCCGCTTCAGGAAAGATTCTTCGCCGCGTTCTGATGGAGCGGGATCGCTCCTGATTGTGTAGCGGCCCCTCCGTGCGGCACGCTTTCTCACAATTGCATCGTAAAACGGAAAAGAGGCGCCCAAAGAGGAACGCCTCTACAGAATGACCCGCCAGAAATCGGCCTCAGTGAAACAATCTCAATAAATAATTTCTTGACAGCCTCTTCCGGGCAGGAATAGAGTCGCGGCAATTCTGCTGTAATGAGCCAGAAGCCTCCCCAGACTCTGGCGGCGGCCTGTACAACACGCGGCTGGTCCATGCACTGCCGTGCGCCGCGCCGCTAACAGCGGAAGACCGGACACCCCCTGGTTTTTCCTTACACTTCTGAGGAGCTCAACTATGACTCGCCGACGCGCTATAAGCAGGTTTGGCTTATTGGCAGTTTTGATTGCGGCAGTTTTTGCCGCCTTTGCCATCCCCGGGATGTTGATGCAGTCTGAAACCGTAGTTCATTCCAAAGCGATTCAGGATCCATCACCCAACTTCGTTCCACACGCTGATGCTTATCGGATAACAAGTCTCGTTTCCGATATCCCGGGTCTGGCCGCAATACAGGACCCGCTGGTGGTGAATCCATGGGGTATCTCGATGACGGCCACCAGTCCGTTCTGGCTCGCGAACAATGGGACCAGCACCGCCAGCCTTTACCGAGGAGATGTAGGCAGCCTTGTCTTTTTCAAGCAGCCGGGACTGCCATTTATCACTATCCCCGGCGGCTTACCGACCGGCACAATCGCGAACACTACAAATGACTTCGTAGTCAGCTCGGGAGGGGCCAGTGGGCCCGCGCGATTTATCTTTGCTTCGATTACAGGAAACATAACAGGTTGGAACCCGAACGTTCCCGCTGCAGGCTCTACAACCGCTGTCATAGCGCGCAGTCTTGCTGGACACGTTTACACAGGGCTGACTCTGGCGAACAATGGCTCTGGTAACTTCCTGTACGCCGCTGACTTCGCGAACGGAACAATCGACGTATTTGATGCTACGTTTACTCTGCAGACCTCCGGGTTTCCATTTTTAGACCCGACAATCCCAGTCGTCGCGGGCAATACATACCATCCATTCAACATTCAAAACATTGGTGGCAATTTGTACGTGCAATACGCCAAGGTTGGCGCCGATGGCCGGGACGAGGCGGGACCAGGAAATGGATTTGTGCGACGCTTCAACACGAACGGCGTCCGAGACCTTACGTTCGGCATCGATCATGGCCAACTTAACTCCCCATGGGGAGCAGTCATTGCGCCCGCCACCTTTGGCATTTTTGGTGGTGCACTCTTGATTGGAAATTTTGGTGGCAGTCCCAGTATAAATGCTTACAATCCAACGACGGGCGCATTTCTTGGCTCGCTCACGGACGATAGCGGAGCCAACCTGGTGATCGACAAACTGTGGGCCTTAGTTTTTGGAAACGGAGGTAATGGAGGCGATCCGAATACTCTGTATTTCACCTCAGGCCTGGCGGAGGAAGCACATGGCTTGTTCGGATCCATTAAACCTGTCTCGGCACCTGCGATTAGTACGATTCAATTCAGTACTGACGAATACACCATTGGTGAAGCAAGTGGCAGCGTTAACGTAACCGTTACGCGTAATGGGGATCTAACTGGAATAGCAACCGTAAGAGTCGCCACTTTCGACGAACCATCACCAGGCCATGCCTCGCAACGGTCGGATTATCAGATTGCCGTCGCCACTCTCGATTTTAAACCGGGGGAAAGCAGCAAGACTCTGACCGTTCTGCTTGTGAACGATCTCTTCGTTGAAGGTAACGAGCAAATTGATCTGATGTTGAGTAACGTGACAGGCACGCTGACCGGATTGGGTTCACCGAGTCACGCGCTAATAACAATCCTCGACAACGACACTTCTCCGCCAACAACAAATCCCATCGATGACACGAACACTTTCGTGCGACAACAGTATCTGGATTTTCTCGCGCGAGAAGCTGATGCACCGGGTTTGGCATATTGGGCAAGCCAAATCAGCTTTTGCGGCTCAAATGCTGCGTGTTTACTCAATCGACGTAATGCCGTCTCGTTTGCCTTCTTTGTCGAAACAGAATTTCAACGCACGAGTCTTTTCACCATACTCGTCACCAGGGCGGCATATGGTCGTGATCCGCTGTACGGCGAGTACAACGTTGACAAGAACATGATTGGACAAGGCACTGACGGCGAGCGAACGAGTTTCGTCAATGATTTTGTGACTCATAATGAGTTTCGGGCAACACTTGATGCACTAACCAACGCTCAGTACGTGGACCGGTTACTTGCGAATGCCGGGTTGGGCACCACGAAGTTGTTCGTTGCTAACCTGACGGCAGCCCAGGAAGTGCCCCCGACTTCATCAACCGCCACTGGTCGAAGCTCAGTAGTCTTGAATGCCACCGAGACAGGCGCCACAGTAAACCTGAGCTTCTCAGGACTAAGCTCGGCGCAAACTGGCGCGCACATTCACGGACCCGCCGATCCTGGCGTTAATGCACCCATAATCTTCCCATTACCGAACGGGCAGGTTACGAATTTCGCAATAACGCCCACCGCAGCGCAGGTCGCGGATTTAAAAGCTGGTAAGCACTACGTCAACGTGCATAGTACAAACTTTCCGAACGGCGAAATTCGCGGCCAGTATTTACTGGTTAGAGATCGCGATGATCTCGTGAGCAAACTGGATGCGGCAACGCTGACACGTGCTCAGGTGCTGCGGATCATCGCGGAGAGCGATGACTTTATTCAGCAACAAACCACCCGGGCCTTTATTCTGGCCGAGTATTTCGGATATCTTAGACGGGACCCGGATGCGACCGGACTAAACTTCTGGATAAACAACCTGAACACAACCGGCACCAAGCAAGGAATGGTATGTGCCTTTCTTACATCTGCTGAATATCAACAGCGATTCGGCGTCGCGACCCGCACAAACGCCGATTGTGCCGCATTAGTCCCTTAAACCTGGTAAACAAGCAATGAGTATTCACCCCTGTTCCTCAGTTAAGTTCAGTCAGAGACGAATGCTTTGGTATTCGTCTCTGACTGCGGTTGTTCTGCTTACATGCTTGCGCGGAGCCATTGCCCAAACTGCCGCCCCCGGTACTGATTGGGTAATGCTCACTCCAGAAGGCGAAGAGTTTTCAATTTCGATGCCGAAGCAACCAACCACCGAAACAGGGGAGCAGACATATCACAAGATGCAGTTGAAGACTCGGCTGTATCTTTCCGCTGCAAAGCCCGGACCGGTGTTGGCTGTGGCATCGATGAGCGGTATCAAATCGAACCCTGCGCTTTACTCGGAGTTTCAACGGTTGAATTCATATGTCGACGCGTTCAAGGAATGGTTTCCTGAGAAGATTGGGCGCAAGACAGCTATGGCCAAGCTGTCGCTACTCACCAGCAAGACGTTGAATGGAAATGAAGGTCGCGTGTACCGCATGACCATCGGAGATCTCAATGGTGTTGTGGAGGTTTACGCAACCAGGAAGCGTTTTTATGCGGTGACCGTGCTCAACACCACAAAAGACAATGAGCTTCAAGAACGTTTCTTAAGTTCTTTCATATTGCCGGAAAAAAGTCTTGATGCGCCCTCAGTTGCCCGGCAGCCTCAACCTTCGACACAGCAACCTCAAGAGGGAGTAACCGTCGCACCCGATGCAGCTCTTAACAAGCCGTCCGGTGAAGAACAAAAGAAAGAGCAGCCATCGGAGCAGCCCGCCAACGATGTCAAGCCGCAAGAGAACGCTGATGCTCCCGCATCGAATTCGGAAAAAAAACGCGGACCAATCAATGGCGGTGTCTTGAACGGCAAGGCTCTCTACCTGCCGAAACCGGATTACCCGACCGAGGCTTACCAGGCTAAAGCGAGTGGCTCAGTAGTGGTTCAAGTGACAGTTGATGAGCAGGGATCAGTAATTGCCGCTCGTGCAGTTTCCGGACACATGTTGCTTCAAGGTCCGTGCGTTGCTGCTGCCCGGCAAGCCAGGTTTTCGCCGACGACACTTATGGGTGAACCTGTCAAAGTCACCGGCGTTATTACCTATCACTTCGGCGGTAATTAATATCCGGACGAACCTGTGGACAGAATAATCAAACGCTTGGATGCAGTTCATGAGAAGCTGCTGGCTGATGTACTGCCGATCGATTCCGATCGTTTCAGGCGCCGTCCAAGTGAGAATGAATGGAGCGTGGGAGAGATCATTCACCACCTCAACCTCGTAGAACAGCGCGTCATAAAAGATTTGGAAAAGGGACTTGCCGGTGAGCCGTGTAAACCCGGTCTTTTGACACGATTGATCCCAACTTCCATAGTCGGCGTTCGTCTGCTACGCGTCAAAGCACCGAAGGGCGTGCTTCCAACCAATCCTCCCGAAAAAGAAACGGCAATCAACAACTTCCAGTCCACGCGAAGAAGATTGAAAGATCTTTGCGCTCAACACGGAGCGGACCGATTAAGAAATGTTGTGTTCAATCACCCGTTTCTCGGAAAATTAACCGGGAGCGCCGCCATTTCCTTCGTGGGCTATCATGAGCTTCGACACTACAAGCAGATTAAGGAAGCCCTGCGGAGGAGTTGAATCCACTTAGGACGTCTTGACGACGCGACGCTGCCAGTCTATTTTCGCTCTGCTTCTCGATTACTTCGCTGTTAACAATTGAGGTCACAAATGTCATCCCAGGTAGCTGCTTACTATCCAGCCTGGACCATTCCCGGTTTTCTCGAGGTGCGTGGTGGTCACCTCATCATAAATGGCGCCGATGCAGTCACACTCATTCGTGAATACGATTCGCCTTTATTTGTCTTTTCAGAGCCGCGCATTCGCACAAACATCGAGCGTCTTAAGCGTGCTGCGCTATCGGTCGATCGCCCGATCAAGTTTTGCTATGCCTCAAAAGCCAATTCCAACATGGCTGTGTTGCAAACAGTGCTCGAGTCCGGTTTGGATGTCGAAGTCAACAGCGGTGGAGAGCTCTTTAAAGCGTTGCGAATCGGCTTTCGACCAGAACAAATAGTTTTCAATGGCACTAGTAAGTCTGACGAAGAGCTGGACCAGGCCGTGCGGGCGGGAATCTATGCGATCAATGTTGATTCCACTTACGAAATTAGTTTGGTGGAAGAGTCCGTGCGAAGAATTCGCAGTGCCGTCGAAGCTATTGGTCCTGCGCGGATTACGCTCCGTTTGGTTCCCGAAATTGGCACTCGTTCTCATCTTGGCTTACAAACCGCACTGCTGACCTCGAAATTTGGGATCTCTTCCTCGGAGGTGCTCGATGCTTTTCGCCGCGGTCTCAAAAATCCCGATCTGGTTCGCGTTTGCGGCGTACACATCCACGTCGGATCGCAAACTCCGGACGTCGAACCATTTGCCGAAGCTTTTAAGAGCATGTGGGAACATCTCGTTACAATTCATCGCGAGACGGGCCACACGCTGGAGCACATCAATTTAGGTGGTGGGATCCCAGTCAACTACCTGCGGGATCGCACTCAGGCGAATGATCTTCC
>JBKPCC010000063.1:0-10842 GCA_046727215.1 Acidobacteriota bacterium
CTCACTCGAGAAACACAGGAATGAGCGCGGCCACGGGTGACTTTGTTACGCTGCTCGACTCGGACGATTTGATGTATCCGACGAATCTCGAGGATGCGGCCGCATTCGCTCAGGCGAATCCTGAGTCGCGCTGTTTTCACACTCTGTTTGAATTCATTAACAGGAGTCATGAAGTAGTTTACCGCCCACGGTTCCCAAATCTGCGCAATCAAGTAAAGGCGATCGCACAGGGAAATTTCATGGCGTGCGTAGGAGATTTTATTCACAGGGAAATCTATACCCGTTATCGCTTCAACACTGATCCGGAGATAATCGGGGGCGAAGATTGGGATTTTTGGTTGCGGGTGTTGGCTGACTATAAAGTGAGCAGGATTCCGAAAATCAACAACGGTGTGCTCCAGCATGAAGGCCGCAGCGTGAACAATCAAGACATAAATACCATGGGAAAGGGTTTGGAAAAGGTCCGCTTAAATATTGTTAGCGATCCACATCTGGCGGCGGTTTATGGTCCATACGTGAGATGCATTGAGGCAAGCTCGAACATCTACCTGGCGATTCTGGCAAATGGTGGTGGTCTTCATAGGTTAGCGCTTAGTCATTTGTTTCATGCGGCCGAAAGGGATCCAAGTGTCGTAATGAGCCGTAGGTTTATAAAGATCTCACAGGTTGCAATCGTGGGATTGTTGCGCGGTCAACGCACCGGCGAAGTTCAGAATCAAGTTGAGTCGATTTCAGAAAGGCCGTAATCAGAGCCTATGTTTCTGAAGTTGCTTCAGCTCCTCGCCTGTCCAAAATGCAAGACGGAACTTTCCTGTGTCGCTGAACAGACCAGCAACGACGAAGTCGAATCGGGAAGCTTGATATGCGGAGAATGCAACAGCTCCTATCGCATTGAACGCGGCATCCCACGTTTCGTGCAGGATGAAAACTACGCCTCATCATTTGGCTTCCAGTGGAACCGCTTCCGTTCGGAACAGATAGATGCGATTAACGGCACACAACTCTCGTTCGAGCGCTTCTATTCTGAAACCGGTTGGACCAAAGAATGGATGAACCGTAAGTGGATTTTGGATGCGGGCTGCGGCGCCGGCCGCTTTGTCGAGATAGCATCACGCGAGGATTGCGATGTCGTTGGAGTGGATCTCAGCAGTGCTACTGATGCTGCGAAAACAACATTGAAGGGCCGCCGCAATGTACATCTGGTTCAGGCCAGTATCTATGAACTGCCGTTCAAAGATGGGGTATTCGACGGCTGTTACTGTATCGGGGTGATCCAACACACGCCAGATCCGGAAAAATCCGTGCGCTCGCTCCCTGGATTGTTAAAGAGGGGCGGCCGTATTGCGATCACTGCATATGAACGGAGGAAGTGGACGCTGTGGAACGCAAAGTATCTTATTCGTCCGATAACCGCACGAATGGATAAAAGGACTCTGTTCCTGACGGTAAAAGGCTTGATGCCGGTCCTATTTCCGGTGACGGAAGTGACGTTTCGGATTCCGTACTTGCGAAAATTGTTTATGCATGCGATTCCCGTCGCCAACTATGTAGACACGCATGAGCTGAAGCTCGGACAGCGTTACAGCTGGGCAGTAATGGATACCTTCGACATGTTGTCACCGGCGTATGACCAGCCACAGACGCAAGGTGATATGACCAGGGCATTGATGGCAGAGGGAATTCGAGACGTTAAGCGGCTGAACAATCCTGGCTTAAATCTTGTTGGCGTAAAAAGCTAACTGCTGAAACCGTTTGCGTTTCGCTCAGTCAGATATGGATCCATCACAAGCGCGTGTTCTGTTCATTTCTTATAACGGCATGCTTGATCCGCTGGGTCAAACTCAAGTGCTGCCATACCTCAGGGCACTTGCCGAAAAAGGAATTCATTTCACGCTGCTAAGTTTTGAACGTGCATATGCGTTCGCCGGCGAAGGCCGATCCAGATGCGACGAATTGCGAACTGATCTTGCGGCGGTAAACATCCAGTGGCATGCCTTGCGATATCATCAAAGGCCGTCAGTGCCGGCCACGATTTATGATGTGCTGCAAGGTGTTCGACTTGCGCACCGCTTGATTAAACAAAACGACATTCAGCTGGTTCATGCTCGCAGTCATATTCCGGCTACTATGGCTCTTTTGTTGAAGAAACTTACCGGGGTGAAGATGATCTTCGACGTTCGAGGACTAATGGCTGAAGAGTACATCGAGGCGAACCATTGGCAGAAAGGGAACATTCCGTATCGACTTACTAAACAAATGGAACGAAGCGCGTTTGCCGCGTCAGATGGTGTTGTAACATTGACCGAACGCGTCTGGCCCGTTATTCAGCAGTGGAAGGGACTTCAGGGGCGTGAGGTTGTGCATGAAGTGGTTCCCTGTTGTGCCGACTTAGATAAGTTTTCCTTTAGCAGCGAAGATCGGGAAAGACGCCGGGCGGAACTCAAGCTCACCGATCGGACGACGATTGTTTACAGCGGATCCATTGGACCATGGTATCTGACGGCGGAAATGGCTGATTTTTTTCGTCAGATTCTACGCACACGGAAGGACGCTCATTTCCTTTGGCTTACACCTGGCAATCCACAGTTAATTGAAACGGTCATGAATGAAAGGGGCATACCCCGTGACTCCTACACCGTTAAAAGAGTCATGCCGGCGGATGTTGCCTCCTATCTTTCAGCAGCCGACGTGGGAATTGCCTTTTACAGGCCGGGATTGTCTAAACTGGCGACGTCGCCAGTAAAAATTACGGAATACCTCGCGTGTGGATTGCCGGTCGTACTTAATTCAGGAATTGGCGACTCAGATCTGTTCTTAAAACAATCTGGGGTTGGCACACTCGTGCCAAACTTCACCGAGGCTGACTACGTCAACGCCTGGAACGCGCTGGAGTCTCTTATTGCTAATGCGGATGAAACTCGACGACACGCTCGCGACTTCGCAAGGGGAAAGTTTGATTTGCATAACGTCGGAGCTGATCGTTACTTCCGACTTTACGAGAAGATTTTGCCGATGAAAGCGCAGTATGACTTTGCCGTGCGGAGCGGCGAACGAAGGTCCATAAGCTGATGCCTCGTACGAGCAAAGCCCGGCTACTGCTGTTGGCGAGCGTGGCGTTTCTGCCTTCAATTATAAAGCCGCCGATTTATCGCCTGTTTTTCGGATATAAGATTGGGAAACGCGTCAGGATCGGCTTGAGCATTGTTGATGCCAGTGAATGTTGCATCGAGGATGATGTACGCATCGGTCACTTCAATGTCATTGTTGGAGTGAAGAAATTGGTTGTCGGAGATCATGTTCGGATAGGCTATTTGAATATCCTTCGTGGTGGCGACGAAATTGCACTCGGCCGTTATGCAGAGATTATCCGCATGAACGAAATCAATTCGATCGCCGATCCTGATGTGGTCAATCCCATTGAGCCGCGATTTCTTTTGGGAGACGGTAGTGTTATTACAGCAGGACACAAGATAGATTTCACTGATAAAGTAGTGATTGGACGAAGGACAATTCTGGGCGGTCGAAACTCCTCTTTGTGGACGCATAATCGTCAGCGTACGCTGCCAATAGAAATCGGTTCTTTTGCCTATGTTGGCTCGGAAATTCGAATAGCGCCCGGCGGCGGCCTTCCGTCGAAGTGCATCGTGGGAATAGGATCTGTAATCACCAGCCGGCTGACTCAGGAGGAGTATCTGATTGCGGGTGTTCCGGCAAAACCAGTAAAGCAATTAGATGCAGAGGACAAGTTTCTCATTCAGAGGAAAACGCGTAACGATCTTCCTGATGATGTTTAATTAATACGATTTTATGAATGTATTGCTTACATTTTTTGCCCTTCTAATTTGCACCGTGATTGTGGTAGCGGTTCCGACGCTGGTGGCGCCATTTACTGCGGATTATGGGGTAGTCACAGTGTTCGACACAGCCAAAGCTATGCTGCTTTGTACTGCCCTCGCATCTGTTGCTGGTTACATCTCCTACCGACAGGGTGATAATGGACCATTCATCTTAAAACTGTTCGTCTCAGCGTTGCTCATAAGACTGCTTTTGGCGACGGGAATCTACATTTTTAAGGCACAAGAGTTTTTTGGCGGAGACGCGATCACATATGACTACTATGGACTGATACAGCTCAAGGCCTGGGGTGGCGAGAGGTTTTATCAAACGCTGATAAACGCGTTCGTCGGTGAAGGGCAGGGCTCCGGCTGGGGAATGGTCTACATGGTTGCGGCCGTTTATGGCTTGCTCGGCCGGAACATGCTGGCCGTTCAGTTTGTAAATTCAGTACTGGGTGCTACGACGGCAATCATCATCTTTTTGTGCGCTAAAGAGGTCTTCAACAACGTCAAGGTGGCACGGCTGGCCGCTATCTGTGTAGCCTTTTATCCCTCACTCGTGCTTTGGTCGTCGCAAGGACTCAAAGACGGTCCAATCGTGTTTTGTCTGGCAGTTGCGATTTTAGCGACTCTTAAACTTGGGCAGAAATTTGATTCAAAGTACCTCGTCATACTCGTGTTTGCGCTATTTGCTTTACTCAGTTTGAGATTCTACGTGTTTTACATGATCGTGGTGGCGATCGCTGGGGCGTTCGTGATGGGAATGCAGAAGATTACTGCAACGAACTTTGTTCGACAATTCATCATTATGATCGTACTCGGCTTGGCGCTCACGTATCTGGGCGTAACAAGGTACGCGAACGTACAGCTGGAGAACTACGTCAGTTTAGAACGAATACAACGTAGTCGTTTGGATGCAGCCACGTCGGCACGGTCAGGTTTCGGTAGGGATGTTGACGTTTCAACTACCCAGGGTGCTCTCTCCACGATTCCTATAGGGCTGACGTACCTGCTGTTTGCGCCGTTTCCATGGCAACTCACCTCGTTGCGTCAGAGTATTACTTTTCCTGAGATGGTCATGTGGTGGGCTTCATTCCCGTTACTCATCCTCGGATTATGGTTTTCTATCCGGTATCGACTACGTCAGATATCACCCATCCTGATTTTTACAATAATGCTCTCCTTGGCCTACTCGGTCTTTCAAGGTAACGTGGGGACGGCCTATCGACAGCGTGCCCAGTTGCTAGTGTTTTATTTCATCTTCGTTGCGGTCGGGTATGTGCTGTTACTCGAGAAACGGGAGGAGCGACGAAGAGAAAACGACCTATTGAAAGAAAAGTCAGTCACCGCCCGGCGTGGTCCCAATGTCAGACCTTCACCGCTACATTCCGATTGAAATCTGCGCTTAGATTTCGGGTGAATTTGGACAGCCTTGCAAAGCTTCGTTAATATTAATGAATTGGCCTAAAACATGTCTTTAAACGACTCAATATCTATTAGAATTGACGCTCACAACAGCGTCACGAAACCCGAATTTGATAATGCATTGTGTGCGGAATAGTAGGCATAGTTCGTAACGACCGTCATCCCGTCGATCAGGCACTCATCTCCAGGATGTGTGCTGCGATACGTCATCGTGGTCCAGATGACGAGGGGTTTTACTTCGATGGTCCTGTCGGACTAGGTATGCGACGTCTTTCAATCATCGACGTCAAAGGCGGCCAACAGCCTATTCACAACTCTGATAGAACGGCATGGATTGTATTTAACGGAGAGATCTACAACTACCTCGAACTGCGTGAAAAGCTGGAAAAACTTGGGCACACGTTCTACACGAACAGCGATACTGAAGCGATAATTCATGCCTACGACCGTTACGGCAGCGACTGTCCAAAACATTTGCGGGGGATGTTTGCCTTTGCGATATGGGACACTCGCACTCAGGAGTTGTTCCTTGCTCGTGATCGCGTCGGGAAAAAACCATTACTGTACGCGCATGTTAATGGGCAGTTACTCTTTGGTTCGGAATTCACGGCCCTTCTCACTCACCCTGACGTCAGTCGCGATATTGATTCCGAGGCTATTGATCAGTACCTCTCTTTCATGTGTGTTCCGGCGCCGCTAACCGCCTACCGCGCAATCAGGAAACTTGAACCTGCGCACTCACTTCGGTGGCGAAACGGAGAGATTAAGATCGAGCGGTACTGGCGTCCCGACTTTTCCGCAAAGCTCAAGATCGACGAAGAAGAGGCGGGACACCGGCTGGTTGAGCTGTTACGCGACGCGGTGAGGGTGCGCTTGATGTCTGAAGTTCCGCTGGGCGCATTTCTGTCGGGCGGAATCGATTCAAGCGCGGTGGTTGCCCTCATGAGCCAGGAATCAAGCGAGAAGGTGAAGACTTTTTCCATTGGATTTGAGGAACAGGATTTCAGTGAACTACATCACGCGCGCCGGGTTGCAAACCACGTCGGCGCTGATCATCACGAGTTCATCGTTCGTCCTAATGCTTTGGAAGTACTGCCGCTGCTGGTTGAACATTATGGCGAACCCTACGCTGACTCATCAGCGATTCCAACCTACTACGTTGCTCGCGAGACGAGGAAACATGTGACAGTTGCACTGAACGGAGACGGAGGCGACGAGTCATTTGCGGGGTACGAAAGATACGCGGCGATGACATTGGCAGAGCGATACCGCCGGTTACCCGCAGTGTTCCGTGAATCTGTTGTTGAGCAGGCAGTCGGCCTTTTGCCAAGCTCCGAAACACGACGCAGTCGCATTCGTGATGCGAAACGATTTCTGAACGCGGCCTCACTGCCCAAGGTGGAAAGATATCTGCGGTGGGTCACCGTTTTTGGTAGACAAGATAAACAGCAGATCTATTTGGACGGCTTTTATAACGATGTCGACACCGCGAAAGCAGAAAAATTGCTAGCCCCATATTTTGCCGGGGCTAACGGCTCCGGGATCGTCGATTCTGCGCTGCTGGCCGACATAATGACTTACCTACCGAACGACTTGTTGGTTAAGGTTGATATTGCTTCAATGGCAGTCTCGCTCGAGGCCCGATCTCCATTCCTGGACCAGAACGTGATTGAATTCGCCGCAAGCTTGCCCGAGCGAATGAAGCTGAGAGGCTTAACGACAAAATATTTATTGAAGAAGGTTTTGGCAAATTTATTACCCGCGGAAAATGTCGGACGTCGAAAAATGGGCTTTGGTGTGCCCATTGGTCATTGGTTCCGAGGAAGCTTACAGTCGTTTTTGAAAGAAACATTGTTGTCTGAAAGATCTCTGGCCAGAGGTTTATTCAAACCGGAAGCAATTCGACACCTGGTCGAACAGCACACTCAAGCTCAAAAGGAGTATTCGCCTCAACTCTGGACACTATTGATGCTCGAACTTTGGTTTCAACGTTTCATTGATTCATAGGATCGGTAATTCTACAGGGCAGTCTTCAGTCCTGTGCTCAGCTCTCGAATTACGTCCTAACCTGTAGGATTTCAGCTGTGCGATTTCTCCCGATGGAGGAGCCTCGATGAAAGGTGTTGTCCTTGCCGGCGGCTTAGGCACGCGTTTGCGACCGTTGACTGCGGTTACAAATAAGCACCTGCTGCCGGTTTACGATCAGCCGATGATTTACTATCCGATTCAGGCGCTCGTGAATGCCGGTATCAATGACATCATGATCGTGACTGGTGGTAATTCAGCCGGCGATTTTCTGAAGTTGTTGGGAAATGGCAAGGCGTTCGGTCTTAAACATTTAAACTACACTTACCAGGAAGGCGAAGGAGGAATCGCTGAGGCGCTTTCGCTCGTCGAGCATTTTTCGTCAGGTGACCCTGTCTGTGTTGTGCTCGGAGACAATATAATCGAAGGAAATATCCGAAATGCGGTGCGTGCTTACCGTCATCAGGGTAGCGGAGCAAAAATAATTCTCAAGCGAGTACCTGATCCTCAACGATTCGGCGTACCCGAACTGAACGGACGGAAGGTTGTGCGGATTGAAGAAAAACCGCAACACCCGAAATCGGATTATGCAGTTATCGGTATTTACATGTATGACGGCGATGTTTACGACATCATCCGAACGCTCAAACCTTCAGGTCGAGGCGAATTGGAAATCACAGACGTGAATAACGCCTACATCGACCGCGGAGAGATGACATGGGAAGAACTCGATGGATGGTGGACAGATGCCGGAACCTTCGAGAGTCTCTTGCGAGCGTCAAACCTTGTCGCCAAAACGGGCGCGAACAAATTGGAGCTGCAAAATGCAACCGAGTTGGGTGCAAATGTCTGAACGGTTCATAGAAGGCGACATCGAAGGTGTGCTGGTTTGCGAACTGAAGCGATTTACAGATGAGCGGGGCTGGCTGGCCGAGCTTTTTCGAGAAGACGCAATACCGGGGCAATTCCATCCAGTGATGGCTTATATCTCAGCAACAGAGCCGGGAGTAACGCGTGGTCCTCATGAGCACGTGCACCAGGCAGATTTTTTCTGTTTCATAGGTCCTTCTAATTTTAAGTTGCGTATGTGGGATCGACGGCCTGATTCGGCTACCCTTAACAAGGTTATGACGCTTGTGGTGGGAGAGGATAACCCACGATCAGTGCTGATCCCGGCCGGCGTTGTTCACGCATATAAAAACGTCGGAACTGTGCCCGGAATAGTCATCAACTGTCCCAATAAGCTTTACATGGGTGAGGGCAAAAAAGAGAAGGTCGACGAGATTCGCCACGAAGATGACGCAAATACCGTGTTTATGATGGACTAGACAGCCTGTCTCCAATCCCTCCGCCCGTTAATTGTTACTGATCAAAAGAGTAGTCTTGTCTCAGCGGCCAAATTAGCCATGAAGATCGTTCGCATCATCGCTCGATTGAACGTCGGTGGACCAGCACGTCACGTTGTGTGGCTGACGCAGGGGTTGAGAGATACATGCGAATCATTGCTCGTTGCCGGTACTGTACCCGACGGTGAAGATGATATGAGCTACTTTGCTCGAGAGAACGACGTCCAGCCGATTTACATTCCTGAGATGAGCCGTGAGATCTCCTGGCGAGACGTCATCGCTGTTTGGAAACTATATCGACTTCTGCTCCGCGAACGACCTGACATTATTCATACTCATACAGCAAAGGCTGGCACTATCGGCCGAATCGCGGCGCTGTGGTATCGCTGGTTAGCTTTGCCATTATTCGTCGGAAGACCCAGAAGGTGCCGCGTTGTGCATACCTACCATGGACATATCTTTCACAGTTACTACGGACCAACTAAGACGAAATTGTTTCTCTTCATTGAACGAACGTTGGCTCGACTTGGAACTGATCGAATAGTGGTTGTCAGCAAACAACAGCGAAAGGAAATCAACGAAACTTTTGGCGTCGGTGAGAAAAAACAGTTTGCGGTGATTCCACTGGGTATTGAGCTGAAACAATTCGCTAACTGGACAAATCGCCGTCGCCGGTTTCGCGAGACCCTCGGGGCGAATGATGACCAAATCATCATCGGTATCGTGGGCCGGCTCACTGGCGTTAAGAACCATTCAATGTTCCTCGAAGCCATTAAGGTATTCCGCGAAACGCAGACAGCGGGTAAGGACGTGCGGTTTGTGATAATCGGCGACGGCAATTTGCGGCAAGCACTCGAACGGCGCGCGACAGAATTGGGACTCCAAACTCAGGTTACGTTCGCGGGCAATCGGAATGACCCGGAAAACTTTTATCCGGCTTTAGACATCGTTGCGCTTACGTCGCTTAACGAAGGTACTCCGTTGACATTGATTGAGGCGATGGCAAATGCCCGGCCAATCATCGCAACGGCTGTCGGCGGAGTTGTCGATCTGTTGGGCGAGCCAAGGCAACGAGAGCGCGCAAGCCAGTACACTGTTTGTGAACGCGGAATAAGTGTTCCAGCGTCAGACGCAGCTTCGTTCGCGGCAGGTCTTGATCACCTGATTTCAAATGTCGAGCTTCAGCGCGACATGGGCCAACGAGCGGTGAAGTTTGTGACCGAAAACCACTCGAAGGAGCGGTTAGTCACTGATATCAAGAACCTTTATCGAGAGCTGATGCAGCTTGAAAGCGCAAATGTGCCGGTGCATTCTGCGGAGAATCGCATGGAATCACGGATCTAGGCTGCAATTAAGTGCCATTTCACATCACCGATTAAATTGTTAACTACCCGGAACCGGCATTACAGTTTAGACCAGATGGCCAGAATCGCAGACAAATCCGTTGAGATACTTCGCTGCCCGGCGTGCCACGGAAAATTGCAGCAGAACGAGACTGAGAAGGGTCTGGAATGTTTACACTGTAACCAGACATTTCCGGTCATCTCGGGGATCCCACGTTTGCTGCTGTCTCCTTTGCGCGAAGCCCTCTTAGAGAATGGTTCCGCAAACGGAGCTGATCACCAACAGGTACAGACAGCGTTGAGTTTCGGCTTCGAATGGACGCGGTTTCCGGAGATGTACGCCGAGTGGGAACAAAGCTTCTTAGACTACATGCAGCCGCACAGCAAGGAATTCTTTCGCAACAAACGAGTGTTGGATGCAGGATGTGGTAACGGGAGATTTGCGTATTATGCCGCAAAGTTCGGCGGAGAAGTTTGGGCTATCGATCTTGGACCGGCGGTCGAAGTAGCTCGTCGCAATACCGCAAACGTTGGTAACGTTCAAGTGGTCCAGGCTGACCTTTATTGTCCGCCTTTTGCGCCGGAGAGTTTTGATTTTATCTATTCTATCGGAGTACTGCATCATCTTCCGGCACCGGAAGCTGCGTTTCAGAACCTGCTGCGCTACTTGAAACCAGGTGGTGAGATTCAGATCTATCTTTATTGGCAACCAGAACGTCAACCAATCAAACGGGGAATGCTGGCGGCAGTAACCATGCTTCGCGAAATAACACGCCGTCTGCCACATCAAGCAGTTCATGCACTCGCGTTTCCTGCTGCGCTGGCAGCTTACGGTTTCCTGGTGTGGCCTTATCGTATTTTGAAACA
>JBKPCC010000064.1:0-30844 GCA_046727215.1 Acidobacteriota bacterium
GGCAACGGCTTCACAGTTTCGAGTGGAAATTTTTTCCCTCTTTTCAGATCGTACTCATTAATGATCTGCATTGAAAAAGCTTCCAGGATAACTTGCTCGAGATCTTTGTTAAGCGTGTTCGGGTGATTTGCAGGAATCAACTCCATTTCCCGGGCCAGGGGAAAATTGAAATAGAGGACACGCCCGTTTGGCCGGTAACGAGCCTGGTAGTCAACATAACCATCAGGACTTACTTCGCGCCACGGATGTGTTCCATCTAACTGTTTGAACTTTTCATACATGTTGAGCTGGTTATGAGGAGTTAATGGAAGGGGCCCAACCTTATAGAATTTGAAACTGAAAGGGCCGACGCAGTCAACGATTATTTTTGGTCGGGTGGTAAAAAACGCCTGATTTGTGACAAAAAGTGTGAGTTCCGACTGGAATTAGCCGCAGATCGTTGCGCGTGCGCCCGTTCGCCGGGATCGCTTCGTTGATCTTCGTTATCGTCGTCAATGCGGCTAAAATTTTTCGTTCATGCAAGATTGAGTTGTAATGCATGGGAAATGCGAACAAGGAAAGAGCTAAAAGAGGAATATAAGCGCACGGCGAAGCCGATGGGTATTTTCCTAATTCGCAACACAGCGAACGACAAAGTGTTTGTTGCCGCTGGAGTTAATCTTGCAGGGACAATCAATCGTCACCGATTCCAATTACAGAAAGGTGCTCATCCGAACAATCAGCTGCAGCTTGATTGGAACGAATTGGGTGAATCGCAGTTCGCTTTTGAGATCGTCGACGAACTCGCACTGTTGACTGATGATCCCATCAAACAGAAGGCAGACCTCGATGCGTTGACGCAACTTTGGCTGCAAAAGCTTCAGCCGTATCACGATCGCGGCTACAATGAACGAAAACCGACGCGAGATCAGATGCTTCACCAAATGGCCGAGCGGCGAACGGACAATCGTTCTTAACGATCCGGTCTCCACTGGATGATACAATCCCTTACCACATGGACTGGATTGATTTGCCTACACTTAACGCTGAGCGCGTTTCACTTCGTCGTCTTTGCGCACGCGATGTCGACGCCCTGTTCTCGATCTTTTCCGATCCACGCGTGATGCGGTATTGGAGCACACCACCTCTGCCGAACAGAGACGCGGCTGTGGACCTTCTTAACGAAATCCATGATTTGTTCGATCGCCGCCTAATGCTCAAATGGGGCGTTGCCCTGCGTGATAACGATTTGATCATCGGCACGACAACTCTTTTCAATTTGAATTTAGAGAACGGCAGAGCCGAGGTCGGTTATGGGCTCGGCAGTCAGTATTGGGGAAGTGGGTACATGAACGAGGCTCTGCGAACCCTGCTTTCATACTCATTCGAGGTGCTAAATCTCCGCCGATTGGAAGCGGATGTCGATCCGAGAAATCAGGGGTCTATCAATACAGTTGAGCGCCTTGGATTCAAGCAATAAGGTTTTCTACGAGAACGATGGCACGTCAATGGTGAAATACAGGATTCTCTGTTCTACGGCTTGCTAAAACGCGAGTGGCAAAATCAAGGTTGAGGGACATGACCCGCTCAGCAGCTTCTACAAAACCGACGTTCTTCACCTCGCAGGCCGAGTTTCGACGATGGCTCGAGAATAATCATGCGATACGTTCAGAATTGCTGGTCGGCTTTCACAAAAAGAATTCCGGCAAGAAAAGCATCACTTATCCCGAAGCACTGGACGAGGCACTCTGTTTTGGCTGGATCGATGGCGTGCGCAGGAGTCTGAATGACAGTAGCTACACGATCAGATTCACACCACGCAAACCTAAGAGTATTTGGAGTCTCGTAAACACGAGAAAGGTCGAGGAACTTATCAAGCGTGGTCGTATGCATCAAGCAGGTCTTGACGCCTATCAATTGCGCGATCCAAAACGAACCGGCGTTTATTCGTTTGAGAACCGGCCACGTGAACTTTCAGACGAATACCAGAAAAAGTTTCGCAGGAACAAAAAGGCGTGGGAGTTCTTTCAACGCCAACCACCTGGGTACAAGCGACTAGTCACCTATTGGGTAATGGAAGCGAAACAAGAGGAGACACGTCTACGAAGGCTTAACACATTGATTGCGAGTTCGGAAAACAACATGCGTCATGGCCTAATCACCCCAGGAAAGAAATAGATGTCGGAGGAATTGCCAACGATATGTACTGGTCGTCTTTTACTGCGGCCATTCGTGCTGGAAGACGCACCGGCGTTGCACGAACTCGTAAAAGAACGCGAAATAGCTTCTACAACATTGAACATTCCTCATCCATATGAGGAAGAGATGGCTAAGGTTTGGATTTCCAACCATACGCCCGGTTGGGAAAACCAGGAAATGGCGGTCTTCGCAATCACGGAAGCATCTGCCGGCCTGGTTGGTGCAATCAGTTTGCGTTTGGAGCTTGCTCATGAACGCGGCGAATTGGGTTACTGGATCGGAATTCCATTTTGGGGAAAAGGTTATGCCACAGAAGCTACCAAAGCTGTTATTAAGTTCGGATTCGAGCAAATGAAGCTCAACAGGATTCACGCTGCACACCTGACGCGCAATCCTGCGTCAGGCCGCGTAATGATCAAAGCAGGGATGACATTCGAAGGAGTTCTTCGCAAACACATACTAAAGTGGGGAGAGTTTGAGGACGTTGCCAAATACTCCATTTTAAGTCGTGAGTATAACAATGAACTCCGACAGACTGAGTTTGTCAGTCGAACATAAGTTTCCCCCCTGAAGTCGCATAAAAACGTCATGGACAAACCGATGAGTTTCGCGGGAAAAAACGTCGACGAACCACTCCGCTCACGGCCAAGAGGTCCAAAGGGAGGCCTCATTCTTGGAGTTATGCCGGAGTTCAATCGCGACTCATTGGCATTCATCATGAGGTGCCGCGAGTATGGTGACGTCGTGCAAACACGCTTCTTCTATGTGACTGCTTATTTCCTTTATCACCCTGACGATATTGAATACGTGCTTTCGACAAACGCCAGAAACTTTCTTAAGTCGATGTCCTTGCGATCGAATTTCTTTCAGCGACTGGTGGGAAACGGACTGGTAACGAGCGAAGGTGACTTTTGGCGACGGCAAAGACGTCTGGCTCAACCGGCTTTTCATCGCCAACGAATCAGTGCTTACGGCGAGGTGATGGTCGAATACACGAATCGAGCACTCGAGTCGTGGCAAGCGGGTGAAACACGCGACATACATCAGGACATGATGCGCCTGGCGCTTCAGATTGTTGTCAAAACGCTCTTTAATGCAGATGTTTCACAGGACGCTGAAGCAGTCGGTCAGATTCTCAGTAAGATCGTGAAACCATTTTCCTCGCAGGCTACGCTGAAATGGATTCTCGATAACAGATTGCCAACTCCGGGTCACCGAACTTTCCACCGTCAGGCAGCTGAGATCGATAAAGTCGTATACAAGATCATAGCCGAACGACGTGCAAATAATCGCGACCAGGGAGATCTGTTATCCATGTTGCTGCAAGCACAGGATGAGGATGGAACGCAGATGTCCGATAAGCAGCTGCGGGACGAAGTAATGACTTTGTTCTTAGCAGGTCATGAAACTACTGCTTTGGCCGTCTCGTGGGCCTGGTATCTGTTGGCAAATCATCCTGAATGCGAAAGACAGTTCCACCGCGAAGTCGACGAAGTTTTAAGCAGCCGCTTGCCATCGGTTTCCGATTTGCCGAAGTTGAAGTACACGGAAGCGATCGCGAAGGAGGCGATGAGGCTTTACCCACCTGCGTACGGAATTGGCCGGCAAGCCATTCAAGACTGTGAGATTGGTGGATATCGCGTTCCCGCCGGCTCGCAAGTTTTCATGTTCCCGTGGGCCACGCACAGAGACCCTCGTTTCTTCTCTGAACCGGACTCGTTTCGTCCCGAACGTTGGACGGAAGAGTTTGTGGGTCAACTCCCAAAATATGCGTACTTCCCTTTCGGCGGCGGCCCTCGCGCTTGTATCGGAAATTATTTTGCGATGATGGAAATCGTGCTGCTGCTGGCGACGATTGGTCAACGATACAGGCTGCTACTTGCACCAAACCAATCTGTGAGACTTTATCCTGCGATGTCCCTGCGGCCGAGGGACGGAATCAAAGTCATCCTGTATCCCAGATAGATCACTCAACGCATTTTGTGTGATTTCGCGGTTTGATTTCGTTCCACTAAAACACACTAAATAAAACCTCAACACACGAAACGTTGAACGCTACTCAAGCGCTCGAGTTATTCGAAACCATTCCTCCAATGAAAGTGTCTCCGCTCGTCGCTTAATGTCAATCTCAGCGCGGCAAAGAACTACGGTTGCCCCGCCATTTCGCTTAATCAAATCCTGGAGATGACCTGACGCGTTACGCAGGTTGTTGAGGATCGTTTTTCTTCGTTGCGCGAACCCCGCACTCACGATGGACCATAGCAGAGATTCATTATTTTTTACGAGATCGGTTTCGCGGCGCACCTTCAGTCGAACGACAGTACTCCAGACTTTTGGCGCTGGTCGGAAAGAGCCGGGAGCGACGTCAAACAGTTTTTCGGTTTCGCAGTAGGCCTGGACCAGCACCGACAGGTAACCTCGTTCACTGGAGCCCGGCGTCGCTATCACGCGCTCTACCACTTCTCGCTGTAACATCAGCACCATTTCAGTCAAACATCTCCGTTGCTCGATCAGCCTTTGCAATATCGCGGTAGAAATGTTGTAGGGCAGATTAGCGACGACTCGAGCTTGTCTAGCCGGTAGGATTTGAACGCAGAAATCGGTGACTAAGGCGTCAGCTTCAATCAATTTGAAGTTGGGAAACGGTGAAAGTGTTTCTCGCAGGTACGGTCCGAGATTCCTGTCGAACTCCACCGCGATAACGCGACCAGCTTTTTTCACTAGCTCTGTTGTAAGCGCACCTTTGCCAGGCCCGATCTCAACAATTGTTTCGTCGCGTGAAGGTGCTAATGCGGCAACAATTCGACGAATTATATTTTTATCGGTGAGAAAGTTTTGGCCGAGCCGTTTTGATGGAATGTGACCCGGTGACGAAGCTTCAGAATCGGAACGCCGTTTCATTCATCGACCTTCCAGACTCGGCCTTCGCTCCGGATATCCAGTGATTTCAATATCAGCGCCGCGGTGAACTACTTCGAGATTTGTCAACGACACAGCATCCGCCATGCGCTCAACGCCTTTGCCGCCGATTGCGCTGGGCGCCTCCTGTCCACCAATGATTTTAGGGGCCGCAAAAAAGGTCACCTTATCAACCAGGTCTGCATCTATGAAGTCTCCAGCCACACGAGCGCCACCTTCGATCAACACGCTCTGAATTGATCTACTTGCGAGAGTTAGGAGTACCGATAAAAGATCTCTGCGCTCTGTGCGAACGACTTCTACTCCCTGTGAGGCAAACGCCTGGCGACGATCCAAAGGAACCGTTCCGCTACTAAAAATGAGCAGAGGTGCCTGCCCGGCTGTGCTAACGAGCTTTGAATCGAGAGGAGTCTTTAGAGAATCATCCAAAACAACGCGCAGCAACGGCCGTCTTCTTCGAAGTCCCGAGCGATCCGTGAGCTGAGGATCATCAAGAAGAGCCGTTCCCGCACCAACGAGAACTGCATCGTATTCGTGTCGCAATTGCTGAACTCTGGCGCGTGACTCATCGCCACTGATCCACTTTGAATCACCTGTTCGGGTAGCTATCTTTCCATCGATCGAAACAGCCAACTTCAAATGCACGAACGGACGGCCCACGTTCATAAAGTGAAGATACTTTTCATTCAGCCTTTCTGCTTCCTCCGCGAGTAAACCTGTCTCAACTTCGATGCCGGCCGCGCGCAGATATGCAAACCCCTTGCCCGAAACATCAGGATTCGGATCTTTTATGGGCGCCACAACGCGACAAACGCCGGCTTCAATCAGTGCCCCCGTACATGGCGCGGTGCGGCCATGATGTGCGTGCGGTTCGAGAGAGACATAAGCAGTTCCGCCCCGAGCTCTTCCAGCTGCATGTGAAAGCGCTACTGTCTCAGCGTGTTTTACTTCTTCATAAACGTAAAACCCTTCGCCCGCAACTTCCCCATTCGCATCGACGATTACGCATCCTACGAGAGGTCCAGGGCTGACAAGACCTACACCACGTGACGCCAGCCCCAGCGCGCGCCGCAGCATTTTTTCATCGAATTCTGATGAGGCTTTGTTCATTACAGCCACGTTGGTTGTCGATTTGTGGCGAACAGCAATTACCCAAATAGGCCGTTAACGTATTCGGTGGGATTAAAGACCACGAGATCGTCGACCTTTTCTCCTATGCCGGCGTAGCGAATTGGCAGATTGAGCTCTTTGGCGATCGAAACAGCGATACCGCCCTTCGCGGTACCATCAAGTTTAGTCAAAACAATGCCGGTTACACCCGCGACTTTAAGGAATTGACGAGCTTGTTCCAGTCCATTCTGTCCAGTTACTGCGTCGAGTACGAGCAGAGTTTCGTGTGGGGCTCCTTCGACCTCGCGACCCGCGACCCGTTTCATCTTCTCGAGTTCCGCCATTAGATTTGATTTCGTGTGCAGTCTGCCCGCAGTGTCGACGATCAGGACATCCGAGCCGCGTGCCTTGGCAGCCTTCAATGAATCAAACAGTACTGCTGCTGGATCAGTGCCCTGTTTCTGCTGGATCAGCGGAACACCTGTTCGTTCGGCCCAAATTGCCAGTTGATCCGAGGCAGCTGCACGGAATGTGTCAGCCGCGCAGATCAAAACGTCGTTTCCCTCCGCTTTGATTCTTTGTGCGAGCTTGCCGATCGTAGTCGTCTTGCCTACGCCGTTCACACCGACAATCATCATGACGTATGGGCTGACGTTTTCTGGGACTGTCGTTTCTGATGACACTCCCTGATTAGTTGACGCCTGCAGGATTCGTAACAACTCATCTTTGATCGCCTGCTTCAGCGCATCGAGGTCATTGATCTGCTTGCGGGCGACGGCGCGTCGCACCGTCTCGAGAACTTCGAGTGTAGTTGAAACGCCGATATCAGCGGCTATCAACGCTTCTTCGAGATGGTCCAGAAGTTCATCGTCGATCTGTTTTCTTCCCGCAAACACGGTGTCGAGTCGCTCTGATAACGACTCACGGGTTGCCTCGACAGCACGTCGAAATCTCGCAGAGAACTCTTGCTCCAGAGCCGCTTCACGCGCCTGCAACTCTTCGATCGATAAATCCAGCCCCAAAATGGATGATGAAAAAGATGAGCGAGGGGGCGACGGTGCCGATCTTGCAGGAGCGGCGGTGGGGGTCCCTGCTGGCTCGAGCGGCAACGGTGTAGGTCCGGCACCAGTCAGCGGAGGCTCGACTTCCGGAAGGTGCGCAAATTCGTGGGCACGCTTTGGCTCGGACGACTCCTCGGGAATTGGAATCGGTGGTTGCGGTGGTTCTAACTTCGGTTGAGTGGTTGTGGTTTCCGACGTGCTCGTGGTCTGCGGCTCATTTAGCCCCAGCGTAACAAACTGATCCTTGCTCTTGCGTCTCCAGAATCCCATTTCGCAATCGACCTGCCTAAGTGATTTGAGTTTAGGATTATAAACACAACGCTCGACCTCTCAAAAAAGAGCATCTGGAAACCTGCTGGTCTCTTCGTGTCGTTTAGTGTGATTTCGTGGATCGTCTCGTCGATGCGCGAAGAACAGATCCACGAAAGCACACGAAATCACACCAATTTGTTTCTAATTCCAAGGTCCAATGTCAAATCGGTCGCGCTTCCCGTGGCGCTCGGATGCTGAGCTCGATCAGCCGACAGCAACCGGTTGTTGCTCAGTCGCTTCTTTGATTACCTCTTTCGGTACATCGGAACCCGGTTTCTTCAGCCGCACAGATCCTGGTCGGATTTGTCCTTCACGGCACGCGGCGGCAAACGCAGCAACAACATCTGCGTCATAACGTGTTCCGACAAAAGTTTCGATGCGCGCAACGGCGTCTTCAAACTTCATTGCTTTCTGATAAGGCCGGTCAGTCGTCATCGCATCGAATGTATCGGCTACGGAAACTATGCGCGCCATAAGCGGAATCTCATCGCCTTTCAGACCCTGCGGGTATCCCTTTCCATCAATCATTTCATGGTGCATGTACATGCCAGGGAGAAACTCTTTCATTGCCGGGATGTGAGACATGATCTTAAAGCCCTTCTGCGGGTGCTGTTTCATGATCTCAAATTCGTCGTCCGTAAGAGATGCCGGTTTTTTCAGAATCTTATCGTCAATGCCAATCTTCCCAACATCATGCAACAGGGCGCTGATTCGTATCTTTTCGATTTCATCCTCGGGAAGTCCGAGCCGCTGCGCGATAGCGATAGAAAATCTCGAGACGCGTTCTGAGTGACCGCGGGTGTAAGGATCTTTTCCGTCGATCGCTGCCGCGAGGCTTTTGACGGTCCCGACAAACAGTTGACGATTGGCTTCAGCAGCTCGTTGTAAGTCACCAATGAATTTTTCGACTTGGTCCGTCATAGTGTTGAATGAATTGCCAAGATCGCCCAACTCCGTTCGACTGCGAATCGTGATCCGCTGCGAGAAATCACCATCTGCAATGCGGTGTGCGCCGGCAGCTAGTTCTCTAACGGGTTGCGTCAACTGTTTCGCAAAGAAGGAACCGATCGCAAGTACCAACAGTGACGCGCCAAAGCTTATCCATAGAGTCTGCTTGCGCATATCGGCCACGGAAGCTAAGGCAGCGGCTTCATCCTGAATAGCAATCACACCCAATCGAGAGTTCTTATCCAATTCAGCTGTCGCATAGGAGCCGAGCATTTCTACTTTTCTTCCGTCGCGGACTGCTGAGAAAGGCGCAAGAGCTGACTGCACTTGCCCTCCAGACTCTTGCCAGTCTTGAACCACTTTGAGGTCCGTCATCGGTTTCCCAGTGAAAGCGACGGTTGCCTCCGGATGGGCGACCGCACGACCGTTCTGATCAACGACGAATACAACCGGTAAACCAGCCTCCAACAACTCCCGTTCGCTTTTCGATGTGAGCTGTTGCACCGCTTTAAAAACTTCCTGAAAAGAAACAATCGCGATGACCGCGGCAATCACGTCGTTACTGTTCTCGCCGCCCATTACGGGCGCCGCAACTGTCAAACCCATCTCTTGTCCTGAGCGGATGATTTGTGGGCGGCTCACCACCAGACCACGTCCACTCATGTGGGCCAGTACCTCACTTACTCGGCTGTCTACTTCTTCACGTTTAATCAGGTCAGTCTGGAAGGCGCGGTGTAATTCACCGTTCACGGGCCAAATCGCCAGTGCAATCAAATTCGGGTCGTCCTGAAGAGTCTTTTGCAGCCGTACGTCGTAACCAGGATCTTTTAGCGCCTGGATACCTCCATAGATTTCAAACGCGCGTGCGAGGCCAAAGACGACGTCCCGATAGCGCTGGCCATAAAGCTCGATCTGGCGTGCCTTGTCTTGCACCAGTTGGGCCTGATACCGTCCCTCGACAGAACGCAGCTCATCGGCACTACGTCTGGACAGGACAGTTCCAGCCAGCGCAAGTGGCAGCAGTCCAACAACAAGCAGCACTGCGAGGACAATGTAAAGGAGGCGAATTCGCCCGAGTTGTTCTAGCATCGTGGGGGTGTCGGGTTCAGGTTGAATACGCAATTCAAGCGGGCGCTTCGCCGGCTATGGAAGGGCGACCGGCCGGGCTTCATTATCCCTGCACAACCGCTTTAGTGTCAACGAGTTTTGCCGTCGTTTAACACTCTATGCCTCCAAGGATTTGCAGGTTTGTGGATTTTGCAGACTTCAGATGGACGGGAAGCGTCTAAACTGTTGAGCGTGAAGCCTTGAGGGGCGGCTGGCGTGACTTAGTGACCTGGCCCAGCTGGACTCAAACAGGGCCCTAAGGATGGAACCGCTTACGACTGACGAGCACATCGTTGAGCGAGCATTGACCGGGGACGCGGACGCTTTCGGCGAGATCGTGAAGCGCTGGGAGCGAAGGATTTTTGCGCTCACCTACGGAATGCTCGGCCGCGAGGAGGATGCACGTGACGCAACGCAGGAGACTTTTCTTGCTGCGTTCAAGAATCTGCGTGCGTTCCGAGGCGACGCCAAGGTCTCATCATGGTTGCACCGGATCGCCGTCAATCAATGCATCACGAAGCAACGTCGAGCTAAGGTCCGTAGTGAGTCCGCACTCGACGATGAGGAAGAAAAGAATGCTGCTTCGTTTGCTGCCCCGGCCGAGCTGGTCCCTGCGCATGTAGCAGAAGGACATGAACGTATTGCCGCGGTCAGGCGTGCCGTTAATGCTCTTCCTTCCGACCTGCGGCAGGTGGTCGTGATGAAAGAGTTTGAGGATTTGACGTTCCGTGAGATAGCGGATGTGCTTGAGCTACCGTTGAGCACGGTGAAGAGCAGGCTTTACACGGCCTTTAAGCAGCTGCAGATGCGGCTGGAAAAATTTGAGAGTTAGGACTGAAGTGGGAGAAGAGATGAACGAAGTTTATAACCCGACAGCGTGCAGCAGAGTTGAGGAACGGATCGCCTTTCTCTACGGCGAACTCCCAGACAGAGAAGCACGTGCGTTTGAGCAGCATCGCAAGAATTGTTCAGTCTGCGCGTCAGAACTCACTGGGTTTGGAAGCATTAAACAATCAATTGGCGCCTGGCGTGATCAATCCTTAACGTTGACTTCGCTGAATGCGCAAGATGTTGTTGTGGCAGCGCAGTCGCAAAGACGCTCGGCATGGGCCGCGGTGTCCAGCTTTTTCGAGCTGTCGCCACTGTGGATGAAAGCCGCAACCGGATTTGCCGTAGTTCTGCTCTGCCTGCTGCTTGGTTTGGGAATTTCTAGAATGCTTCCCAGATCTCAAGGTCGATCACCCGTCGTATCTGATCCTGCTTCGACGCAAGCTTTTAACGAAGCCGTTAACAAAGAAGTCAATAAACGGCTGGGCGAGTTGGCTTCTGAGAGGAAACCAGCAAAATCCGAAGACATCGCCATTCAGAAGAGAAAGCTCCCGCAGCGCGACAGTGCTGCTCAGAAGCAGCTGAGAATAGCCGGCACGAAGCCTCTCAATCAACGGAAGCCCTTGAGCCGGGCGGAGCGTGATCAACTGGCAGCGGATCTGAGGTTAATCGCCAACGCAGACGAAGATACGCTGCAGCTACTGGGCGACCGCATAAATCGAGATGAGTAACAAGTTGGATCAGAATTCTCATGAGGACAATATGAAACGTAACGTTCACAACAATTCATGCTTCACATTAATTGCGGCAGTGGGAATCCTCTTTGCCCTTTCATTTGTGGCGAGCGCCCAAACACCAGCCCCACCGCAACAACCCGACAATGGAGCTGATCCAATCTCCCAGCTACACCTCACGCCTGAGCAACGGCAAAAAATCCGCTCGATCACCGAAGACAATCGAGAAGAGCGAATGAAAATTAATCTCCAACTGCGAGAGGCGCAAGATGCATTGCAACAAACACTTGACAGCGACAATCCAACCGAGAGTGCGGTCGAAGAACGCATACGGGATCTTTCCAGCGCCCAAACGGCGCAGGTTCGCATGCGGGCGATGACAGAGTTGCGGATCAGGAGTGTGCTGACACCTGAACAACGACAGGTCTGGCGCGAACTGCGCGCGCAACGACAAAACTTGCGGCGGCAGATGAAAGAAGCGAACGGTGGCGGCCGTGACCCTCAACAGCTACCGAATGAACGAAATGGAATTGCTCCATTGTTCCAGAAAGGCCGTCGCAACGGAGTTCCTGCTACGCCGAAGCCTCAGCCTTAAAAACTGCCTGGCGACGATCTGCTTCTTTTAACACTCTCACGACCCTTCGTGTACGGAAGTGAAACTTGACGCATCGTGCAGATTTTGCGCATGATAGGCCGCTCTTTTGAATCATTTCCCAGAAATGCAAAGTCTCAAGCTGATGTACCTCTGAGGTACCTCTGAGGTCCATGACCGAAGGAAAGCTCTTTTTTCTTTGGCGAGCGGCGATTATGACGGGCCCATAAGCGCTGCGAGGTATTGACGCTACCCTTCAATGAATTTCATCACCCGGATTCTCCTCGAAGTCCAGGAGACGACCATAATGGCCGCACGCGCCTTTGTTCGTCTCTTTCGACGTCCTTCCTACATTCCGGAAATGATCGCGCAAATGGATCAGATCGGTGTCGGCTCACTGACGATCATTCTGCTGACTGGGTTTTTCACCGGAGGCGTATTAACTGTACAGACATATCCCACCTTAAAGACTTACGGCGCACAATCCCAACTCGGACTGCTGGTGGCCACCGCTCTTATACGAGAACTGGCGCCCGTGCTTTGCGCGCTCATGGTTACGGGCCGCGTAGGTTCTGCAATTTCTGCGGAACTCGGCTCGATGGTTGTATCCGAGCAGATCGCGGCGATGCGCGCCCTCGGTACTGATCCGATCCGCAAGCTCGTTGCACCGCGTCTAATCGCGTTGCTGATTTCTTTGCCTCTCCTTACGGTGCTCGCGGATATTGTTGGAATTTTTGGCGGTTGGATAACTGCTACTGGCCTTTACACAATTCCTTCGAGCGTGTTCATTACCTCAGTACGAGACGGAATCACGACTGATGACTTAATTGGAGGAGTAGTTAAGCCTATTGTATTCTCGCTGATCATCGGGACGATCGCCTGCCGCCAGGGCCTCAGCACGGAGGGTGGAACTGTCGGTGTCGGACGTTCAACAACCCGCGCAGTGGTGATGGCATCAATCACTGTTATTATCGCGGATTACTTCCTGGCCAAAGCGCTTCAGGTTATTCTAGGCTCTGGATAAAGCCCGATACTCTCCATGGCAACTGCTGATATTCACACAACTGGTAGTTTTGACCGTATAAGCAAGAACGCTGCCGACTCGACATTCGCAGAGGTCGATGATCTAGACCGCGTCATTCCCGCAATTGAATTCCGAAATGTGCGTCTCTCGTTTGATGAGATAACAGTTCTTAACGGCCTCAGCTTCAAGGTAATGAAGGGCGAAACCAAGATCATCCTCGGAGGCTCGGGCGGCGGCAAATCAACGATTATCAAACTCGTCCTTGGACTACTTAAGCCGGATGCCGGCCAAGTGCTGGTTAACGGAGAAGACATAACGGATTATGACGAAGCGCAGATGATGCGCGTGCGAAAGCAAATCGGAATGGTCTTTCAGGAAGGGGCATTGTTTGATTCTCTATCCGTCTATAACAATGTTGCCTATCGACTTCATGAACAAGGCGTTCCCGAGGAAGAAGTAGAACCGGAAGTCCGCCGGATGTTGCGGTTCGTAAACCTTGAAGATGCGATCGACAAGATGCCAAACGAACTGTCCGGCGGAATGCGACGACGCGTCGGCATCGCTCGGGCTTTAATAGGAGATCCGAAGATTGTTCTGTTCGACGAACCGACTGCCGGCCTCGATCCGCCGACTGCGCGCACGATTTGCGAGTTGGCGATGAAATTGCGCGACCTGGAAGATGTGTCATCTATTTTCGTAACGCACGAAATGAATAATCTGGATTATCTGTGTTCCGAGTATGCAGTTGTGAACGAAGCCGGTGACGTAGTATTTGAGAGGGAAGGTGAGAGACTTTGCCTCATCAACAGCAAAGTGATGATGATGCGCGCGGGCAACATCATATTTTCCGGCACTGACGAGAGTTTGCGGCGCGCCGAAGATCCTTACATTCAAAGATTTCTTCGCGGACGCTGAGAAAGGAAACGAGGACAAAGCAGCATAGCGAACATTCAGGAATCAAGCGCTGAAGTTGCCTCTAAAGCAAAGTACTTGATTTGTGATGTTCGATAGTTCTTTTGCTATCCTCGAATAAGTCTTATGCCAAGAACAAAAAAGACAGTTTCATTGAGTGAGGTTCGGGTTGGGTTACTGGTGCTGGTGTCCATCGCCGTTCTTGTCTTTCTTATCCTCAATGCGTCAGGCGACATCAATCCCTTTAGTCACAAGCTTCATTTGAAGGCCCGCTTTCTGGATGCAAATGGACTGCGAGAGGGTTCAGAGGTGCGGTTGGCGGGTGTGAGGGTTGGGAAAGTCGATAAGATCACACTGCTACCGCCATCTGACGTCCCGAATGCGCCACGGGTCGAAGCGTTAATGCTGATTCAGTCGACCATTGATGGGCAACCGGCGAATCAACGCATTCGTACTGACTCGACCGCCCAACAGGGATCTCCCAGTCTTCTGGGAAACGAAATGCTGATCAACATTACGCCCGGCACTGCACTTGGGCAGCCGGTGAAGGACTACAACATTCTGCCCTCGTCCACTTCTAACACAGTAAACGACTTCGCAACTTCCGGAACCGAGCTGGCTCAGCGGCTGAGCAAACTATCGGATGAGATTAGCGGTATTGTTAAGGATGTGAAGGAAGGTAAAGGAACGGTCGGGCGTTTATTCAGCGACGAGGCTCTTTATAACAACCTCAACGCCACGATCAGGGAAACCGAAGACGTGATGCGGCAAGTAAGGTCCGGCAATGGATCCGCCGGTCGTTTTCTGAACGATCCTGCGCTTTACAACAATGCCAATGACATCGCCATCCAACTGCGCGCAATTGCAGCGGATCTGCGCGCAGGTCGTGGCAGCGCCGGCAAGTTCTTAACCACCGACGAACTCTATAACCGCATTAACAGCGTCGCGGAACGCTTCGATCGCTCCGTACAACAAATCAATGAAATCGTTGGTGAGGTAAACGCTGGTCGCGGCACCTTTGGTAAGTTGGTTAGAGACGAGCAGATGTACAATGACGCTCGAGCAGCAATTGCTCGCTTCAACACTACTGCTGAAAGAATCGATAGTGTCGTCGCCGCTGCGCAACGTGGTGAGGGGACAATGGGAAGATTGTTAACCGACGATTCGTTATACACAAACTTCAATCAACTCTCGTCCGAAAGCGTGAAACTGATTTACGATTTTCGACAGAATCCTAAGAAGTACCTGACAATCAAGTTCCAACTGTTCTAATCCCAAAGTGTTAAAAGGCCGGGGCCTCGTCTGCGGATGGACCGTAGATCGATGGCACTGGTATGTCGTTTAGACGAAGGTAGACGCCGAGTTGTGCTCGGTGGTGGATCATGTGATTCATCACGAACCCTCGCAAAACGGCGGCTTTCGGAAGCGTAAGTCGAGGTTCGCCATTGGCCAGGAGTGACCACGGCTGGAATAACTCCGCGTCGCTTGCGCCTTCGATTGCATTTCGCGCTGCGGCCACATTCGTGTCGAAAGTTTCGAGCAGCGCCTGACGTGTGTGCAACTCGGGAGTCTTAAACGGCTTACCTTGTGGCGCCATATCGAAGGAATCGGCATCGATCGTGAGCGTGGCCCACATCGGCAAATTAGCGAGATGCGAGGCCAATGCGCCCATGGGAAACGACTTCTCATGTGGCTTCCAATTGAATTTGTCATCGGGCACTCGCTCGAGGGTCTTTCTAGTATTAGCCATCTCATGATCAAATTCCGGCAGGAGTGCTTGGCTTAAAGGCATAAGATCCTCCGAACAAATAGAATTTTTGAGGGTTGAAGTGTGGACAGAATAATCAACCAAAGCTAACGTGTGCAACCAGCTGGAGACTGTTAGCGTCGGGGGGTCGTTGCGGAACGCTCAATCAACATTGGATGAGCTCAGTACCGTAACGCCGTAGAGGCTCTTCCGAAAATGGAATTGGGTAACCAGATTGACGACTCTCGTTCTACTTTCATTCGCGGTGGCGAATCGCGATTCATGACCTACTGTGTGAAAACGCAAGGGAGGCCTCCGGCTTGTCCGGAGGAGGCTCACGCTCGTTGCTCTGCCAAACAGGTCAGATAAACTTCAATGGAGGCCACGGGCTTGCCCCGTGGAGGTTCACGCTGGGTCGCAATTCAAGACTGTTAAGGAGTAAGCAGATAACGTGAGACTCCCCCGCACAAGGCGGTGGCCTCTTCGATCACTGGCCGTGGCTCTTGATAGCTGCGAACGTGAGACTCCCCCGGACAAGCCGGAGGCCTCCTTTGTGTTTTCACACAGCGTCGGTAGCGTTACGGTACTGAGCTCATCTGGCGTTGATTGAGTGTAGCCAAACGGACCACGATCATTTCTTCATAACCAAAACCTGAAATGATTCAGCCATTCGTCCAGGCAGAATCATTTCGCGCGCGGTTGCTCTTAACTGTAATTTTTCACCTTCGTCGTGAGCTTCATTTGCACGCTTTTCAAGCTCTTCGAGAAAGCCCGCCTCCAACAGAAATTCATCCAGACGCTTGAACTCTCTTAATTCAAACCCAAGTTCGTTTCCAATCTGCTTGACCGCGTTCCAATCTACTGTGCTAGTCAGGTCCTGCTCGCCTGGCGAACTGAGCACATCATCAACAATCCTATGACGCTTGAACGCACGCAGTGTTCCGTGTTCACGCTTCGGATTGGAATACAGTTCTTCCGACTCTGAACCGTAATCCACGATTACGAGATACCCATGTACTAGTCGCGCTGCTATCGATGAGAGCCAGTCCTCGATCTGCAAATTAATATCTACAATTTGACCGTCCGAAAGCTCAATATTAAATCGTTCGAGATAGGCATTCAGCCGCGGAGCCGATAGCAGACCGTTGTGCCAACAAAATGAGTCGTCCTGTCGTAGTTTCACATACAGTTCCGTAAGCTTGCCGTTCCGCATTGCAATCCGATGTACTGGCATTGCATCCAGCAGCTCGTTCGCGAATACGATTCCCCAATTGATTTGATGTAAGACAGAGACTGGTCCAAATCTCAGCTGATCGCGAAATCTGCTCAGCCGTTCCACAATTTGCTCGGACGTATGCTTGCTGATTTCATCGATCAGATAAGTTGTCTGTTCGAAGACATCCGCAGAGCTTCGCTTCAAAGTTTCTAATAAGCCCTGTGCAAAGTGGCCGGAACCCGCTCCAACTTCAACAATAGTGAGTCCATCGCGCGGTTCGTCTTTGCGATAAAGTTTCAAGAAATACCGCGCAAACGTGGCAGCAAACAGGGGCGATGTTTCCGGAGACGTACGATAATCGCCTTCCCTGCCCCACCGATTGAGATCGGTGCGACAGTAGTAGCCAAACTCCGGATGATAAAGCGCCGCCTGCATCCACTCATGAAAGGTCATTGGACCATCGCGACGGATCTGATCTGCTAGAAGCTGAGCAAGCATTTAGAACAGCAGCCGGCGAGCTAGTGATTATTGCTGCGTTCGTCTTTCTCGAGCAACCGTGTCGTACCTTCTGTGACGCTCGGTCTAACGACCTCTCCAGTGCTGGGGCGTCCTCTCCAGCCAGTTGGCTGTCGTGCCGGTGGCGGTGCTAAGGCGTTCCGAGGTGGCAAGCCAGATTGCAACGGCGTTGGTGGCTGTATGTATGCAGCTTGCGTTCTAGCCCAATTCGGGCCGCCTTCCTCAAAGAGAGCGGCATACAGCATTCGCAATGGACCACCAACAAAACAGAGGATCGCAGCGATCGCTGTTAGCAATTCCAGAAAATTTGAACCTGAGTAACTTAAGAGAATTCCGAAGATAGGCACCAGCAACGCGCCTGTCAGAAACAGTATTCCGCCTTGCCGCACGCCTTTCTTACGGGGTGAGATCGGCACCGGTGCTCCTGGATCGCGATACACCGGCAGCATTCCACCGTTCGCCAGCAGTTGAATCACGCCGTCGAGTGGAAACCCACATCTGGAGCAAAACCTTACGTTGTCCGAAACCTGCTGCTGGCCACATTGGGGACAGTGCATTCCAGAATCTCAACTAACGATCAGAAGTGAATAGCCAACCCAGTCTTAAATAATAAACCGAGAACTGTCACGTGCGCCAAGGCTTTCGGCGGGGCTCACCGGTCAGACGACAGATTTCGGACGCCTTCCAGACAGTCTGCAACAGCAACTCTCTTAACGTACACATCTCACCAGATGGTAAAACGATGGATCGAGACAGATCGCTATCGCCGGCGAAGGTTGAGAAGGTACGTTCGCGCGCTATTCTGACTTCTGCAAGATATTCACGAATGCCGGCAGTGGTGCTCAGCATCTCTGGCAGCGTCCATTCAAATGGATCGTCCCAAAGATTTGACAGCAGTCCTCCACACATCTGCTCGACGACAGCCGCACTGCGACGAATCATTTCGCCAAACGAGGTTTGCTGTGGGCCGCCGTCTCTCGTGACGAACTCTTTCAGATAAAGCGTCTCGTCGTTGCAAGTATCCAACAACGAGCACCAGTACTGATGTAGATCTGCAAACTGTGTATTTAGATCTTCAATTAAGTGCCGGTCAGTTTGCGGCTTGGAGGTCTGGGAGAGTATCAATGCAGGCTACCTGCCTTGGGCGCGCCGATCGGTTTCCTCGAGCACAGTTCCGTAACTGCGACCGCCAAAACTGATTCCATTCGAAACGTGGCCCTTCGCTCCAACACGAGAACCTCTGGATGGAACACCTCGTCGGGTAACAACCCATATCCGGCCAGTTCCATCGTCTATTTCGTAAGCTCCGTTACCCAACACGCCGTAACTATTCGTCACTCGGCCCACAATAGCGACCTCCTTGTTACGGTAGCGGCCCGGATCGGCGTTGATTCTGGAGATGGTTTCCTGTTGCGGGCACGCCGTCAATACCAGCGTTGCACCCAGAAGAAAGGCTGCGATACCCAGTTTCTTGGCGAGATGCATAGGGCGTCTCCTTGTTTCGAAAAAGGTTATTTTTGGGAGAGCGCCGCATCGACAGAGCATTCGCGGCGAATTAAGAGATGCAACGGCGGACGGATCCGTTTTCCGTCCCCCAGGGGGAATTTACTATTTCCCGAACCAGCCAATCGGTTTTCCGGACAAATCTACCCAAACACTCTTAATTTGCGTGTAAAGCTCCAGGGCATGCTTGCCCATTTCTCGCCCGTAACCGGATTGTTTGTAACCCCCGAACGGTGAAGCCGCGTTGAACATATTGAATGTATTGATCCAAACGACACCGGCCTTGATTTCACGCGCGAAACGATGAGCTCGCGTAATGTCCCTTGTCCAGATCCCGGCCGAGAGCCCATAAATCGTCTCATTAGCCTGCCTGATCAAGTCATCTTCGTCTTTAAAACTCAACACAGAAACAACTGGCCCAAAAATCTCTTCCTGGGCGACTCGCATCTGGTTTTTTACATCATTCAGAATCGTCGGTTGGAAGAAATAGCCACCTTGCAAGGCGCCATCGAGGCTCGGAGGCTCACCGCCACAATACACGGCGGCACCCTCGGCCCTGCCAATACTTACATAGTTGCTAATCCGACCGAGTTGTTCTTCGGAAACCTGTGGTCCCATTTGCGTACTCTTGTCCATGGGATCGCCGACGACAATCTTCTGTGCCTTGTCTTTGAGTTTCGACAGGAACTCGTCCTTAACATCTTCCTCGACAAAAAGTCTCGAGCCGGCACAGCACACCTGACCTTGATTGAAAAAAATCCCCATCATCGCGCCATTGACTGCCTGCTCAAGATCCGCATCGGCAAACACAATGTTGGGTGCTTTACCTCCGAGTTCAAGAGAGACTTTCGTCAGGTTTTCCGCAGCGGCCCGCGCAATGATCTTTCCTACTTCAGTCGATCCGGTGAATGCGATTTTGTTAATTCCGGGATGTGAAGCCAGGGCGGCTCCCGCAGTTTCGCCATAACCCGGCACAATGTTTACAACACCTTCTGGGAATCCGGCTTCCTGGATCAACTTTCCCAACTCCATAGCGGTCACCGGTGTTTGTTCGGCGGGTTTAAGTACGACAGTGTTCCCCGCCGCAAGCGCCGGTGCCAACTTCCATGCAGCCATGAGTAATGGAAAGTTCCACGGAATTATTTGCCCGCACACACCCACAGGCTCGCGCAATGTGTAGTTAAACATCTTGCCCGGGACTGGGATTGTTTCACCTTCGATCTTTGTGGCCCAGCCTGCGAAATACTCGAAGTTCTCGGCAACTTGCGGCAGATCGACAAACTGCGATTCACGAATTGGCTTGCCGTTATCTAAGGTTTCTAACTTTGCAAGTTCTGCCGCGTTTTGCTCAATCAATTGCGCCAGCTTGTAAAGCAATCGACCGCGGTCACGGGCGCTCATTTTGGACCACTTGCCATCGAACGCCTTGCGGGCCGCTGCGACAGCCTTATCGATGTCCGCTTTATCTCCCTCAGCAATTTCCGCCAGTGCCTCCCCTGTTGCGGGATTGGGTGAAGCGAAGGTTTTGCCGGATTCAGCATCAACCCATTGGCCATCAATGAACAGTTGATATTTTCGAGTGGTTTTTGATTCAGCTGGGTGCGCAGATGACGACATATGTGATCCTCTTCAATTTTCATTTCTGTAGGGGCGTCCCCTACAACTCTAGAAATCTGTTGTGCCCGATAACAACTGTCTAAGCACGTAAGGAAGAATGCCTCCATGCTGGTAATAATCGATCTCGATTGGTGAATCGATTCTGAGGGTAAGCGGAACTCTATCGCTTTCCCCGTTTGCTCTGTGGATTACCAGCGTTACGTCCTGAAGTGGTCTTACTCCACCCTCCAATCCGACGATATCGAAAGTTTCTGTTCCGTCGAGATTGAGCTGAGCGGATCCTGATCCCTCTTTAAATTGACATGGCAGAACGCCCATGCCAACTAAATTGCTGCGATGAATGCGTTCGAAGCTCTGAGCGATGACCGCTTTCACTCCAAGGAGTCGTGTTCCTTTAGCGGCCCAATCGCGTGAACTACCCGTTCCGTATTCCTGGCCGGCGATTACAACCAATGGTACTTGCTCTTCCTGATACTTCATCGCCGCATCGTAAATGCTCATCCGCTCACCGTCAGGATGATGTATCGTTACCCCACCTTCAACTCCCGGCAACATTAAATTCTTGATGCGGACATTTGCGAATGTGCCGCGAACCATCACCTTATGATTACCACGGCGCGATCCGTAACTGTTGAACTCTTCAATCTTCACACCTTTTTGCTGCAGATATAGACCGGCTGGCGAAGTAGGCTTGATGGCGCCTGCGGGACTGATGTGATCTGTGGTAACTGAATCTCCGAATATCGCCAACGCGCGCGCGCCGCTTACGTCTGAGAACCTGCCGACGGCGCTGCTAAATCCCTCAAAATAAGGCGGTTCCTGAATGTAAGTGGAACTCGGATCCCAATCATAGACGTTTCCCTTACTCGTCGGAATTTCGTTCCACAGCGGGTTCTGTTCATTAAAGTCGCCATATAGCTTGCGGTAAGTTTCAGCATCGAACGCCGATTGCATGAATTGATTGATATCGTCCAACGAGGGCCAGATGTCTCGCAGATAAACATCTTTGCCGTCGTTCGATACTCCGAGCGGATCCGTAGTCAGATCGATGTCAACGCGACCAGCCAACGCAAATGCAACGACAAGCGGAGGGCTCATCAGGAAGTTTGCCTTAATGCTCTGATGGACGCGTGCTTCGAAATTGCGATTGCCTGAAAGGACGCTTGCGGCAACGATGTCCCTCTCAGTGACTACCTGCTCTATATGGCGATCGAGTGGTCCGGAATTTCCAATGCAGGTGGTACAGCCGTAACCGACAAGGTTGAACCCGAGATCGTTTAGGTACGTTTGCAAGCCTGCTTTTTCGAGGTAATCAGTCACAACGCGGGAACCAGGAGCGAACGATGCTTTGACACTAGGTCGCACTCGCAATCCACGTTCGACAGCTCTCTTCGCAAGGAGTCCTGCGCCGATCATGACAGCGGGATTGGAGGTGTTTGTACACGAAGTGATGGCGGCAATCAGAACGTCGCCATGACCCAAAAGTACATCGCCGGATGGAAACTCATCCGCTGGAACCTCTGTGATCACATCAGGGGTCGGGCGGTTATTGATCATTTCAGTTTCTGTCCAGAGGTTTGTGTTTGCTGCGGCCGCTGCCTGAGCTGAGACCATTTGCTCGCCGCCTCCAGCAACCGCGCCACCCTCACCGGTGCCGATCATCGCGTGATAACGGGTCGCGATTTCTTCCCTGGTTTTTCCGTACCCGCCATGTGCAGCTGTCGCCACCAGGAGATGATTGAATTCCTCCTTTAGCGCGGATAATTCGATTCTGTCCTGCGGCCTTTTCGGACCAGCAACACTTGGTCTGATCGACGACAAGTCGAGTTCCAGCAGCACGCTATAGTCAATCTCGCCGCTCCGCGGCATCCCAAACATTCCTTGTGCCTGGAAATAGTTTTTCACTGTCTCGACATGTTCCGGTGATCTTCCAGTTGCTTTGAGGTATTCAAGTGTTTGTTGATCCACGGGGAAGAAGCCCATCGTCGCACCGTACTCCGGCGCCATGTTCGCGATGGTTGCCCGATCCATAGCGGACAAACTGGCAGCTCCCTCGCCATGAAACTCGACGAATTTTCCGACCACCTTTGCCTGCCGCAGCATTTCGGTCACCCGCAGAACGAGGTCCGTAGCGGTAACGCCCTCGCGAATACTTCCCGTCATATGAACGCCAACCACATCCGGTGTAAGAAAATAAACCGGTTGGCCCAACATGGCCGCTTCTGCTTCAATTCCTCCAACACCCCACCCGACGATTCCCAGTCCATTGATCATCGTGGTATGCGAATCTGTTCCCACCAGTGTGTCCGGAAAGTAAACTCCATTCTTTTCCCAAACACTCTTCGCCAAATACTCGAGATTCACCTGATGGCAGATACCGATTCCCGGGGGAATAACACGGAATCCGTCGAACGCCTGCGTGCCCCACTTAAGAAACTGATATCGAGAATTGTTTCTTTTGAACTCCATCTGCATGTTCTTCTCGAATGCATCTCTCGTGCTTGAGAAGTCAACCTGCACGGAATGATCGATTACGAGATCTGCAGGAGCCAAAGGCTCGATCAACCCTGAATTCTTTCCCAGGTTAGCCACAGCCGATCTCATTGCGGCTAGATCGACGAGTAGCGGTACGCCCGTAAAATCCTGTAACAAAACGCGCGCAACCACGAAGGGTATTTCCTCGACTCTTTCACCGTTTGGCTGCCAATTTGCGAGACTCGTGACATCGTCCTCTGTGATTTTTCGGCCATCACAGCGGCGCAATACTGATTCGAGAACAATCCGAATGCTTACCGGTAAGCGAGATATGCGTCCGATGCCTTGCTTTTCGAGTTCTGGCAATGAATAGAAGTTGCCGGTGGTCGTTGGTGTGGGGTGGAAGGATTGAATGCAGTTCGAGAGATTAATAGCCATATCAAGAAGGGTCCTGCACGCCAGCGTCAGTAAAACCTTGCGCGCTAAGATTTGTTAACTGATTGACTCTTGTGTTGGTTAGCAAACTTCAGTTTAGAGGCGCAGATCTCAATCGTCAAGCAGGGTAGTTTTTCGATACAAGGTAAAGTTTGGGCCTGCGGGAGCTAGTCCCATTTCCTTTGCGTCTTTGCTCCTTTGCGCCTTGGCGTGAAAATACGCCGCCGGTCGTGGAAGTTTCACGCAAAGGCGCAAAGGAGCAAAGACGCAAAGGTCAAATGACGACACACGGTTTTTCCAAAATCCGTCCGGTTGGTTCACAACATAACAAAACAAGAATAACATTTGAAGGTAATCTTCATTGGCGCACGCAACCGTTGTTTGGTATAGTCAAAACGTTCACCCCCTAGAATCAAGGTCGCTTGAACGACAACTCAACTCGAGTTTTCTACCTGCCAAGAGCAGGTCTTAACGAGGCTCGAAGGAGAGACGCCATGCCGAGAAAGCATCCAGAAGATTTCAATTATTTAGCAAACGATCCTAACTACGTTCCTAATCCCGAAATCGAAAAGTTCATGGAAGACGAAATTCTCCGTGCACCGAAGGATCCCGATCTATTGGCTCAGCGACTGCGGAATAATACGGCTGCATCTCCGCATGATGCTGGTGGCGATTTAGATGCTTCCTGGGAAGATGTCAATGAAGACGGTTCGGAAGTAGTTGCGGGTGACAATCCCACACCCGACCAGTCGATGGTCGAGGAAAACGCAAACGCTGTCGGCGTCAACTTTGAAGACAACGAAGAATTGGAGTTTCTCGAGAAGGTCGAACGACGAGATCGTGAGCGTTTTGAGCTGGATGAGAGATCGAAAGCCACCGATGACATGATCTAAAACTGTTTCCGGCTATCTAGCAGGATTGTCACTGGTCCGTCATTCACTAGTTCTAATTGCATCGTTTTGCGAAAACTTCCTGTTGCGACCTCACGCAATCGCTCCTTCGTCTTACTCACAAAGTGGTCATACAATGGTTCAGCAACTTCTGGAGGGGCTGCATCAGACCAGGATGGCCGCAAACCTCGCCGCACGTCTCCGTACAAAGTGAATTGCGAGACGATAAGAATGCCGCCGCCGACGTCGCTTACAGACAGATTCATCCTGCCTTCCTTATCGTCGAAGATGCGCAAAGACCTGATCTTGTCAGCGAGATAATCTGCATCAGATTCGGCATCTTCGCGAGAGATTCCTAACAAAACGACGAGACCGTTTCCGATCTCGCCGGTTGTTGTTCCGTCTACGTTGACGCTGGCACGAGTAACGCGTTGGACGACAGCTCGCATAACCAAATCAACTACTGCCGAACAAAGTTGTAGGTGATGATGCCCTGCACTTTTGCTGGTTTGTCGTTTATCACTGTCGGTGTGAATTTCGAAAGGAGCGCTGCGCTCTCCGTCACCTGCGCCAGCGAAGCCGGACCGCTTATCGCACAAGCGCGAATGACGTTACCAGCCTCATCGATCATAACTCGGACGATAACAACACCCGAGGCTCGTTCCGCGCGCGCCTGAGCAGGGTAACTTGGTTTTGGCAAACGTAGGGCCTTCCCATTAAAAATGTTTCCCTCGATTGCGAGGTCTTGCGTTATTGTGCGGAACAGGATAGAGCTGGAGCTTACTTCGAGATCGATTGCTTCCAGTCGACGATCCGCTTTTCTCAACATGCATGCATACCGGTCCAAAACCTCAGGTAAGTCGGGCTTCAGTAGCGAATCAGTGTGCTCCCTCATTTCTCTTAAACGCAGGTACAGCGGTTCGGCGTCCTTCAATCTACCAACAAATTGATAGAAGTCTGCCAATCCGAAGACGGCGCCCCCAACTCGTTGATCCTTTGGGCCATAGAGCCTTTCCAGCAGGTTGACGGCTTCGCGATAAAGTTTTTCCGTTCGATTGGGGTTTCCCAACCTAAACTGGACCAGTGCCATCCTGGCTAGAACTCGGGCCCGCGCCGGATCATCTGGAGCTGTTCGTTCGTACGATTTGATAACTTCATCAAACAGAGGCTCCGCATCAGCTTCCTTATCCAAGGCGAAATATATTTCTGCCAGATTTACTTGCGAGAGCCGCAGCAATGGGTCGTCTTTCGGCAGTAGTTTTTTCCTTATCTCGAGCGCGCGCTTGGCGGGCGCAAGAGCCTTAGAAGGGTTACCACTGTTGGCGAGCATGACTGCCTGTTGGCTGGCTATCGCGGCTTGTTCGAGTTGATCCTGCTGAACCAGTTCAGAGGCGCAGACGTGGGATCCTGAAGCCAATGTCGCAAAAGAGATGATTAGGTTGAGGGTAATCTTGCGTAGTGAGCGAAGTGACATTATTTCTTAGGTGGTTTACTCGGTCGCATTTCAACTCGGCTGACAAGACAACGGTCCTCGTGACGAAGCAGATCCAAAACCGCTCGTGCGACATCTGATGGTATTAATTGCCAGGACTTTTCATGGCTCGGAGTATCACCCCCAAACGAAGTGTTAACCGACCCTGGCATTATGTAACTCACCTTAATGCCGTCGTGCCGGACCTCCTGCATCAGCGCCTCACTAAAACCATTGAGCCCGAATTTCGAAGCATTGTAGGCCGCCATATTCGGATGAGGATTCGCTCCAGCAAGTGAAGAAATGTTGATGATGTAACCCCCGCCACGGCGCTTCATCAATGGAATTGCCTCGTGACAACAATAAAACACTCCGAACAGATTCGTGCGGAGCACCGCATCGAACTCTTCCGCTTGCATGGTCTCAACGGGACCAAAGATTCCGATACCAGCATTGTTGATAAGAATGTCCAAGCCGTCGTAGGTCATTGCGACATCGGCAAATGTCGCTCTGACCTGCTGGTAATCCTGAACATCGCAAACAGAACCGTTAACACGTCCGGGGTAAGCAGAATTCAATTTCTCTACTTCGCTTACAATCTCCTCAGCATTCCTGGCGGTGATATAAACTCGCGCGCCATTACTGACGAGAGCTTCTGCGATTCCGCGGCCGATACCTTTCGTCCCACCAGTGACGACGGCTACTTTGTCCTCGACTTGCACTTATCCCCTGAGCTTTTCACGCAAACGGTCGTTGACGATTTTCGGATTTGCCTTTCCCTTCGATGCCTTCAGCACCTGGCCCACAAAGAAGCCAAACAGAGCCTCTTTTCCGCTTCGATACTGCGCCAGCTGCGCTTGATTCCCAGCTATGACTTCATCAATCAATCGATCTATTTCGCCGGTATCGCTCAGTTGCACCAAACCGCGTTTTTTAATGATCGCAGTGGGACTATCTCCGGTACTGAACATGTCCACCAGCACTTCTTTGCCTTGCTTACCACTACTCTTGCCCTCGTCGATCAAACGAACCAATGCTGCAAGGTTCTCAGGCTTCACCGGCGAGGCATCTGCACTAATTCCTGCTGTCTCCAGTTCGCGCAGCAGTTCCGAGCGTATCCAATTTGCTGCTGCCTTCGGATTTCCAGAAGCTTCCGCGGCGCGTTCGTAGTAATCAGCCAGGGCACGTTCTGCCGTCAGCTGTGACGCGTCTGCAAAGCTCAAGCCGTACTGATCCATAAACCGCTTACGACGCTCTTCCGGCAGCTCAGGCAGACTCGAACGAACGTGTTCGATGAACTGGTCCAAAACGATCAGCGGCGGCAAGTCAGGTTCAGGAAAGTAACGATAGTCGTGCGCCTCTTCCTTCGACCGCATCGTCCGTGTCTCCATTGCGCGATCATCCCAAAGCCGCGTCTCCTGTACGAGGCGTCCGCCGGATTCGAGCACTCCAACTTGCCGAGTGATCTCGTACTCGATTGCCCGCTGCATAAAACGAACCGAATTAAGGTTTTTCAATTCAACCTTCGTGCCAAAGGTCTGATCGCCTTTTCGCCTTACAGAGACATTCGCCTCGCAACGCAGATTTCCCTTCTCCATATCTGCCTCTGAAGCGCCAACCCATTGCAGAGTACGGCGAACGTGGTTGACATAGTCATAGGCTTCCCACGATGAACGAAACTCCGGCTCAGTCACGATTTCTGCCAACGGAGTTCCGGCTCGATTCAGATCGATGTACGAGAACCGATCGACATCAGGCAATCCTTCATGAACGTTCTTTCCCGCATCTTCCTCAAGATGCAAGCGGGTAATGCGAATCCTTTTCGGCCGCCACTCGGTGGGATGGCCAGCGTGATCGCGTTCGGCAGTCATAATCTCTAACTCGCCATTCGCAGAGAAGGGTTGGTCGTATTGTGAGATTTGATAGCCCTTTGGCAGATCCGGATAGAAATAGTTTTTGCGAGCAAAAATTGAACGATTATTGATTTGCAAGCCTAGCGCGAGTGCCGCACGGGCTCCGAGTTCAACCGCCCTCTTGTTGAGAACAGGCAGCGCGCCCGGCAGACCCAGACAAACCGGACACGTATTCGCATTTGGTTCATCGCCGAATCGAGTCGAACAGCCGCAGAATATCTTCGATTCCGTGCTCAACTGAGCATGAATCTCGAGACCGATGATCGTTTCCCACTCTGTCATCGTGCTTCGTGCTTTGTCCTTCGTGCTTGGGACTTTGGCCTGGTGGCTGTACTTGCTCGTTCTTCTGTCAACCCCCCGCTAGTTTCCACCCTCTTCTGATGCGTAGTCTCTGTAATCTGCGGATGATCACGGTCGCAGCCAACCGGGATAGGCACCGGCTCTTCTCGCCTGCTCTTCTAGAGCACGCCAACGCGCCTGTAACGCGGCTTGTTGCGACACAAGCTCATGCAAACGAATGCTCAGCGCCGACCGCTCGTACGACATGTCGTATGGCTGATAGCCAACGCCAAAATTCGGGTAATAAGGAAACTGGTTTCCATATATTGATTGAAGACCGAACGGAAAACCAAGATACCGATTGCGGAAAGATCGATTGTATTGGACCACCGGTGCTGGATAACCTGATGTCTGTAAAATCGGATTCACGCCGTACGGATTGTAAACGCCATAAGGGAGAATCGATGAATAACCGCTCGAAAATGCATTCAACGTGTTCGGTTGCGGTAGCGAATCCAGCTGATCGCGAACGGAAGAAATCTCAGCACTAACTGACGCCATATCAGCCTGCAGATTCGTAGCTCGCTCGCGCCAATAGGCTTCCGTCTTAGAATCTTCGCTCAGCGTCCGATCCATCCTGTTGCGTAAGGCTTCATTCTCTTCCGCGGCTCGGCGACGCGACTCCTCGTTTGATGGTAGACCTAACTCTTTCCGTCGTTTCTCATACGCGCGCTCACTCGCCCGGCGAATGTTCGCATAGGCCGCCAAATCTCTGTTTGTTATGGTGCGACGTGCTGTGTTCGTCACGGTCGCTGTGGCTGGTGTTTGGCTCTGATTTGCCTTCAGGAGGGCGTTAAAACTACCTATGGGTTCCCGATTCGCCAGGTCGGTTGCAATAGTATCAATCGCGGCGATTTGCAGGGTTACCTGGAAGCCCGGATTGACCTCGTATGTGATTGTCGGGGGCGACACTGAAAACGTTTTTGGGATCTCGATGACCCGCCCGTTCCGCAAGACAATTGTGTAGGCCTGGGCCGTGGCAGTTATGACTAAAACAGTTAAGGTCAAAACCAAGCATCGAAGAAACGAGTGACGTACGAAACTTGTATTTCGCATAGAAATCTCCTTGAAAAGAGGTAGAGGTCTCTGAAGTTCTTCCCGGTGTGACCGCAGTATAGCACCTTGTGCGAGCATCCTTCCATATCCAGAGTAGCGTTCAGGCCATACCCCGGACCCCACCTGTCGCGGGCTGGCTATAACTAAACTCCGCGGGCAACGTGATTTTTTTTGCCAACGACCTTCGGAGTTTGATATACAATCAGCCCCGTTCTGAGGAGCACCTCGCAGTTTAAGGACAAAAAGGACACAAAAAACAATGCCTGGGCTTCCCCCAGGTGTTCGGATCCCCTCGTTATACCTTTCACAGAGGAGAGAAGAGACAAATGGCTAAGACTGTTTGCAAGATTCTGGGAGTGGTCTTCCTGCTCGTAGGCGTCTGTGGATTTGCAAAGCCAGATTTGCTGGGAGCCCATCTCACGGCACCACACAATCTTGTTCACATTGTTTCAGGCGTCATTGCGCTCTATTTCGGCTTCGCGGGATCGTTGGCAGGCGCTCGCGGATTCTGTTTGGTTTTTGGGGTTCTGTATTTGGCGCTTGGCATCATCGGATTGGCGCTCGGCAATCCGGAAAATGAGCGAATGGTGAAGATCGGTCCCTTGATGCTTGGCTATGTGGACCACGGCATTGACGTCTTGCTTGGTGTCATCTTTCTTGGGGGTGGACTCTTCACGAAGAAGTAGCGGCCCACCCGCTCAAAGTTTCAGGTTGCAAGGACGAGTTCTGTAAGCTGACGCAATTGCGCCCTTGAATTCCGAACCCTTGCAACCTGAATCTGCTGTCAAAACTTGAAGTTCACTCCTGCACGCGCGACGGCTCCCGGCGCGCGAAATCCATTCTCGAAGTATCTCTGGTCGAACAAATTGTCCAAGCCACCAAAAAACACGGCCAGAACACGCTCGGAAACGCGTCGCTCGAAGTTGACGTAAATATCAGCTTTCGTATACCCGTCAAACTTCAACTCAGCCATTCGAAAAGGAAAGTTGTTCTCGAAGACTGGGGCAATGTAAGAGCCGGTTCGGTTGAGATCCACATTGAAGCTGAGCGATTTATATCTTTGATTGAAATTGACCCCAAACAGGTGACGGGGAATGACGTATTCGGGTTGTAACCCACGCCCCGTAACCGATCGGTCACTATTAGTAAATGTATACGAGGCGCGAATTGATGTGCGACGCGCCGGGGCAGCGTCTAAGAACGATTCAATTCCACGAGCTAATCCGCCGGGTTGATTTGCGTATCCACTAAATCTTCCTACGCCCAAAGGATCGACCGGGAAACTAGTGAAGGCGATGACCCTCTGTAACTGCGTATAAAAATATGTCGCACCGAAAAGCAGATGATCGTGGAAGAGTCGCTGATCGAGGCCGGCATCCACACTAATCGACTGCTCAGCTTTAAGAGTGGGATCACCAAACCGAGTGAGGCCTAGCCCTGCAAACGTGCCTACACCAAATCTCTCGAACAGCCAAAAACGTCTTCGAGGTTATGCGGATCGGTTACAAACACAGTGATGTGGTGTTGTTCTAACTGATTGGTGAAGGCTTCTAATTGTGAGGCAGTTGAAACGAGCACGAGGTTGGGTTGTAACGCCAGGATCCTCTCGATGTTTGGATGAAGAGTGTCGCCGACCTCTTGTGCGCGTTTAGCTTCTGCTGGATAGTCGCAGTACTTCGTTCTGCCGACGAGCCGATCACCCGCACCGACTGCGAAAACAATCTCAGTAAGATTCGGCGCAAGAGAAACTACGCGGTCTACCTTTTCAGGCAAGACGAGATGTTTTCCCGCGTCGTCGGTGAACTCTCGGGAAGCCGTGTGCGAGCTGGGATGGGCTTGTCGTGAACTGCAACTGCAAAACAGCAACAATGCGAATAGAAGCAGGAACGCTAGTCGTAACGTGAAAATCCCACGCACAGAAGAGCTTGTGTCAAAAATCCC
>JBKPCC010000065.1:0-35383 GCA_046727215.1 Acidobacteriota bacterium
TCATCAAGCACGTCGTCAACAAACTCGAGTAACTCCACAATCAATTCGCGGACAGGAACCTCTTTCTGCTTGCCGAAATCGATCAATTTACCGTCAAGTCCGTAACGAACAGCGCGCCATTTGTTTTCCTGAATCAGCATCCGCCGGTAAAGCCTGAAGCCGAGATTCTTGTCGATTAGTTTGTTTAGCTTAGCCACGATCGCCTGAAACAACGCTGCGATTGCGATCGTGTCGTCGACGCGAGTCGGGATATCACAAACGCGAAACTCGAGTGTCGGGAAAAATGGATGTGGCCTGATGTCCCACCAGATTTTCTTGCCGTTATCGATGCAACCAGTCTTGATCAGCAATTCAACGTATCGTTGAAAACCACTGTAGGAATCGAAGTGATCGGGGATGTCTGTGCGCGGAAACTGTTTAAAGATCTCGGTTCGGTACGACTTGAGACCCGTATTATGGGCCATCCAGAAAGGTGATGAGGTTGACAGCGCCAGAACGTGCGGCAGGAAATAGCGCGCTGCATTCATTATGTGAATGGCCCTCTCTCGATCAGCCATTCCAACGTGCACGTGAAGACCAAATATCAACAGCGATCTGGCAACAGTTTGCAGTTCCTGCACTAAGAGCTCGTAACGCTCATCGTCAAAGATCTTTTGGTCTTGCCATCGAGAAATCGGATGCGTTGATGCGGCAACGATGACTAGTCCATTTTTCTTAGCGAGCGAGGAGATAACGCTTCGAAGACGCGTGATGTCCGCTCGAGCCTCGTCGATGTTTCGGCAGATACCTGTGCCTACCTCGACCATAGACTGGATCATCTCGGGCTTTATCTGCTCGCCGAGGAGCATCTTGCCCTCTTCGAGGATCTCAGCTACATGCGAACGCAGCTCGCGCGTGTGAGGATCGACGATTTGGAATTCTTCCTCAATGCCGAGCGTGAACTGGTCGAACATGATGTTTGCTCCTGACACAGCACGACCGTTCGGCGCGCTGTACGGGTAATTTACTGGATGCCGCTATATTGCATCTCCATCCCGAACGTTTCAAGGAAAGTCTTAATTCTATGCGGGCGTCCCTTCCGTGGACGGCCCCCTGTTTAAAATTAGAAGCGCGGGCAAAGAGAGGGGGCGCCCACAGCGACGCGCCTACAGAATTAAGACACTCCTAAGTGTTGCTCAATCGTGCGCCAATCGGGTTTGAGTTTTCCGACGACCTCAAAACGAAGGTGGTGAAGTAAGCTATTCATTGAAAATACAGGACTATGAAGATCAAAGTGCACATACCATATCGGAGGCTTCCCTTCCTGAAAGATAAAGTGCAGCACCGATGTGGGACGGTTCTTTTCGTAAAATCCGCCAGTCGTATGTTTATGCTTGGCAAAGCGCCGCGTAAAATCTTTCCGTCGCGCCAGAGTTGAGTGAATCATCGGCCAGGCGTGAAATGACATCCCAACTCCACCCAAGCCGTAGACGTTCTCGACCTTTTTGACAGCTTTCCAAAGATCCTTGGCATCGAGGCGCTGTAACAAGAGAAGCAAGGCGTGTTGCTTGTCAATCGCCAGTGCATCGAAAGCCTGCTCATCTGTCGAGGCGCCCCACAATCCAATCAGTTTGCCGGAAAGCAAGTTTCGGGTATCGAAAGGAAGATCTTTCCACATTAGCGGTTTGCCGTTTGGCGGATCCTTAGACATCTACTAATTCATTTTCCAGAAGCATCCGCTCGTCATCTTTCAATCCCTGAAATCTAATACCGACACCGAGTCCCGGATTGCTATAGACCACTTGAGCATTACAAACGATCTGCTTCCCGCTGCGTAGTGGAATGCGAACAAGTAGCTCTGAACCCTCACTGATATGCGCTGTGGTGTTCATGTACAAACCGCCGACACTGATGTCCCTGGTGCTTGCGACGCCAGTTCCCTCTTTGCCGTCGTAGAACACGTCAATTATCAGACGCGAGCGATCACTCTGCCGGCGTTCATTTTGTACGTGAACATTGTCTTCCGGGTCCTCAATCAAAACAGATTCTCCTCATCGTGAATTCGATTGCTTTTGGAGTGCGCTGACTTGTCAGGGCTTTCAAAGCGCGAGAAGCTCCGCACTCCAAGAATCAGTTATGACTTCTCAGAGATGATATAGGTTGGCACCATTCCCCCGCCAGAGGTCACGTTTGCCAACTCGGTAGATGACAGTCGCGTAAACGCAGAACCAACACGTCCATTGAAAAGGAGTGGATCCAAGTCAACCAGTTGGTCCGCGAATTCAATTGTGCCGTCATCACGCAGTGCGGGAAACGGCTCACGGGCTGTGGGCACTCGGGCTTGAACAAGATAGTCCCGATTCTCCACAGCAGCCTGGAGCGCATCGCTCCATGTTTTCGCGTCTGTATTCCAACCAATCGTTATCCCATGACCACCATAATCGTCGTTCGGCTTCAGCACCAAATTCTGTTGGTGCTCTCTAATGAACTCAAGCAGGTCGATCTTCTCGCCTTCGTGCGTCGTCTGCTCGTCACGCACTAAGCGCGTCCACGGTACGTGAGACTGAATCGTTTCTCGTTCTTCGTTACTGAACAGTGCTGCCCGTCGCTCGTCAGTTAGAACGGCAAAAAGCGCTTTCTTGTGAATTAGCTTTGACCGGAAACTATTCACCATGCAAACTGCGCGCGCACGATACGCATTCAATAGTGCCGGATACTCCTTGATGATTGGAAGGTACTCATTGACAAGCAGTCGTTTGTAGACAATGTCGATCTGAAAATCACCAAAGCGAAGATGTCCACCCGTGAATTCCAGTTCCTCGGGAGCACAAATGACAGCCTGGTAGCCGTTCGCTTCGAAATACTCTTTGAATAGTTCAAATTCTTTCTGCGTTGGTAGCCCTTTCAAATCGACGATAGCTATTCGCGGCGATCGTTCTGGTGCGCGACCGAGAAACTCTCGATAGGAACTCAGTAGCACGTTGAGCATGTGTTGCCTTCCGAAAAGGGCGCGCAGGTTGTACTTCTCGCCGAATCGCTTCATCACCGGTAGGCTCGAAAAAATCTCATAGGCAGCGTCTGCATAAGCTATTCCCGCCGGACTCTCGCCGTTGAGTTCCACGAAACTGTAGGCCTGAGAAGTCAAAAATGAATCGAGACGAGAAGTGGGAGATACTGCTCGATAGCCAGGATCGATAGCGATCAGTTCGCGCTCGATCTCTGTTAATCCCAGATCGTTGATGATCGTGGAATCTGCGATCGCCGCGTCTTTGACTTTCTCGATAGCGGACCACACTGTCTCGCAAACTTGCTGCACGCGCGCAAAATCCTCTTCTGAAACGAAGTGTGGTCTTAAATAGGGCGAAAGCGGGCGGCCGCCAAAGATCAGACGTGCGCGTTCCAAGCCTTCGTCCAGCATCTGACGCGAACTTGACGCAAGCTCGCTATCATTGAGCAAATCGTGATAGTGAACTACAGCCGCTGACAACATGGTCCGGGCTAATCCTTCTATTTGATTAAACTGTGCTTGCTGGAGGGACTTAGAGTAGCACAGGAAGAGCGATATTACTGAGGCTTGTTTGAAACCGTGAGAATGATCCTCTCTTTGCGGCGCACAACTTCAAATTTCAGTTCCGTGTCCAGCCGGTTTTCAAGATTTTGCATTGCATCGGGGATCGCCCGACCATTGATTGTTTCGATCACATCGCCCGCCCGCAGACCAGCCTTGAAAGCCTGGCTTTCTGGTTGCACATAGATCACTAACAACCCATTGTTTGCTCCGAAGCGAGCGGCAACTGCCTGTTTAAGCGCGATTGTTTCGATCCCCTTTGCCATCAAAAATGATCGCTTTAATGGAGAGGTGTTTGATCTCGACGCCGGGAATGACGTGCTAAATGCTCCGGCTAGCTTCAGGTTGATATTCTCAGCCTTTTGCTGACCCGGACGCATGATTGTAAAGGTCGCGGAATTTCCCGGACCTGTTTCCGCCAATACCCAGGAGAAATCATCGGCACTGCGAATATCTTCCCCATTCACTTGCAGGATGACGTCGCCAGAGCGAAGTGCCGCTGTGGAAGCCGGACTATTCGGCGCAACGGCTGTGAGCAAAATCCCACATCGTTCCTGAGTCAATGCCGCGGCCTGCGGTTTTTGCCAGCCCACGTTTACGAGATCCTCGCTCCCTAACGCTTGAATTGGTTCTCCACTCACGCCTAGCCACGGCCGGGGTACGCTCGCTTCGCGTTCGAGCACTCTCTTCGCCGCGTTGCTAATCTGCACTGCTGAGATCAAGCTTGCTTCGCCACTTTGCACATCGTCGACAATGCCCACGGTTTGTCCAGCGTCATCAAGCGCGATGACGCCGATGTTTGCAGTTGTTATCTGGGGCGAGCGGATCTTCATCTTTGAGATGCTGCCGCCGTAAGTCGATGTGACGTTTGTCACTATTCCTTCAATCTCCCCGATACGAACCTGCACGTTGCCGCGCAATACCTTTGGTGCAATCGGCTCTGGTCCGACCAGCCGTAGATGCTGTCCCACACTAATCTTTTCAACCTTCTGTTTCAGGAGCGGAACGGACGCTTTATCGACAAGCGTCAATACCGAAAGACCGGTCACACCATCCAGACCAACGAACCGGGCAAAGTACCGGCGGCCATCACGTGCAACGACGGTCACATTGGGTTGGTCGAACCACTGTCCTACGCTGTCGGTGGCGGCGATAGCAGGCGCTGAAGGGTTAGGTGGCGAGGATGGTTTTGCGAACGCTCCTGAATTTGCAAACGCTCCTGAAATCGTACCATCAAACCAGTCATCAACCCGCGGCGAATCGAGCTCGGCTTCCACCTCGGGCAATCGGGCAACGATTGTCTGACCATCGTTCATGGCCAAACCTGCAATCACATTGGTATGAACGTCGCCCATGATCTTGAACGCTTCATCCAATTGAGCGATCGCCAACAACTTCTGGTTCTCACGCGTCATCAACCTGAACAGTTTTAATCCATTAAGACGGTGAAGAATGGTTACCACCTGTGGCGCCGCGAGTTGATTACCATCCTCGGCAATTGTGACGCGCGCAGGTTTTTTTGCGGATGGACCAGGGGTAGTGGCAACCTGGCCCATCACCGACGTTGTGCCGGCAAACACTACCATTACCAGCAGACTTAATCTGGCCATTCCTTTCATAGCCCTGAAACCGCGCAATTCTTCCGTTCTGGTAATCATTACCAATCGCCCTTTGCCGGTCCGTGAAATGAGTTCCCCGGACGAGTCAAAACGCGTTCGGAACCGAAGCTCACTGTAGGAAACGAAATCGTTCGCGCAACACCACTCCCGTCATCAACGGAAACGCTGAGCCTCTGCATCGGAAAACTCAAAGGAGGCACCGCGGCAAGTGCAGAATCCTGCCTAACTACGCCGACGCCGATACTACTGAAATCGCGCGAAACCGGCCGCCGCTTTTGTACCGCTACAAGACTTGCGTTGCCAGATTTGTTCGCGCGCACGAATTCACTTTTGAGTGGGGCGGATGGACCATTCGCTGTCACTGGGGCGATTTGCGTTGTCGAACCGGACGAATTGGTAGGTAAGTTGGTGGACGACCGAACCTCAGGAATTACCGCGGCTGGTTGCCCGGAAAACAATCCGTTCCGCATCACGGCTACGCCCACGACAACAATCACCGCTGCAGCAGCGAGAGATGGAACGCCAAAGCCCGAAAGAGAGAATCTTGGACGAACTTGGTCTCTATTGATGCGCCCGCGCAGGCGAAAATCAAAATCTGCCGGAGCCTCTACGGCCGGAAGAGTCGATATCAACTGCCGGAGCTTAAGTTCGCTCACGTAAAACTCGTTACAATCGCGACAAGCCCGCAAATGCGTCAAGGTATCGGCGCTTAACTCCTGTCGCAGATCGGCTTCATCTAACTTTGTTCGAATGCTTTTGCAGTCGTTTTTGTACATAGCTGTTACCATCACAAATAGGCTCGCATCTTCTCGCGAAGGAAACCGCGCGCCCGGCTAATTCGCGACTTCACTGTTCCTTCACTGGTCCCCAGAATTCTGGAGATGTCGTCGTAGCTCTTACCTTCCACGTCACGCAAGATAAGTGGGGCTCGATACTTTTCAGGCAACGTACCGATCGCCTTTTGCACTGCCTTTCGCCTCTCGGCATCCACCAGTTCCGTATCCTGAAGCGGTCGTTCGTCCGGCGGATTGAATTCGCGCGCTTCTGCAGTCTCACTCGCTAGAAAGAACCCCGTCAACGACACCAACCGTCTGCGTTTTCTCTTCCTCAGTTCACTAATCGCCAGGTTAGTAGCAATCCTGTAGATGTAAGTCGAAAACGCGTGGCTCTGCTGATATCGATCGGCGGCCCTGTAAACGCGAACAAAAGTTTCCTGTGTGAGATCGACAGCGCCGTCATAATCGCTAGTCATCCGATAAATGTAACTCGTGATCTGATTACGATAGCGACTCACCAATTGCGCAAAAGCGTCGTCATCTCCTGTCCGCGTTGCCTCAAGCAACGCGTGATCGGACGCAGCTCCGTCAAGCAGCTCCCGCCCTACCGTGCTCGGGAAGCTCAGTTGATCTACGGAGGTAAGTGTGTCCATCACGGCAGGCAGGCTCGAGTCGACGTTAATATGAACGTTTTTATGCCGATTTTCGGGGCTATACGGCGCAAAACCGCGAAGCTTGATCGCATTATACCCCTACGGTACAGACCACCCGGAGGCTATACACGCGTAAACCGGAGTGATGTTCCCAAACTATCGCGTTTTGAGGAGACTGGAATAGTGTCTAGGCTTCGGGGTTCCGGAATACGGAATCGTCTACCTTAACCCCATAAGTGACTGTCAGAATCTGCGTTTCCTGAGTTTGCTTTCCGTCTTCTAGGAGAATTGTCCGATAAGGCACTAGCGTCTGCTGGGCATAACGGTAGTCGAAGAACTTTCTTGTGTACTTAACGGGCGCGGCGCCAGGAGTAGGAGCTTCCTCATACTCGAGCCAAAGAACACGGAGCGACCTGGCGCTAATGTAATAGCGCGTTTTTCGGTTTTCCTTATCGGTGACGTCCAGAATGTATAGATCGATCCCCTTTTGTTTGTCCTTACCGACCAACGTAAGGGTTGAGCCGTTCTCTTTATAGCGAAGCAATGAATCGACGCTGTGCTCATGTTGTGACATGAAACTCGCGATTGCCTCTTCCCGAGGTGTGAACGTGGCGCCATTGATCAGTCCAAAGAGCTTTCCGCCGCCGAAGACCAGGCTGTACTCGATATTGGGCAGTTTCTGATCGACTCGAACTTTATCTTTGTCGAGATTCTCACCACGTACGAAGCGGCGCTCGTAGGTCGATTGTTCGGTTTTTCCGTCGCTCGCAAAGCGCGTGATTCTTCCCCGCTCGACACCATTGCGACGGATTTGCTCAAGCACCGGACGTGAGCCGTATATCATAATCGCCGACTCCGCAACCTGTTCGGCTGTCGGATTTTTCACATCGGGGAGAACAGCAAATACGACTTGGGCAGCTGCGGCATTGCCAACTATGGCGGCGCAAAACATTAGGGACAATGCTATTCGAATCAAAAACAGTTCTCCTCTTCAAAAATTGATTTGGATTGAAATGGCTGTTATGGGAAAGTGAGCCATCCGCAAGAATTCTACCACATGGGTAGCTAAAAGCCCGTTTGGCGTCACCACTTGGCACTGTTATTGATGCGGGTGGCGCGCGGGGCGGATGCCTACACTTGCTTTACGTTTGACAACCGCGTAACCGACAAGTATTTTCCTTGGTTTTAATTCAACCCCAACAGACCTGCCTTACTGCTGCAAGTCAATGTTCTGGGCCTTGAATCTCTAGGATTTACGTTTTGGAATTCCGATACCTTTTGACTATTCGCCCTACAAAATTCGATTCTGGTTTTTCGCACTCAAACATTACCTTAGCGCATTGAAAGGTGCGCTTGCCATAAGAAAGGACATTTGCAGCTATGAAACGCGTAGGCATTTTGGTCGGCCGTGAAAAAACATTTCCCGATGCGCTTATTCAGCAGATTAATGAGCGCGGCAAAGGCGAAGTTGTGGCCGAATTCATAAAATTGGGAGGAATCAGACACGATTCGCCTCCTCGCTACGATCTTGTAATCGACCGTATTTCTCATGAAGTTCCGTTCTATCGCGCAACACTGAAGCGCATGGCGCTTGAAGGAACCACCATCATAAATAACCCGTTCTGGTGGTCAGCCGACGACAAATTTTTTAACTACTCCCTGGCGCGCAAGTTGGGCGTAGCCGTTCCGAAGACGGTGCTGCTACCTCAGAAGGACTACATTCCCGGAATCGTGAGCGAGAGTTTGCGCAATCTCGAGTTTCCCCTCGATTGGCAAGGCATTGTCGATTACGTTGGTCTACCTGCCATCCTGAAGCCATTTGACGGCGGCGGTTGGAAGAACGTGTCACGTGTCAATTCACTTGAGGAGCTCTGGTCTGAATATGACCAGACGGGTACGTTGTGCATGACGCTCCAGGAGTTTATTGACTTCGATCAATTCGTTCGTTGTTATTGTGTGGGTCAGGAAGAAGTGATGGTCATGGCATACGATCCACGCAAACCTTATCTTTCGGGCGAGCAGTACATTCACAACCCCGATTATCTTGCGCCGAAGGTAGCTGAGCGCGTCAAGAAAGATGTTCGAACTCTCTGTTCTGCGCTCGGCTATGACATAAACACAGTCGAGTTCGCAATTAAGGACGAGGTTCCATACGCAATTGATTTCATGAATCCAGCGCCCGATGCAGAACTAGCATCTGTCGGCGAGTTCTACCACAACTGGATAACAGCGGCAGTCACAAGCCTGGTGTTTCGAAGATTGAGAGAGCAGCCTTCTTCTGCCCGGTACCGGTGGGATGCATTCCTTAATCCTGAGCCGATTCAGACTACTGCTGTTTCGTCAGCCAGTGGGCAGCAGGAGCGCACCGTAACACCTAAGCCCGATGTTATTGACAGTGCGAAGGCGAAAGCTGCTGCTGCGAGGGAAAATGCCACTGCGGCTGAACCGACGTTAACGAGCGGCAGGGCTGCTACTCGCACGAGTCGTCAAACAAAAACGAAGACCGGAACTCGAACTACACGTGAGAACGGTAAGACAACGTCTCCGCGAACAAAGAACCCGATGTAACTGAGACCGGCAGTAAGGAAATCCGTCGCAGATGACTAAGGTCTCATATTTAGAAATTAGAATTTAGAAATTTTAGAATTTTGTGTGTTTTGCAGAGATGTGTTTTTGGCGTCAGTAACGATCGGCAAATGTGTCAGGCTAGTCATCTGCGGGGGATTGTTTTCCTCTTTCGGAAAATAGTTTCACGCCAATCAACGAAAGAACCCACGCGACCACGGCTGAAGTTGCCAAAGACCATCCCATTGTGGCAATCGCCGAATCGAAATAGCTAGCAATCAAGGCTAACAGGATCCCCGCGTTTGTGATGGTTGCCGCGAGCCGGCGAACTCGATTCGCATGTTGTAACAGGTTGATGCGTCGAAGTTCCGTAGCGAGGTATTCATCATCATCATTCAGACGAGCGTAATAATCGGCTTCCCGCCGCGCAAACAGAGCCACCGATTTTTCGGCCGCGACGAGCGCGGCATCACGATGATGATGGATGACGTGCGCCAGCTTGCCTTCTCTTAACGCTACGTCGGCAAGGCCGAGTCGCGCTTTAATATTTCTTGCGTCAAAGTCCAATGCCTTGTGAAAGACCCGTTGCGCACGCCTAATGTCTCCACATTCAAGAGTCGTTTCACCGATTAATGCAAGTAGGTTTGCGTCGGTTCCCGCCCGGATTGTTGCGAGACGCAACGCCGCGCGCGCCCTCGATAAGAGTTTCGCATCTCCTTTCGCACTGGCCTGCGACCTCAGCAGTCTTGCGAAATCGTAGATTAACCAAGCCTCACGAGGAATTACGTTTAGTGCTCGGCGGAACGCTTCGCCTGCTTCCGCCAACCGTCCAGCCACGCGCAATTCATTTGCGAGTCGCCTCAACAAATTGGCCCTTTCGAAGCGTGCGGCTATCGCTGCCTCGGACAGCGGTTCAGACTCACCGGTTTTTCTGCCACCCAGCTTAAAATCCGTCGACGTGCCAGCGATGATGTTTTCGGGCGCCAGGTGCGACAGTTTCGTTTTTGTATCGAGCGAGCGAGGCTCAACAAGGTAATCGCGTAGATCCCTGCTCCGACTATCCAGCTTGTCTTCGTGAATGAGGGGAAAGAGCGTCCGTACCATTCTCCTATAGTTCTTGCCACCAGACGCGATAACGAACTGCATTCCTTTTCCAATGATTTGACTGCGATAACGGTATCGGACAGATCCTCCTCGTCTCAGTGTCCGGACCGCACTAGTCTCGACGTTTTCAAAGTCCGCGACAGTCAGCCGCCAGCGCCAACCAAATGCCACTCTTAGTAGCGTAGGAACAACACCGCGGCGGGTCAGCCGTTCGCGCTCAAACACAATCCGATCGGTCGCAGCAAGCAGTGGTATTACGATCCAGGCAATACCCAGAGCAACGAGCGCCCAAAAGTTTTTGCCTGATCGCATAAGTAGAGCCGAAGCGAAAGTAACCAAACTTGCAATGGCCAGATACGCTCCTGGAGAAACTCGCACGCTCGCGACTTGCGTTGCGATTTCAGATGTTTCCCGGTCCTTCGCAGCCTCGGCCAGGGACTTCAAGACTTCGATCTGGTTGGTATGGTTCATTTCGGATCAGCAACCGTCCCAGCAGGACAGTCGATCGGCACTTCTAAAGAAAACGTGCCTCGGCCGCCACCCGGTTCAGTGTAACGTAAGTCCGCAAATTGAACGAGGGTGTTACTCACGCAATTTGGATCAACACGAATGACGGGAAACCTTGCAAAATCCATCAAGATTCGGGCGCGAGGATCTTCAAGTGCTTTACTTATTACCGGCTCCGCTGACGGTGGTGGTTTCTCATATCGTATTAGCTTTGAGAGGTCAGGTGGCGACGTTAAGCGTAGATCGAAACGGTAGGACGCCCGATCAGTTTCGAAAACAGTTTGCCATTGAAACGGATTCGCAAGTGTGGGCATCACTGCTAATTGTGTGACGCTTTCACCATTTTGATTGGCAATCATGGTTGCAAGCGGTTGGGCCTGGTTAACTGCGAGATGGTGCGCGTAGGCAAGCGACCCCCAATAAAATCCGGCAATAATGAATGATGCCAGCGCGACTTTGGCTCCCCACCGTCGCGCAACTCCCATTTGATATAGAACTACAACCAGAATGAGTACAGTAAGCCAAAATATCCGGATGAAAGTAGGATCCGAAACACCCCCGCGTTGTGAAGGACCAAACAGGATGAGGGCGCTTACTACCAGACCTAAAACAATCCAAACGGTCAGCTGAATTCGGCTCCGTGCGGTTAACAGGAACGCTGCGCCGCCAAAGATGAGCCAAAGAAAGGGATCGACGATAAAAACTAAATCACCGTAGAACCACCTGGAACTCCATGGCAACAGCAGTCTGATACCGTAATTGTTCATCCAATCCATGAACGGGTGTGTTGCTGCCGTAAGAAGCGACGCCAACAACAAACCTTTCAACTTAATTGGATTGAGACGCGATCGAGTTTTCGCCGCGACGTATCCAACAAGATAGAACAAGAGGGGCAGAACCGAGGCTAGCAAGATCGTGCCGGCGATTGAATGAGTGAATCCGCGGTGATGTTTGAGGAGCTCCCAGCGGCCGCCGAATAGCAGAACTACGATGTCCAAATCAGGTATGTTAGCGGCTATGAGGCAAACCGCCGTAGCGCGAGGCGATAACTTTTCAAATCCGGCCTTCGCGGCAGCCAGTCCAACCAACGAGTGGGTCAGATTATCCAAGCTTTGACGATTTCAGATCTTTTACCCAAATGAAGGCGTTTCGGGCGGCAATTGCGCATATCTTTCGGGGTCGAGCTTTTGCAGTTCCTTTGCAGCATCCGTCGCGGCGGCCGATGGCGGCAACTGAGTCTGATCCGCACCCTTAGCTTTTCGCGACGAGTCTACGATATTGAACAAAAGGTCAGATGCTTCCTTCTTCTTACCTTGCTTGGCATAAACCAACGCTAAACGGAGGTTTGCAGTATCAGGAGTGATTACCGGCGTCGGCGAACCAGCGAGTTCCCTATAAAGCTGTGCTGCTTCTTCATACTTCCCGTCATTTTCGTATGCCTGCGCCAGGGCAAATTTCGACAACGCGGCAACATCAGAATTGCTGCTTTTTGTTAGCTCACTCAACTCGGTAATTGCTTTATTACGATCAATACTCAACAGATTGGTTGCGGCGAAGTAACGCGCTTCACTGTGATAAGGCTCGCCGTACTTGGCCGCCACTTTTTGAAATTCGTCAACTGACGTTTGCGCTCGGTCCCGCTCACTCGTAAAGCTCGGATTGGAACTAGGGGTCGCGCCAGGCGACGAGATAGTGGTGGTTGAGATAGTGATTGCCCGGCCGAGAGCTCGCCGCGCCTCCTCTGTTTTCCGATGGTTCCACCGAACAAGAAAGACGCTGATAGCGGCGATCGCGACAACACCCGCGAGGACATATAGAATCGTTCGTTCCCGCCCCTCCAGGCGGTCTCCGAACCGACCAAAAACCGTCATTGCGGTATCACGAAAGCGATCGTGTTGCAGTTCCCTTGCCCGTTTTTTCTTGTATTTAGCCACGTAATTCCTTCTTGCAAGTGTGCATAGTGAGATGCGTTCTTTTAGGTGTATGATTAGCGAAAAATCACTCTACTGGTCGTCACGAAAACTTGTCAAGCAGGGGCTTCTTTAAGAGTGGTTTAGTTGGGTGGGAACTTTCTGAAACGAATATGCCAAAGGCATTAGACGTACTCCAAACACGCATCAAAATAAGCGTGAAATTCTCTCGGGAACAAATTCGGAACCTGTGGTGTCTAACGGTATGCCTGTCCGGGAATAGGCAGAGGCCGTCAGCTACTCCGATTCCCGCCCCAGGGGGTGATCAGTGAGCTACGGAGAGCCAATAGCCCTCCGCGGGCAGATGGATTTGGAGCAGGTTGCCACGGCGACCTCGGTTGAAGAGTGTCCAACAGCCGAGGTCAAGTTCATTGAAAGATTAAAGAATGGCGAGACTGCTGCCTTCGACACCCTGATTCGGGAACGGTCCGGTGAGATCTATGGGCTGCTGTACCGACTAACCGAAAATGCCGAAGAGGCGAGGGATCTGACGCAGGAAACGTTCCTGCGAGCGTTCCAAAACATAGCGCATTTTCGCGGCGAGGCGGATCTAAGAACATGGATTTACCGCATCGCTATTAACCAGGCTCGCAATCGATGGCGGTGGTGGCGTCGCCGGAAACGCGATGTCACCGTTTCGCTGGACGGCGATGAGCGAAATGGCAGTTTGCTTGGGAGCCTTCGAGCGGGAAGAACCAGCAATCCGGAACAGACCGTTCTGGCTCACGAACGTGAGAACGTTCTCACCTCCGCTCTTCGTAGCCTTAGTTCCTCGTATCGCGAGACAGTGATTTTGAGGGACATTGAGGGATTCAGTTACGAAGAGATCGCGAATATGTTAGGCATCAGCGTCGGCACAGTGAAATCGAGACTTGCACGTGGTCGCCAGGAATTGCGGCGAAAGTTAGAAGGCTCTTTGTAAGGAATTTTGAATTACGGATGGCGATTTTTGATTGTGCAAGGTATCCAATCGGCAATCGCAATTCAAAATCGAGAATGTATGGATGGTTGCCCCACCCCGGCTCACAACAACTCGGTGCCAAATGGGTCGAAGTGACGAGGCGGGGGTAGGAAGCGCCAGGAATGAACCGTAACGAATTGAAAACGTGGCCAGCAACACCCGTTAATGAATCGTTTATTGCTCGTTCCGTGACGTCTAGCCTAAAACCTTGTCGGAGTTGCTTCCTTGGAAAAGGGAGCAGCCGGGGTCGGTCAGCCATCTCACGAATTGCGAATTGCGAATTGCGGATTTTCAAATTTTGATATTCTCAATTCGAAATCGGAAGCGTTTATGACGTGCGAAGAAACAAAGAAGTCGCTGTCCCCTTACATTGATGATGTCTTGTCACTACCCGCGAGGTTTGCGGTTGACGAGCATCTGAATCGATGTCCGGTTTGTAGGGCAGAACTTTCAGAATTGCGCTTCATGACCAGGCGTTTGGCAGCGCTTCCTCACGCGTTTCCACCTGTAGACCTGAGCGATGCTATTAGCGATGCGGTCATGATTGAGGCTGCCGCTAAACGGCAGGCCCCTCGCCCATCGTGGATTACGCAGGTGACTCGATGGCTCGAGCCCAAGTTGATGCCGTACACTGTGGGCTCTTTAGCGTCAGTACTGTTGTTTGCAGCCATGTTTGCAGGGTTGCGTCCACACTTCATCGCCCTTCGTGAGGCTGCGATCAGCAAGGCTGCATACGTGCCTAACATTTTCGAACCCGTGACTCCGGCTGTGTATGCCGCCAGCCGTGCACCGTTCGCTGAAGAGTCACCAAGTCTTAATCCGAGTGGCGCGCTCGCCGCGCTGACCCGTTCCTATGCTCATCCTCACCCTGAAGATGCCGATGACATGGTTGTTGTGGCCACCGTTTTCAGCAACGGCGCTGCTTCGTTATCCGACATCGTGCAACCGCCGCGTGATCGAAGGATGCTCACGGAATTCGAGATTGCGCTGCGGCAGGATGCTGCATTTGTGCCGGCTTCAATGGACCGCCGCCCGGATACAATGCGCGTGGTGTTTGCCGTGCAGAAGGTGGATGTCCACGATCGGAACTTCTAAACTCCTCAACTTTAGGTTTGCGGTTTCCTGTGGCTTGGTATGATTTGGTGGATTAAAATGATCCACGAAATCACACGAACAAACACCAAATTAAGAACTCCTCCTCCGAACGATCTGTTGTTGCAACTCACCTCGAAAACACCTGACAATGCGACGCTTGACGGCCTTTGCGGCGCATGTTAGTTTGCCTTTTCACCTATTTTCTTACGAAGTTTGCAATGTTTGCTTCGGATGAGTCTGGGAGAACGTGTGACGGCACCTGCGCCGCAACTTAAGAAAACACCTCTTAATTCCATTCACCGCGAAATGGGAGGTCGCATGGTCGACTTCGGTGGGTGGGATATGCCAGTGCAATATCCGGCCGGCACTGTTGAAGAACATCTTCGCACGCGCACCCGAGCAGGCTTGTTCGACGTCTCACATATGGGTGAGGTTGACGTTCGAGGCCCGGATGCAATCGCCTTCGTAAATCGTCTCACTTCCAACGATGTTAGCAAGCTTATCGATGGACAAGCGCAATACTCGACGCTAACCACGCCGGAAGGCACCATCGTTGACGACTTGCTTATATATCGCTTTGCAAACGACCATCTGATGCTGGTCGTAAACGCAAGCACGACCGAAAAGGATTGGAACTGGATTACTTCCCACCGGCAGAATGAATCGGTCGACCTTAACAACGTAAGCAGTGACTACTGCCAGCTTGCGCTACAGGGACCAAACGCGCTTTCTATTCTGCAACGATTGACGCCTGTAGCGTTGCCCGAGATTAAGTACTATCACTTCACCGAGGGTAAAGTTGCAGGTGTCCCCGCGATCATTTCGCGTACCGGTTATACAGGCGAGGATGGATTTGAAGTTTATGCCGCAGCCGATAAAGCGGAACACCTGTGGCAGCAGTTGTTGGAGGCTGGAAATTTCGGCGCGACAGATGGTGTTTTGCCGTGTGGTTTAGCAGCCAGAAACACTTTGAGATTGGAAGCGGGAATGGCACTGTACGGCAACGATATTGATGAAACCACGACCTTGTGGGAAGCAAACCTGGGCTGGATCTGCAAAACAGGAAAAGGCGACTTCATCGGACGTGAAGCACTTCTAAATCAGAAAGCGCAAGGTGTGCGACGTCGATTGGTTGGCTTTGAAATGGTCGAGCGCGGTATTGCCCGCGATCACCAGGACATTGTGATCGGCAGTGACCGCGTAGGGCAAGTGACTTCCGGAAGCCCTGCGCCTTTCTTGAAGAAGAATATCGGTTTTGCATATGTCCCAGTCGAGTTTGCTAATCCCGGACAGCGGATTCAGATTGACGTACGTGGTCGCTTGATAGGTGCAGAGATTGTGAAGACGCCTTTTTACAAGCGCAATAAGTAATTTTGATTTTCGATTTTTTGATTTTTGAATTGGATTTTGGCCTTTGGTCTAAGGCCTTTGTTAATCGCGTCAGACGTTTCGTTAGCAAGTCGACGCAATCCCAAAGACCTAAGACCCAAGCCCAAAGATCATGACAATTTATTGAGAGGATAGCTCCATGGCGAATGTCCCAGAAGATCTACATTACAGCAAGGACCACGAATGGGTCAGAGCAGATGGCAACGTGGCAACCATTGGCATTACCGATTACGCCCAGAACTCACTGGGAGATGTTGTCTATGTGGAGTTGCCTAAGGTCGGCGACGAGTTTGCTACTAATGAATCATTTGGTTCCGTCGAATCTGTCAAAGCTGTTTCCGAAGTCTTCACGCCGGTGGCAGGCGAAGTCACCGAGATAAATGAAGAGCTGAACGATACTCCTGAAAAGGTCAATTCCGATCCTTACGGAGACGGCTGGATGATAAAAATCCGCATGACCAATCCCGGTGAGGTTGACAGCCTGTTGACTGCCGCCGAGTACGAAGATTTTACGAAAGCTGAGAGCGAGTAAACTTGCGCTACATTCCTAACTCGCCCGAAGAACGGGCCGAGATGCTTAATGCCATCGGCCTCAACACCCCGGACGACTTATTTGCTTCCATTCCAGTAGATCTACAGCTGCGGGATCATCTCAAGACACCAGCCGCCCTCTCCGAACTGGAACTGCTCGCCCGCTTTAATGAAATGGCCCGACGGAATGCGGGCGCGGAAAGAACCAGCTTCCTGGGTGGCGGCGCGTACTCGCATTACGGACCCACAATTGTGGATCATATTATCTCGCGTTCAGAATTCTTCACCGCTTATACGCCATATCAACCGGAAATATCCCAAGGGACGCTGCAGGCCATCTTCGAATTTCAAACACTCGTTTGCCAGTTGACCGGGATGGAAGTGGCGAATGCGTCGATGTATGACGGTTCTACTGCTCTCGCTGAAGCAGTTCTGATGGCGGAGCGCGTTACTCGTCGATCGAAAGTCATTGCTGCAAGTTCGGTCCACCCGCAATACCTCGAAGTTGTAAGGACGTACGTGCAACATGCGGGAATCGAAATGCAGCTCGCCGATTTCGATAAAGAGTCCGGCCAGATCGATAACAACTTGAGTGACCGGATCGATGAAAAGACCGCAGCGATCGTGGTTCAATCACCAAACTTCTTCGGATGCATCGAGGATCTTTCCGCTCTTTCAGCGTTGGCCCACTCGCGCGGCGCATTGTTAATCGTCGGCATAACGGAAGCTATATCGCTTGGCTTGCTCAAGTCACCCGGCGCGTGTGATACAGATATTGTTGTCGCGGAAGGACAATCTCTCGGCGTACCGCTCTCGTTCGGTGGTCCTTATGTCGGCCTGTTTGCGGTGCGCGAAAAACATGCGCGGCAAATGCCTGGCCGGCTAGTCGGCGAAGCATACGACAAACAAGGTAGACGAGGATTCGTGTTAACGCTGGCTACGCGCGAACAGCACATTCGTCGAGAGAAGGCGACGTCCAACATTTGCACTAATGAAGGCCTGATTGCGCTGGCCGCGACGGTCTATATGGAAACAATGGGTAGGCAAGGACTTCAGGAAGTAGCTAAGCAGTGCGCGCAGAAGGCGGCTTATGCCGCGCGCTGCATCCAGGAAGTACCTGGGTTTTCAATTCGCTTCAAAGGCCCGCGATTCAATGAGTTTGTCGTTCGTGGACCGGCGAACGCAAGTCAGCTCCTGCGGAAACTTGCTCAGGAAAAAAGAATTGACGCCGGAATTGCCCTGTCTCGCTTTTATCCGAATTGCGAGAACGATTTTCTTGTTTGTGTTACAGAAGTGAACACACGCGACCAAATTGATGCGCTTGTTAATGGCCTGTCGAACGCGTAAATGAAATCAGACATCACAAAAGTTTCCACCCACATCAGCCCGAACGAACAGCTCATCTTCGAGCGATCGCAAACGGGCCGCATCGGTTATCGACTACCACCGCTTGATGTGGAAGAGATACCCCTCGATGACATAGTCCCCCCGCAGTTTCAACGTGACGATGATTTGATTGGGATGCCCGAAGTCAGCGAAGTTGATGTAATTCGACACTTCATTCGCATGTCGACCTGGAATTATTCAATCGACCTTGGCATGTATCCGCTTGGCTCGTGCACGATGAAGTACAACTCGCGTCTGAACGAAAAAGTTGCGCGTATTTCAGGCTTCTCGGATCTTCATCCACTTTCCGAAGAGAAGGATGCACAGGGCGCCTTGCAGGTGATTTACGAGTTGCAAGAGTGCCTCGCTGAGATCACCGGGCTACCGGGTGTATCACTACAGCCCGCTGCAGGAGCTCACGGCGAGATGACAGGTATCATGATGATCCGAGCATACCTGGACCGGCGTGACAACGAAGGCTCGACCTCGAAACGTCGTAACATGCTCATTCCGGACTCAGCTCACGGAACGAATCCGGCGTCGGCCCATCTCTCAGGCTTCTCAGTAAAAACTATCCGCTCGACTTCTGAAGGATTGACTGATCTCGATCACCTTCGGGAATTGTGTTCGCATGGTGACGTCGCGGGGCTAATGCTCACGAATCCAAACACACTTGGATTATTCGAGAGCAACATCAAAGAGATTTGCCAGGTGGTCCATGAAGCCGGTGGCCTTGTCTACATGGATGGGGCAAACATGAATGCGTTGGTGGGAATTGCGCGGCCGGGCGACATGGGCGTAGATGTTATTCATCTTAACCTGCATAAGACATTCTCAACGCCTCATGGTGGTGGAGGTCCAGGTTCTGGTCCAGTCTGCTGTACTTCCGAGTTAGAAGCGTTTTTGCCTAAACCGCTGGTGATCAAGTCCGGTGATGAGCTCAAACTGGATTCGGATCGTCCGCATTCGATCGGCAGAGTAAAAGCCTTCTATGGAAATTATGGAATGATGTTGCGGGCGCTGTCATACATCCTGACACATGGCTACGATGGATTGCGAGAAGCGACCGAAGCGGCCGTTCTGAATGCTCGTTACATTGCGCACGGCCTCGTATCAGATTTTGAAAAACCGTTTGACGGTGCGCCGATGCACGAAGTGGTATTTACCGACAAGCGTCAGTCGCGCAAAGGCGTGCACACTTTGGATATCGCCAAGCGTCTCATCGACTACGGTTTTCATCCCATGACAATCTACTTCCCGTTGATTGTGCAAGGAGCGATGCTGATTGAACCTACAGAATCTGTCGGCCGTCAGGAACTCGATCAGTTTGTAGCGTCAATGAGATCCATTGCACATGAGGCCGTAGAAAACCCTGAACTCGTTCTGAACGCACCCCACTCAACGCGCATCGGCCGCTTGGATGAAGCCGGTGCGGCGCGAAAACCTGTCCTTCGTTGGAAACCTAAAGCAAAAGCTGCAGATTAACGCGGAGCTGACTACTGAGTACACCCTAACCATATGATCTGCGTCATCGGCGTGAATCTGCGGCTAAGTTTTGATCACACTTCCCAGTTGTTTCCTGTCTTTGACTCCGCTGCAATTCCCTTCGATGGTACGGTTAAAAGCGCGAGGCGCTGGACCACACGGCCGTTGATGAGGTGTTCTTCCACGATTTCGGGCACGTCCTCAGCTCGTACCTGCGCGTACCAGACTCCGTCCGGATACACCATTACGGCCGTTCCGATCGCACAGAAACCAACTGAAGCACATTCGGTGAGCACCACGCTGCCTTTCGGATTCTTTCCCTTCTTTTCTTTTCCAAAAAGCATCTTTCGGGATAACAGTTCCTGCTCGAACGCCGCCTTTACCAGCGGACTATCAAGCGCACTGCACGATTTTCCCGTGCAAACAAAAACGTGATGACGAATGGGAGCGGTCGCAACCGGAGCCAACTCCTCCAACCGGTCGCGATCATTGATGAATTCCGGAATCGGCATGTGAAGCTGTCCTTCCATCGATATGCTAACACTTTTTGAAATATAAACCGTTTCGTATCAGCTCTAGCTGAAATTTGGAACTACGAGACTGGCTTATCAGTCTGTGTAACGCGTTAACTCTTTTTTATTGACTCGTTGTAGAATACGAGCGCAGGGCGACCGCTCATAAGACCGCAGCAATGGTTTCAGCGGTCTGACGCGGGCGCCCAAATTACTGTTAGGATGGATTGTAAATCACGCGTTTATGGCGACCGGCCTTGTAATCCACATCTCATCCGGGGACGATAAACACACGGAAGTACTCACGGACGAGCGGATTCGCATCGGAAATTGCGACGATTGCGATCTGCGGCTACGCCTGTCCTCGCTTCCCAGACGTCCAGCCAACAGTGGTGTGCTGCTCGAGCTCGAGCGCCTCAACGGGTACTACAAGGTCACGGGCTTCGATGATTCGTTGAATCTGACTCGGAATGGCGAGCCGCTTCAGCGCGAAGTACCCATAAACGACGGTGACGAGGTGCGGATTGATGAAAGCGCGCTCGTGCTCCAGTTTTTCCCCATTCGTTCGTTGCCTGCTGTTGTCCCTCCGGAAGCCCGGGAGACCCACGTTGCGCCTTTTATAGAAGCTGCTGCAATCGAATCCGCAGCGACTGCCCGTCGCGACGACGCGAAGGTGTTCCTGCGGGAGTTCACTCGTGAACTTGTTCGCGAAATAAACCCTAGTACCAAACTAATCACGCTCGCGATTGCGCTGTGTCTCGTCGGCGGCATTCTCTACATAGGTTTCGCGATGTACAAAGAGTTGCAGCGGAGCCGGACAGTGATTGCCGAACAGGGATCACAGCTAAGCCAGGTAAAACAACAGGGGGCCGATACTAACAAGCAGCTGTCCGAGGTTGTTCGCTCGACCAAAGAACTTCAGGACAGTCTGTCGCTCGCCGTAAAGCTGCGGAGCGAATATGGCAATGGCGTTTGCTTGATTGCAGGCTCGTACTACTTCGTAGAGGCTGGAACGGGCCGTCCGCTCAGATACCCGGAAGCGCAAACGAATGAAAATGGCGAAGCCGTACAAAGCGCAGGCGATGCGACTGTGTTGACTCCTGATAGTAAAGCGGCAATTGCTGAATACGAATTCGTCGGCAGCGGCTTCTATGTCGGCTCGGGTTTCGTACTGACCAACCGTCACATTGCCCAACCCTGGCTGGCCGACGACCGTGCACAGAGTTTAACATCGAGTGTGCATGGACAACCGCGTCTGAAAAAGCTTACGGCGTACTTTCCTAATTTCAGTACGCCAATCCCGTTAAAGTTTAAAGCGGCCGCTCAACGCGATGACTTATCCGTCTGCACCTTGGATCTGTTTGAACCGCCGGACGGCATTCCGGTGTTGCCTCTCGAGACTGAAGCAGATGCAGTGGCCGTGGGACAAATCGTCGTCATGATGGGGTATCCATCGGGCCCAGATCGTTTGCTGGCCCTTCTCGACGATTCCGAATCGCGCGGCATCCAGCAACGCTACTCGTCAATGGACGCGCTGCTGGGGTACCTCGCAGACAAAAGACGTATTCAACCGAATACTACACAAGGGAGCATTACAGATCTCACCGTCCGCCGGATTGCCTACGATGCACGTACCGCAGAAGGCGGTTCAGGCGCCCCAGTTTTTGGACCCTCTGGCCGTGTAATCGCCGTTAATTTCGCGATGTTCACCGAGAATCAAGCCTCCAATTTCGCCGTGCCGGTGCGCTACGGCATTTCACTCTTAGAACGCGCTGGATGGCACCCCCCGGTCACGAAGGAAGGCAAAGAGACCGAAGCGGCAAATTCCCTCCCCGGCGACACACGCAGGATCGCCTCTAGTAAAGAATAGAAAACACTAAATTTCGCGCGGCGGTGTTAAGCAAATGAATGATAACCGCTCGCGTCATTGACCCATCCCGCGCACAACGCAGGCCCGATTTTTGTGCATCGGAGAGGGGGTATTCTTGTACCGATAGACCTGTCATAAGAACCAGTGGAAATTTGTCCCGGGCCATCTACACTAATGTTATATTGTTCGGGGCTTAGCTTAACGGCATGAGCTTTGCTGCTTGAGCGGTTGGACCGGCAAAAACGTGGCATTCCCCTACTGCGTCGCTAAACGAGTGCAGCAAAACGACAACATGCGGCTCCATTCCATCACTAGAAGCCTAACTGCTCGGCATCCCCCGGTTTTGAGAGGGTATAAGCCGTTCCGACGCATTTTTTTGACGTTTCTGGCACTTTCCCTCGTCCTCACGTCCGTTAACCATAGCGTTGTTCTTGCGCAAACGCCTGTTGCAGCGGTTACACCTCAGACTACCGACGAGTCAGCCATATTCAAGATGGAACGGGTGCCGGTGGAAGGCGGTGCCGAACTTATTACTGTCTTAGCAAGACTGGACGGACTCGAAACCTCCGTTGAGAACAAATGGGTGCCTTTGGTAGCTGTGCTTCGGGATACTCTCGGAGACCCGGATCCGGAAAATGACCGGCTTCGCTACGTTTGGCCATTGACTTATACGCGTCCAAGCTTCAAACAACGAATGCTGGGTGCAGTTCCCTTCTTTTACGCGAGAGCAGCCAACAAACACACCGTTTCAAACAACTCGCCACCGGCAGTGATGGATTTGTCTACGCCATCAAGCGACGTGTGGAATAAGATCTTCTGGATCGCACTACAAAATGTTCTTCTTGACACGTACGGAATACCAATTAAAGCCTCAACGCGTTCCTATAGCCGAAACATTGGCGATTACAGGAAATCGCATATCATCCGTGCACTCTCGGTATTGTCGATCTATCAGGCGCTGAACGGGCGAAGTGTTTTTACTTCCTCAGAAATGGCGGAGATTCAATCGCGACTAACCCTTGCAGACAAGACTTTCGGCGGTCTCGTAGATGATCTGAATCTCCAGCCATACTACGAAAAGACGACAATCACCGAGAAGGACGACCGGGCGCAGAATTGGGAACTGCTCAGGCAACGTGCTGAAGCTGAGTCACTCTACTTTGAACCGCTACAAATGCCGGATGGCAGTACTACGCATGCGCTTCTGTGGATCGCTAAAACGGACTTAACGAAGCCATTGAATCATCGTTTCAGCGGTCGCTTCCTTAACATTTCCGATCCACGCTCGGATAAACGCCTACTTGACTGGCAGGGTTATGTAGAAACGCGGTACTTCGATAACGAAAATCGTCCAGTCGCAGCCGACGCTCCGGGGGCCCAACCGGTCGAGATGATTCCCCTTGCGCTTTACGGGTTGGACAATCCGAAAATTCCGATGTTGCTGGTCGATTTTCGAGATAACCTCAATGCGAAAAAACGCGAGATGTCGCGACGCGTTCTTCAGGACATTACAAAGAACATCTTATCGCTCTCGCAATTCGGCAATTTACCGTATTTCCTGGGCAGGACCGTTTTCGATTTCGTAACAGGCAGACGTGGCATTGACATCAATCAACCATCGCGCCTTCGAACGTATTCGCAGTTGAAGTTGCTGCTTGCGCTCAACGATTCTCTTGAACCGGAGCTTCGTGGTGAAATTGCCAACCGGTTGGAGCGGGTATCGCTTAACCCGCTTGAAAATGATCTCGATGTAGAAGCAAAGCTTGCAAGCCAACAGTACCAGGCGCTTTTACAGTACGCGCAACGTCAGGATGGCTTGCCGGTGAAACTCGAACGGGATCGTCGAGCAGAGATGGTTCCACTCAAACATAGTCGAACTGAGCAGATGTTCTTTAACCTTGCCAATGTTCTGTCATTTGGCAAGTACGTTCATCGTGAAGATCCTGGCACTGACACGCAAGCTCGTCTCGACGTGGCACGCCGTCTTGCATACCACACAAGATTTTTGAGGCAGGTCGCAAAATCTAACTTCCAAATCGACGTCGCATGGAATCTCGACGATGTCAGACGTTCTCTTTCCTACATCGCGGACCACGGCGATGAAGCGGATTCGGAAGCAATTGTCGCGGCCGGCCGGATTTTTTCACGCACGCACGATGAAGAAACACGGCGTACATGCCTCGAGAGTCTCTCACGCATTGCAACACCAAAGGCGAAAAGCGAACTGCTGCGGATCTCGCAGAATAAAGATCTGGATCCCTCGTGGCGAGATACAATCAAGTCCTACATAACTCAAACCATACCGCCACAGCCTCCGCCAGCCAGTGCCAGGCAAAACAGTGCGGGTAGATCCGACCAGCAATAGTCATGGGGCTCTTTCAAACCTACTCAGCTGGTCCTCCCATAGCTCCGCGTCAACTCACGTACCTCTCTCAGCTGGCTCGCGTGGCTTCTCGCTTTAAGAGTCTCTTTGTTTATTCACTAATTCGTCTGTGTGCCTTGCTCCTAACGTTGGCGTTTGCGACTGTCGTGTGCAGCGCGCAAACAAAACGGCTCGTGCTCATCAAAGTTGATGGTCTTCCTTTCGCTCTCGTCGATCGCGCAGTCAAGGAGCACGATCCCAGCACAGGAAAAAGTAAGCTCCCCTGGATCGAGTACATTTACTATCACAATGGTTCGAGGCTCGCGAATTTCTATGTTCGCGGCATGAGCCTGTCCGCGCCTTCATGGTCTATGCTCGAGACCGGACAGCACCTACAAATCAAGGGCAATGTGGAATTCGATCGCTATACGCTGAAGACATATGATTACCTGAATTTCGTGCCGTTTGTTGTTCTGACCGCGGCCGGGGATCGCGTCGACATGCCCGCAGTCGAAGTGCTCGACTCTCTTAGAATACCGCTGTTGATCGATGCCTACCCGCACGACGGGCGTTACATCACTTTCTCACTGTTTCAGCGGGGACCCCGATTCATCACCTACCAAAATAGTCTTGTCAATAAATTCAAACGGCCCGCAAAGGATGTGTTTGATGAATGGACCATGGGTCTCGAGCTTCGCAGCGCTATTCCTGACGAATTACTGAGAGAGCTGGTTGCGAAACTTCAGGATCCAAAAGTGGGTTATTTGGATCTCGTGCTGACGGATTTTGACCACGTCGCTCATCACAACAACGATTATCAATCGCAGCTCCTCGTTTTAAAACAAATCGACTCAATCCTCGGTCAAGTATGGACAGCGATTCAAAAAAGTCCGTTAGCTGATGAAACTGCTCTGGTAGTGGTTTCGGATCACGGTTTCAATAGTGACCCTCGCATTTACAGCCAGGGTTACAATCTGGTAAAGCTCCTCGGAAGCCCAGCGGGCGGCGGTCATCACGTAATCACCAAACGTCGGCTGATGCTCGACTACTCGATAAAAGGCGTGAACCCCTTCGTGCCTTTAATAACGACTACCTCGAAGGATTCGTACTACTTAGAAGGTCAGAGCACGACATACCCGACCGTCATGCTTGATTTTGATGGCAACGAGCGGGCCTCAATTCATTTCCGGGATAGTGACCTGAACCTGCTGCACATTCTGCTCCAACAGCTCCAGCGCAAGGATCTTGACGAGAAGATACGCTCGGCTGCTTTCGAATTTTTCTTTGCGACCATCGATAAGCGACGCGCTGAATGGCAGAACGACGTGAATGAACTGAATGAAGAACTGGGTGCCTTGCGCCGCGCTATTCAACAACAACAGAAGGTGTGGTACGAGCAGCCCAAGAAGTTAAGCAAAGAGGAAGTCGCGGCAGGCCGCGATGATGAACTCAAACGGATACATGCACAGATTCTTCGCTGGCAGGGACAGGAACGATCATACGGTCAGTACACTCAGGTACTGTCGAACTTGCTTCGGATCAAGCCTCAAGGCTTTGTACCAACCGCTTATCGCATTGAGGATCTGATCCCACCACTCGCAATGGGTGACCGTAACAGTGTTAATGAAATACGAAACTACGTTGTTGGCCCAGCGCCTGGAGGCCTCGTCCTCACGGCGGACGGTAAGCTGGATGAACAGAAAAGCTTCATTCGAGTCGATTACTTTTCCCTCCTGCACAATCAGGTGGTGCGGAATAATGTACAGCCAGGCGTGGGCAACCGCCCGATCGATATCATTGCTACACGGCTCCCGGCATCATTGCTGCGACCGCTGGTCGGTGAGTCAGACATCACAGACGATGTTGTCTGGGTTTATGCCGGACCAGACAACCAAGCCCTTATACTCGCGCGCGCTGATACCAAGCAGAATCTCAGTTTTCGCTATGTCCCGATTAAGAACCTGACGGAGGACCCAAGCGGACTCTTGACGTATGAACCTGTAACCTGGCGCGCGAACTTGCCACTGCACATTTTTGAAGATAGTGAATTGAACATTCCTCAAGGAGACCGAGCCGCCTGGTTAAGCCAGTGGCATACCGATCTCGAGTGGTTAAATGCCTTGCATCGAACGAACTACTCAAATGGCTTAATAGGCTTGTATGAAGAACTTGGGCGGCATCCGATCGAACGATTGTCATTGGATGATCCCGACATATCTACCGACGAGCGTCTGATGCGACGCTTTTTGAAGCGCCAACGAGATCTTATCGAGGCTGACTTGCTTGTCGTCGCAAACAACCATTGGAACTTTGATGTTAGAGGATTTAACCCCGGAGGGAATCACGGTTCGTTTTTACGAATCTCAACCCACTCGATATTCATGATCGCCGGTGGTGAGAAAACAGGGATCCCTCGTGCGACACTAATCGAGGAACCCTACGATAGTTTGAGTTTCGTTCCCACCCTACTGGCGTTAACAGGCAAATTACGGGATGATAGGAGTCCATTACCCGTACTGTGGAACAAAGGATTTCGTCGTTTTCCAGGCCGAGTAGTTCGAGAACTACTGCCTGAACCGAAACCAAGTCCAACAATCGCAAACACTGGAGCAAGCAGCGCGCCTTGATCAGAGCCGAAGAAGAGTTAACTGGTGAATGGACAGACGAATCTGAAGAGCTTTCGGAAGAACCTGAGTCTTCGGTATCCGCGCGATCACGACGTTCCTTTATCTGGCTTCAGGCACTTGCATTCCTGCTTGGACTTGCGCTCCTCGTTTACGTAATCAATCGCGTTGGCGTCCAACCGATCTTCGATGCGTTGCTGCGCATCGGGTTCGGTTTTTTTGTTGTGGTCGCTATCAGCGGTTCGCGCCATGTTCTGCGTACCATCGCAATGCGTGCAGCCGTTCCAGCGGAACATCGACGCATTAGCTTCCTTCAGGCATTCACGGCCCGTTTGGGCGGCGAAGCCATTAGCTTTCTCACCTTTACCGGACCATTACTCGGTGAAGCCACCAAAGTGGCGCTTCTCCGCAGGCGCATTCCGCTAACGTATGGTGTCCCGGCCCTGGTAGTCGACAACCTGCTTTACAACCTTTCAGTAGTTTTCTTCATTTTGACCGGCGCCTGCGTGATGTTGTTTACATACCGGTTGCCGCCGCTCGTTTACTACGTTCTACTTGGAATAGCGATCCTTGCTGCTCTCGGCATGGCTGCAGCGGCACTAGCTGCTCGACGTCGCGTAATGTTGATGACTTGGTTGGTCGACCAGGTGGCTCAGTTGCGTCTAAGCCCTAAAGTCATTCTCAAAAAACGACATCATGTTTATCACCTGGAATCAAAAGTCTACGACTTTTACAAACACCACCCGGGGCCATTTTTTGGAATGATCGCGTGCAATCTGGCAGCGCACGCGACAAGCGTCGTTGAAGTCTATGTGACGTTACGACTACTTGGTTTTCACCCTGCCGTGGCTCAGGCATACATCATCGAGTCGCTGACGAAGGTAATTAATTTTCTTTTTGCTTTTGTACCCGGCACCATCGGCGTTTATGAGGGCAGTACCGAAGTCGTATTGCAAACCCTGGGTTTTGCAGCAGCAACGGGCGTAACACTGGCGCTCGTTCGCAAAGCTGCTATCGTGTTCTGGACCTCGATTGGTCTGGTGATTTTGACGTGGCGAACGCTGCCCAATGCATGGCAACGTTTATTGGACCGCAGTCCTCGCTTACAAAGACTTATGGACAGTCTCGTTTTTTCAAACATCGCTCACCGGCCGGCCCGGACAGCAGTCAGCATTTTCGGCACTGCTGTAGGAGTACTCCTGATCATATTTACTGTCGGACTTGCACACGGGCTATTACATGAACGTGGCAAGCGTGAATCCAACATTGGTGCGGAAATCATGATTCGCGCATCAGGATCGATTGGCCTGGGAGGTTCTTCGCCGTTCGTGTTACCGGTTTCAAGGGCATCCGAAATTGCGCGGATAGAAGGAATACGCGCAGCGACGCCGTTGGGCCAGGCAGTCGACCGAAGTGATGCCGGATTTGGCTCAAGGTTAATTGATGGAATCATCTTCAGTGAATACTCCGCGCTCACCGGCATCAAAATGCGCGAGGGCCGTCCGCTAATCAGCGGGGATGAGGCAATCGTGGATCCGATTTGGCAACAACAGCGGCAAGCTGTAGTTGGATCCACAGTGCAAATGTTCGAGCGGCCGTTCAAGATTGTCGGCGTCTATGAACCACCGGGCGGCGGGCGCATCAAGATTCCACTTTCAACGATGCAGGAGCAAGAAGGAGCTGACGGCCGGGCTTCAGCAATCCTGGTCGCTTGCGTCGATCCTGAAAAACAGGAGGAAGTGGCTGCGCGTATCGAAAAACAGTTTTCGGACCAGCAGATCATCTTCACACGTGATCTGCCTGAACTCTATATTTCCAGCGTGCCTGCTCTGGACATTTTTATGAAAGTCGTCGTGGGAGTAGCAGCAGCAATCAGTATGCTGGTGATTTTATTGGCAATGTACACGACAGTAACCGAGCGCACGCGACAGATTGGGATCCTAAAGGCGATGGGAATGTCTAAGTCTTCGATCGCGTGGGTGATAGAGCAGGAAGCGATCATCGTCAGCTTGTTAGGCGTATTGGCCGGGGTGATCCTTACCCTGGCGGCCCGATTTGCAGTTATGCGTGTTACAACTCTAACGATTGAGATCGAGCCACGCTGGATCGGCGTCGCACTGCTTGTCGGGATCGTTGGCGGCACCATTGGAGCTCTTTACCCAGCGTTGCGCGCTGCGCGACAGGACGCGGTTGAAGCGCTGAGCTATGAGTAGTTTTGAACGCGGGGAAAAGGGACAAAAGGCGAAGGGGGTGAACAGCAATGGTCCTTCGTTTCGCGGGCGCTCTCATTCTCCCATTCTCCTCCCTTTTACCCACTTTCCCAAATTCCCTTTTATACCGACCAACGTTCCTCAGAATCAGAACAATAGGGGTACAATCGTCGTATCCTTTGCAAAGTAAGTTTGGAGTAGGCTGATGTTTTGTCCACAATGTGGCTCGACTCAAAGCGAGGAATTGAAGTTCTGCAAGGTCTGCGGCGCAAACTTGTTTGCAGTACGTCAGGTCGTGGCCAGCCGGGAGGCAGGTGAAAAGTTTGATTGGGGCAAAACCTGGGTTGCAGACATGTTTCTTTCCGGCGAAGAAGCGATGCGACGGAAGGCAGCCATTGAACGCCTACAGGGAATGACACCTGATGTAAAGCGTTACATCGAAATTAAAGCAGGCGTGATTGCCAGTAGTGTAGGTATTGGTTTAGCAATTCTGCTTTACTTTTTGATGCATGGGATCATCTTGAGTGGGAAGGTTGACCCAGGCGCCGCCGAAATCCTTAGCCGCTTGTGGATTGTCGGCGTGATCCCATTCTTTGTTGGTATCGCGCTGATGATAAATGGGATGGTTGTCAGCAAGAAAATGATAGAGAGTACGAAGCATTTACCGGAGAGTGCTGCGAACACAACTAGTCTTAATGCCTCTTCAGACCCACGCGCATTGCGCCCTCCGAATACTGCGGAATTCATTTCTCCGGACTTCAGCGTCACCGAAGGCACCACAAAACACCTGTCGAGTTCGGAGCAAAAATAGATAGTATTCGAGGGCTCGTGTTCCTCGATTATGTTCAAACCTTTTCCATTTTTCATTTTTCATTTGCTGCGGCTGGTCCGCAGTTCATTGCGAGTTGCCATGCCATCCATCGTGGTTGCGGCGTTCTGCGTAAATGTCGCGTGGGCCCAAAGTCAATCTTCAATCAATCCGGCAAGCGTTTATCAGCAAGACGGAGTAACCTTCGCGTCGCCTAATCAGGCGGGATGGGCATTATTAAAATCAGACAAACTGGAAACCGTCTTTGAGAAGCGTGATGAAGGCATAGTTTCAAAGGCCATGTTGAAAACTCTCAAGACCGGAATCTTTGGAACGGACAAAGAACGACTGACTCGCTTTGAAGCCTTGAAGAAAGAAGAGCTCAGTAATCTGAATCTCGACAGTGTTCATTTTAATTATGTCCCTTTTAAACGATTGATGTGTTTGCAGTATGACGGGATATTCAAACTTAAGGCGGGAGCTGTTCCGACATTCGAGTATTTCAATGTTAGAGGTTACGTTTGCCCACATCCAACGGTTAAGGATTCGGCTGTTGAAATGGAGTTTTCAAATTACGCAAACAATAGAGGTTTGACTGAGGACTTGAGTTTTCTAACTGACGAGTTTTTTCAACGAGTCGTGTTTTTAAAAGCGGCCGATAAGAATTAGCAGCCGGCCCGCTGCCAGCAGAGACCTGGGGCCTAAGCAAGGGAGTGTCCAAATTTGAGCAAACAAGATCTACGTCCGGGGGTATGGGTAGGTCACGTTGTCCTCGAAACAAACAGGCTCAATGAGACCGAACAATTCATGCGAAAGATCGGGATGCGTCCAATCGTGAATAAGGCTGACTTTGCTGTTCTCGAGCTCCGCGGCGGTACTCATCTGGTCCTAATAGCCAAGCCAGAGGTTGTTGCAGGCGATGCTACGTTTGATCTAATGGTTGAGGATCTTCGAGCAATGCACGAGTACTTTGAAGATCTTGGACTCGCACCGACGTCCATAGACAAGGTACCCCCTGATCACGAGCGTTTCTTCATTCGCGAACCAGCGGGCCACCGTATTGCCTTTTTCTCGAATCATGTTTCCGGCAAACCAGTGTAAGCTATCCACAGATTACACATCAGATTAAAAGCAGAAGGCAGACGACAGGAGCACGGCGATTTTCCGGCTTCTGCTTTTTAGGCCCTTTAGTTTCAATTCAATGTAACCTGTGGATGCAGGATGAAACGATCCACGAAAATCTTTTTGCGCAAACGAGTTTGAGAGACCACAGTCAAATCCAGAGCTTCTCAAAGGCGCGATGTCCTGAATGTGCCCACGCTGTCACACTGGCCAAAGTTCTAATTAGCCCAACTCCTTTCCATCTCACATGTGTAAATTGTGACGCTAAGGTTCGTGTGAAAGGTATCGGAAGCACTACTACCATTATAATTCTGCTGGCCGCGCTGGGATTGGGTATGGCGGTTGGCTATTTTCTTTATCAGTTGTATGCCGCCGGTTTAATATCTTTCGCCGTAATGTTGGTGCTGCTCGTTATTGTTGCCTTACTAGTGCAGCTAGCGCTTGGTCTTTTAGTAATCAACCGCGGCACCTTGGTTGCGCTTAAAAAAGACTCTGCGTAATCAGCTATAAGATCCTTCGTCATTTGTCCGAGGCCGAGATGTGGATACTGGTCCGCGCCGCCACCTACGCAACACTCTTCATCGGCTTACTGCTTGTGTTCCTTCCGACTCGGTTGCTGGCGTGGTCTGGCATTACCCGAATGCCCAACCTGGGAATGCTTCAAGTGTTGGGAGTTGTGGTAACTATAGCCGGTGCGGCGATCGCTCTCTGGTGCATATTCACGTTCGCCCTTATTGGCAAAGGCACGCCGGCGCCATTCGATCCACCACGCCGTCTTGTCGTCCGAGGTCCTTACCGGTTCGTCCGCAATCCGATGTACATTGGCGCAGCGCTCGCTCTTTTTGGCGCGGCACTGTTCTATAAATCCATTCCGCTTCTGATTTACGTCGCCTTATTCTGTGTTATCACGCACCTTTTCGTGGTGCTATACGAAGAGCCGACGCTGAACCGAACATTCGGCCAGCACTATCATGTATATTGCCAAGGCGTGAGACGCTGGTTGCCCAAGTTTTGAAATGGCCAAACACGATACAAAGGATCTGTTGAAGTTTTTGAGACCATTTGACGAGGACATTCGCGACCGTGTCTTGTGGTTGAGAGAATTTGTTTGGGACCTCTACCCGACTGCAAATGAATTAATTTACGACAATTACAATGCGCTCGCGTTCGGATGGTCACCGACTGATAGGCTCGGCCACACGTTTTGTTCCGTTGCAGTTGGTCGAACCAGCAAGAATGTTCATTTCGGGTTTTACTGGGGATCGCAAATCTCCGACCCTAAAAAAATGTTAATAGGCGAAGGTAACCAGTACCGCTACATCCTTGTAAAAAGCAAAGAGACTTTTCCGAAAGCGTATATTAAGAAACTGGTAAAAGAGGCATACTCCAATTCCTTTGCAAAAGTGAAAGACAAAAGACAACTTACGCAAGGCGCCACGATTACAAAATCAGTCTCACCAGCTAAAAGGACCAATCAAAAGTCAGCGAAGAAAAGAAAACCTTAAACAGCGAATCTTTTCATCCCAGGAGACGCAGTATGAAAGCTTACATCATTACTTCAGGGACCATTTTCGCAGCAATTACAGTTGCTCATATTTTGCGAATGGTTGCGGAAGGTCGGCACGTGTCAACGGAGCCTCTGTACATCATCCTCACGCTTCTCTCTGCCGGGTTAACTATCTGGGCGGCGTGGCTGGTGCTGCGAAAGTTGTGAAACTCAACAAGTCGGAAACGATCGGTCGGCGTCAATTCGTTGCCGGTGCGGTCGCCAGCACAGCCTTAACCAGCTTGGTCCCTCCCGCCTCGCGCCGCCCGAATGTGCTTTTCATTCTTGCTGACGATCTTGGGTATGGGGATCTGAGTTGCTACGGGCGCCCTGATTACATCACACCGAATTTGGATCGGCTGGCCCAGCAAGGCACGCGTTTCGTCAATGCCTATTCCGCATCGCCAGTTTGCACGCCCACCCGATGTGGATTCATCACCGGACGATATCCCGCGCGAGTCGCCGTTGGACTCGAGGAGCCTCTTGCGTGGAAAAAGAACCTGGGTAACCGGATCAACGTTGCGGGACTATCACCCGATCACCCCACTGTTGCTTCGCTGCTGAAAAAGAGTGGCTACGCTACAGCGCTGGTGGGCAAATGGCACCTTGGCTATCTACCGAACTTCGGGCCTATTCAAAGCGGGTTTGACGAATTCTTCGGTATCATGAGCGGAGGGGTCGATTACTTCACGCACAAAGATGCGTTTGGCGAACTGGACCTCTTAGAAGGCAAAGTGCCCGTCGAGCGCATTGGTTACTTGACTGATCTACTCACTGACCGTGCAATCAAAGTTATTTCGCGCCCTCACACTTCACCTTTCTATCTCAGCTTGCATTACACGGCCCCACACTGGCCCTGGGAAGGACCAGACGATCTGGACGTTAGCCGGAAGCTGAAGGGAAACTACCAGGGCTTTACGGCTGGAGGGTCTCTTAAGACATACGCGGCAATAATGAAGAGTCTGGACGACAATATCGGCAAAGTTATGCGCGCTTTAGCCAAAGCGGGACTGGATCGGAACACGCTGGTAATCTTTACGAGCGACAACGGAGGGGAACGCTTTTCTTACAACTGGCCATTCACAGGCCAGAAGTTTGAGCTGAATGAAGGTGGAATCAGGGTTCCCGCGATTGTCCGCTGGCCTGGTGTAACCCCGGCTGCGCAGACAACGCAACAAGTGGCAATTACGATGGATTGGACGGCAACCATTCTCGCAGCCACACAGACCAAAGCCAATCCAAGCTATCCTCTCGATGGTTTGGACGTGCTACCAATTATCACAGGCAGGCAAGGCGTCGTTGAGCGGAAACTTTTCTGGCGAAACGGCAAGCAGGACGCAATGCGCAGTGGTAAATGGAAGTACTTTAATAATGGAACAACTGAGTATCTTTTTGATCTATCGATAGACCAACGAGAGCAGTCGGATTTTAAACAAGAGAGTCCAGTTATGTTCCAGCAACTGAAAATGGAGTTTCAGAATTGGAACGCTCAAATGTTGCCAAGACCAAGTTAATGCAGACACGGGGACCCGGGGACGCGGGGACCGGACAAGTGAAAACTTATGAAAAATGACAAATGTCCAATGTCAAATGTCAAATGAGAACCTTTCCATTTGCGGGGTAAACCGCCCTTCCAGACCTGAGAGACTTTCAGAGTTGACTTCATATCCATCCACTTAAATGGCTTTCACTCCGTCCCCGCGTCCCCGTGTCCCCGTGTCTCTTCTTATCTCTCCACACGGCTGACGCCAAGCTTTCTTTGCACCAGCCTCTCAACTTCGAGCGGAACGCCGTCAGCCTTTGCTTGCCGTATGAACTCGCTGTCAATCTTGAAGATTCGCAGCTTAACAATGTCCTCTACAGAAAGGTTTGTAAGACCTTCGTTTCGAACCTCTGTAATAAACTCCGGCGTTACTTTGAAGATCCGCATCTTCACCAGGTTCTCAAACGGTTCTTTGTCGAAACCCATCTGCACCACTTCACTCACAAACTGACCATCGATCTTGAAAATGCGCGCTTTCACGAGGTCTTCCATATCCAGGTTCGGAAATCCGCTTGCTTTCATTTCGCGCATGAACTTCGAATCGATCTTAAAGATAGCCGCTTTGAAAAGATCGTCTACGGTGAGTTTACCGAAACCCGAGGAAACCAGGTCGTCGGCCAGAGCGGTCGTAACGTTTAAGGTCGTAGCTGCGAATAGCCGGTCTTCAGATTCGCGACGAGCATCGGACGAGTCTTTTTCGAAATCGAAACCACGACTCTTCATTGCAGCAATAAATGCCGGGTTGCCAGTGAACCGAAACGTCCCTGATCCCTTACCGTTTTGAAAACTCCCTTCGCAATCGATTCTTCCGGCTTCGCGTACAAGACTGAAGCTGACAGGACCGCCATTTTGGGCCTGCTCGCGAGTCAAACCTTGCAGATCGCCGAAAGCATAGGTCTGACCCATTTGATGTTTGCCGCCCTTTTCGCTGCGGCGTTCAAAGTTTAGATTGATCTTGTCTGTGCCTTCACGGACTAATGACGCGGTCCAGTTACCGGTCAATACCTCTTGTGCAGAGAAAGTTGAGGCAGCAAGGACGATGACGGCGAGGCCAACAAAGTAGCCCATAAGCCGCGAAATATTTTTGGACATAGCGGTGCTTCCCCTGAGTTGGATTGAGCCTACCAACAATGAAACACCTGCGGAGCCCGATTTGTGACAGAAAATGTTGCACACAGGGGGTGAAGGGGGGCACGGG
>JBKPCC010000066.1:0-41474 GCA_046727215.1 Acidobacteriota bacterium
GGGTTGATACTCACCTGAGGCAGTTGCAGGCGGTAGTTCCGAACCGATCTTGTCGTAGCCTGTATGTCTCGCCACTTCTTCGACGAGATCTTCTTCCTGCTCAACGTCGACTCGCCAGGATGGCACGACATAAGTTATGGCTTCTTGTTCTACGGCTCGTTCGACAAAGCCCAGTGCGCTGAGTATGCGCCGCACGTCAGCGCAGTCAACATTCAATGAGGTCAAATCGCGAATTCGCCTGGGCCTTAGTTTGACAATCCGAGGTTGCAGTGGTTGCGGGTAGATGTCGATGGCATCTTCGGTCGCGACTCCGCCTGCGAGTTCACAGATCAGTTCCACGCATCGCTTCTGTGCGTTCAACACATTCTCGCAATCAGCGCCGCGTTCAAAGCGACGTGAAGCCTCTGTATCCATTCCTAAGAGCCTTGCAGTGCGACGAACTGAATCAGGATTGAAATACGCACTCTCAATCAGGACGTCAGTGGTAGCAGCTGAAATTTCCGACTCCTCGCCGCCCATGATACCTGCGAGCGCCACTGCGACTTCCGCGTCGGCTATCACCAACATTTGGGGATCAAGCTCACGCTCTACCCCATCCAGCGTCCGTAGTCGCTCACCAGGAAAAGCTCTCCGGACCACAATGCGAGAGCCTCTCAGCTTAGCGAAGTCGAATGCGTGTAATGGTTGGCCCAACTCGTGCAATACATAGTTTGTTATGTCTGCGACGTTATTGATTGGCCGTTGTCCAATTGCTTCAAGTCTTTTAATCAACCACTGCGGCGACGGACCGATCTTTACACCGCGCACCAGCCGCGCAGCGTATCGCGGACACAAGTCACGGTCCCGAATTTCGACTGACGTGAGCGCCTCGGCCTTCCCTTCAACACGTGGTTGTTTGCCGGAAGGTAGTCTCAGCACCCCTGGTTCAATGACTAGCAGTTCGCGAGCTATGCCAACGTGAGACAGGCAATCTGGACGGTTGGAAGGGACTTCGACATCCAGAACTGAATCGTCCTTTTGTTCGTCGACTGCGTCTATGGCCAAACCAACCATAGTAAGCCGGTCACGAATCTCCACCGGAGACAATTTCGTGTCAGTCAGCTCGCGTAACCAGTTGTAACTAATGAACATCTCGTCTTGGTTTCGTGTTATTTCGTGTTATTTCATGGATCGTTTCTGAAGTCGCGGAACGAATACACATCCACGAAATCACACTAAACAACACGAAAATACTCGAACTAATCCTCAGGCGAATTGAGACAGGAACCGAAGATCGTTTTCAAACAGTAATCGAATGTCGTCGAGTCCATACATCAAGGCGCACATCCGATCGATGCCCAGCCCGAAAGCAAACCCTGAAAAGCGCTCAGGATCCACATTCACTGCACGGAGCACATTCGGATGAACCATTCCGGACCCACCGAGCTCAATCCAACCTGAATACTTGCAAATACGACAACCTTTTCCACCGCAGTTAAAACAGCTGAAATCAAATTCTGCGCTAGGCTCTGTAAATGGAAAGTATGAAGGACGAAACCGAGTAACCGTGGCCGGCCCAAACATACGACGCAAAAACTCGGCAACTGTGCCCTTTAAGTGGGCCATGGTGATCCCTTCATCGACGCACAGACCTTCTACTTGAAAAAACATCGGATTGTGCGTCGGATCAGGTGTGTCGCGCCGAAACACTCGACCAGGAGCAATCATGCGTACCGGCGCACCGCGCCGTTGCATCGCATGAATTTGTACCGTTGACGTCTGCGAGCGCAGGGCAAAACCATCGGTTGTGTAAAACGTATCCTGCGGAGCACGCGCCGGATGATTGAGGGGAATATTCAACGCATCGAAATTGTAGAAATCTGTTTCAACCTCTCGGTCATCTTCAATTGCGTATCCCAGCGCTACAAAGATGTCTTCGATCCGCTCGCGTAGAAGAGTAATGGGATGACGATGCCCCAACCTCAAGCGCCGACCCGGCAAAGTAACATCAATGCTGTCACGTTCTGTTCGCAAAGACTCAATAAGACTTCCGAGTCGTTGCTCAACATTGTCAATCGCCTGAACAATTTCTGATTCAGTCTTTTGGACTAACTGGCCGAAGCTTGCCCGTTGGTTCGGTTCAACTCGGCCGATCAACTTCTTGGCAGCCGCCAAGGCGCTCTTTTTTCCCAAATGACGTGTTCTCAGCTCGCGGAGGAGCCGCTCTTCCTCGAGTGCATCCGTCAGGGTAAGCCGCAGGTCGTTCGAAGCAGTTGTAAAGCGGGCAAAGCGTCCGAACTCCTGCTCGAACGCTTTGCGTGCTGATTCAACTTGATTAGTAGGATCCTGGTTACCTTCCACCTGCGGCCCTTTCTGTAGTTACGGTGTTTTCTTTTTCGCTACCCACCGCCCTTGCACCTGACCAGCGTAATCATATTCGCCAACGAGGCCACCATCTTTAATAACCGCGCTCATCACGACTGGGCCACTCGAGGAATCGATCTGAAATGACAACTTCCCGTCCTTCCACGTTCCGGTGATTGTTCCAACGCCGAGCGATGAGTTGCTTTCACCAGTCACCTTTTCGCCATCCAGTTTCAAAGTCAGTGTGAAGGGAAACCCTTGTCCCTGTGCATCGGCAAGACCATCCCACTCTCCGGTGAGCGAAAAGGGATCAGCTCGTACGGGTACTGGAGCTGAGTCACCGCCGGCGGCAACAACTCTCTTTAACTCGATTATTCTCTTTTGTCCTCCGTCAACCCATTCACCAGTCAGCTTGTCATCCTGGAGCTGAGCAGTGATCGTGCCGGCTGGTTTGTCCTTACCGAGCTTCACGGTGAGCTTGCCATTGGCGAAAGTCGCCTCTGAAATCTCAGTCGTGCCTTGCGGAGTTATAAGCCGCCCGGCAAGCTTGCCGTTATCGTTCAGCAGCTCCAGGGTCAGACGTGTTTCGGCGCCAGTCGTGCTTTTCGCGGCGCCCTCAAATTTGCCTAAGATCGGATCGCCGGCAGCAGGTTTTTGTTCCGGCGCCTGCGCCTGAACAATCATGATGGGCGCCAGTGCAACTAACATAAGTGCACTTGCGAACAGCCGCATCACCTTTTTCAAAAGGACGGCATTTCCCATGAAGGAGCTCCTATCGCACTGCGAGGTTTTTAAGCAGCCGCCTGATTACGTTGTTCATTCTCCAGCGCGTTCTTTGCCTGTGTAGCAGCTTCAGCAAACGCCTCGGGCTGATTGACGGCCAAGTCTGCAAGAACCTTTCGGTCGAGTTCGATTCCCGCGAGCTTTAGACCGTGCATAAACTGAGAATAATTTAGACCATTCAGTCTCGCCGCAGCGCCGATGCGAACGATCCACAGACTGCGAAAATCCCGCTTTTTCAATTTTCGACCCGTATAAGCGAAATTCAAACCACGCTCCACGGACTCTTTGGCAGAGCGATAGAGTTTCGATTTAGTCCCGCGATAACCCTTTGCGAGCTTCAATATCTTTTTGCGTCTCTCAAGACGTTTGTTTCCACGTTTTACTCTAGGCATCGTAAAACCCCTTTCTTAATCGTGATCTTTGGAGTGCTGCGACTTGTCGCAGCTTTTAAACTGGAATGCCCCTGACCATGAAAAGCTGAGACAAGTCGCAGCACTCCAAAGAGCTTTCTGACTAATCTCTTCCGTATGGCAACGTCGCCTCAACGCGTTTCTGATCGGCTTTAGAAACAAGCGTATCGATATCAAGTAGCCGTTTTCGCTTATTCGTTTTCTTGGTCAGAATGTGACGGGCATGCGAGTGACCTCGCTTAATCTTACCGGTGGCAGTAAGCCGAAAACGCTTGGCCGCCGCTTTTTTTGTCTTTAGTTTAGGCATGTCTTTCTCCATTGCCGATTGCCAATTCCCGATTTCCAATTGGCTCCTCGCAATCGGTTTTTTGTTTTCTTTGGATCTTATTCCTGTTTGAATCCGACTAATGTGTCTCGGGTCTGGTCGTGCCCTTGTGCCGCTTGGGACCGAAAATGATGAACATCTGGTTTCCCTCCATGCGCGGCCTGGCCTCAACCTCACCGACATCCGACAGATCCGTCTCCAGCTTTTCTAGAATGCGCGCACCTAACTCGCGATGCGTCATTTCACGCCCGCGAAACCAGATTGTTGCTTTGACTTTGTCGCCTTCCTCGAGCCACTCGCGTGCGTGCTTCATGCGATATTGATAGTCATGATCATCAGTGCCCGGCCGAAACTTCACTTCCTTAACCGTGATCGTGACTTGCTTTTTCTTTGCCTCGTTAGCTTTCTTTTTCGCTTCGTACTGGAATTTTCCAAAGTCGATAATCCGGCAAACCGGCGGATCGGCAGTGGGAGCCACTTCGACCAGGTCCAAACCTCTTTCCCTGGCTGTACGAATGGCGTCCCGAATGTCCATTACCCCGAGCTGCTCGCCCTCATCTCCGATGACGCGCACCTCGGGCACTCGAATTCTTTCGTTAATGCGAACTGGCGGCAAACGCCTATTGTCAGGACGCTGACCGCGACCGCGAAAGCCTGTAGCTATTCTGCACCTCCTGTTTTGAATCGGGAGTCTTGGAGTCTGGAGTCGTGAGTCAAGATGTTTCGTTTCCTGACTTCGGACTCAAGACTCTTGACTCCAGACTGTTGTTGAGAGCACGCGTCTTTACCAGCTCGCGTGCCATTTCGCTAAATGCAGCAAGCGTCATTACACCAATGTCACCCTTTGATCTTTCCCGAACTGCAACCGTTCCCTGCTCCGCTTCTCGGTCGCCAACAACCAGCATGAAAGGCACTTTCTGCAATTGGGCGTCACGAATTTTGGCCCCAATCTTGTCGCTGTGTAGATTAAGCTCCACTCGAAGCCCTTGCTGCCGCAGGTTCGAAGCTACGCTGGTTGCGTAATCATTTATACGGTCGGTAATCGGCAAGACGGCAACCTGTACCGGTGCGAGCCAAAACGGAAAAGCTCCTGCGTAGTGCTCAATGAGAACACCGAAGAAACGTTCGATCGAACCGAATAAAGCCCGATGCACCATCACCGGTCGATGCGGTTTGTTGTCTTCTCCGATGTATTCAAGTTCAAAGCGTTCCGGCAGATTGAAATCCCACTGCACCGTCCCCAGTTGCCATAGCCGGCCAATGGCGTCCTCGACTTTGAAATCGATCTTTGGTCCATAGAAAGCGCCCTCACCTTCGATGCGTTCGTAAGGTATACCTTTGCTCTCCAGCGCCTCGGCAAGTTGGGCTTCAGCTTTGGCCCAATCCTCTGGCGCACCCAGCCATTTCTTGTTGGTATCCTGGCCTCGGACGGAAAGCTCGAACTTTATCTTTTCAAAGCCAAACGTTTTCAGCACCTGAGTTGCGAAATCGACGCAGTCATCGATTTCTGCGCGAACCTGGTCCGGCGTGCAAAACAAATGCGCATCATCAACGGTAAAACCGCGAACTCTCATCAAACCGTGTAAGGTACCCGACAACTCACCGCGATAAACCGTTCCCATCTCGCCGTAGCGTTGTGGTAAGTCGCGATAAGAGCGCTGCTGCGACTTGTAGATTCCGATGTGGAACGGACAATTCATCGGCTTGAGGCGGAACTCCGTTTCCTCGAGCTTCGTCGGCGCGAACATCGAATCCGCGTAGTTCTCCTCGTGACCGCTTATTTTCCAGAGCTCCCTTTTTGCAATGTGCGGCGTGTAGACGAGACTGTAGTTCCGCCGGATGAGCTCCTCGCGCAGATAATCTTCCATCTGTTGGCGCACTGCCGCGCCTTTCGGATGCCAGAAGACGAGACCCTGGCCGTAGGCTTCCTGAATCGAAAACAGATCGAGCTCGCGTCCCAGGCGACGGTGGTCCCGCTTCTCGGCTTCTTCGCGCTGTTTCAGCCACGCATCGAGCTCTTCCTGAGAAAAGAAAGCGGTGCCGTAGATTCTTTGCATCTGCGGCTGCGACGCATCTCCCATCCAATAAGCGCCCGCTAACGACAAAAGCTTAAATGCCCGCAGCTTATTGGTATTCGGAACGTGTGGGCCGAGACAGAAATCAATAAATGGCGAGCCATCTATGTAATAGACACTGACGATGTCGCTGCCCTTCTCCTGGATCAGCTGACACTTCAAGGGTTCGTCGCGTTCTTGAAAGATCCGTATAGCCTCTAGCTTAGGAATCTCTTCGCGACGGTAAGCCAGATTCCGGCTCGCGATTTGGCGCATGCGCTTTTCAATGACGGGAAGATCCGACTCGGTCAATGGCGCCGGCGTAATCACATCGTAGAAAAACCCGTATCGTGGATCGTCGAGCAAAGCCGGGCCAATACCCAGTTTCGTACCCGGGAATAGATCCAGAACTGCCGCGGCGAGCAGATGCGCCGTCGAGTGTCTCAATACATCGAGACCTTCGAGCGTGGCGGGCAACACCGGTTCAATGTTAAGAGCCTCGCCGTTTTGTCCTTCAAGTTGATATGTCAGGTCGACTTCCTGGCCATTAACTCGCGCGGCCAGCGCCTGTTTGGCCGCATCACGGTCGAGTTTCTTCAGCGCCTCGCCAACAGTGACAGGACCAGCGAGTTGCGCCGTAGCGCCGCCTTTTAGCTGTACATTAATGTCGCTCATGCTATTTGATCCATCGTTAGTCGTAGGATGGTAGTGAATTCCCCGTGCTCACAGACCTGAAGGTGGCCAGAAAGAACTCCGGCGTCCTACCATTTACGATTTACGATTGACCATTTACCGCTGATTGGATTCGATAGGAGCGCCTTCATCGCAAGCCGCCACAAGGTAGCGGAGCAATCAAAAACTAAAGAATCGAGTGCATGTTCGATTCATGACGAAGGTCTTCCGGAGCATCCTATCAAAAGTTAGAACCCTGGTTCGGAGAGCGAGCAACCGCTATTCGAACTAACATCGTATCAAAAATGACCAGCGGATTCTAACAAACCCGTCAGTTGCGGGCAAGTTGAGGAGAACAATCCACAGATTAAGAAGGACAAGATGGTCAGTGCAAAAGCCCAGTAGGTAAGCAGGCGGTAGGCACGCTTTCTTCTTTCTGACTCTGCCTATCTGCTCTCTGCTCTGTGCGTTCTGCTTTTAAATCTGCGGAATCTGTGGATTCTCCGGCGATATGAGGTAGCATGTCATCACCTTTCACAGTTCTGACAGGCAATTTCTCGCAATTCAACAAAAGTCAGGAGACAGAACAGAATGCGTAGACGCTTACGGATCCTGCTTTCTTTCCACATCGCACTCGCGGTGTCAGCCCTCCCATCCATTAATTCGATCGGGCAAGTTGCTCAGCGAAGCAACTCTAGTGGACCCGCAGTTCGCAGTCTGTCTACCAACGCAGAAGAACTTACGCTCCAAGACTTCAACACTCCGGAAAGCGAAATGCGTGGGGTGATTGAACGGTATACGGTTGATCGCAGCAGTCTGACGCGATCATATCCGGTAGCTTTGTCGCCTGCGCGTCAAGCTCGATTTCGCCAGTTCTATTCAGATTGGCTGGCGGCGATTCAAAAACTCGACTTCGATTCGATGAGCCAGGAAGGCAAAGTCGATTACATACTCTTTAAGAACCATCTCGATTATGAGCTAAGGCAGTTGGACACTCAGGCGAAACAGTTTGCCGAAATGGAGTCGCTGCTACCTTTCGCAAAAGCAATCATCGATCTGGAAGAAGCTCGCCGGCGAATGGAACCGGTGGACGCCGGCAAATCTGCAGCTGTCCTGACAGAGTTGAAAAGACAAGTCGACGAACGTAGACGTCAACTTGAATCGGGCCTCCGTTCAGAAGCTCGTGGCGGCGAACGGCCTGATGCGGCTGCAGATGCGATGCGGATCAAGAAGACTGTTGCTAATCGCGCTGTGGTTACCCTCAATGGACTAAGAAATAACTTAAGGAACTGGTATGGGTTCTACAGTGGCTACGATCCGGTATTCACCTGGTGGTGCGAGGAGCCGTACAAGACTCTCGATCAGACAATCGCCGCATACGGCTCCTTTGTCGCGGAGCGGATCGTTGGTCTGCGGCCGGAGGGAGCGACTCCGTCCACCGGCAGCCAACGTCCGGTATCAACACAAGGTGGAGCGAACGTTGCTGGACAAAGACCAACTGCAACGACAGCCAGAGCCGGAGATTCAAGCGACATTGTGGGCGATCCAATTGGGCGTGAGGCGCTGCTTAGCGAGTTGCGTTCGGAAATGATTCCGTACACGCCGGAGGAGCTGATCACCATCGCAGAAAAAGAGATGGCCTGGTGCGAGCGGGAGATGAAAAAAGCCTCCGCCGCCCTCGGCTATGGCGATGATTGGCATAAAGCCCTGGAGTATGTGAAGACACAGTATGTCGAACCGGGAAAGCAGCCGGCGTTGATTCGAGATCTGGCGATCGAGGCGATTAAGTTCGTCGACGATCACGATCTCGTCACTGTTCCTGATCTGGCACGGAACACCTGGCGGATGGAGATGATGACTCCGGAGCGTCAACTTGTTAGTCCGTTCTTTCTTGGTGGTGAAGTAATTCAGGTGTCGTTCCCAACTAACACAATGGCGCACGAGCAAAAGATGATGAGCATGCGTGGGAACAATATTCATTTTGCGCGCGCCACAGTTTTCCACGAACTCATCCCCGGCCATCATCTTCAGGGATTCATGGCAGCCAGATATAGGCCCTATCGAGGTCTATTCAGCACACCGTTTTGGACTGAAGGTGATGCGCTTTATTGGGAGATGCTATTTTGGGATTTGAATTTTCCCAAGACTCCCGAGAACCGGATTGGCATGTTGTTCTGGCGTATGCATCGTTGTGCCAGAATCATCTTCTCGCTCAGTTTTCATCTCGATAAAATGACTCCGCAGGAATGTATTGACTTCCTCGTCACCAGAGTAGGCCACGAACGCGACAACGCAACAGCTGAAGTCAGACGGTCCTTCGACGGCAGCTATGGACCGCTTTATCAAGCAGCATACTTGCTGGGTGGGCTTCAGATTTATTCACTGCACAAAGAAATGGTCGGCTCGCATAAACTCACCGACCGCGCTTTTCATGATTGGCTCTTGCGAGAAAATCGCATTCCGATTGAAATGCTGCGAGCTATTATGACCAAGCAGAAGTTAACCCGCGACTTCGAATCAACGTGGCGGTTTTACCCGTTGAATTGAAGACCCGTGTGGGTCAATTCACCCACTGAGACGATACTTCGCTAGATCAGTAGGGCGTCCCTCCGGGAGGGACCCTTCCCTATTTAGAAGGCACCGTCGCTAGAACGCTCCGCAGCCACAGCCAAGCGCTCATGGAGCCTTGATCGTCATGGCACGGATAGTGCGATAGCAATGTGGGTTCGCTTTTATGTGCCCGTGACCAGTGAGTCCAGGCGGTTGACGTCTGACTGGTGGCTTTGATGTGCGAATGCCCGCGAGGTTCGGTCTCAATTCGCCGAGCGGCGTGGCCCTGCCTTTTCCATCAATCGTCCGCGATCATTGCAGACGGCGTACCCTGTCGCGACAGTTCATTCACAAATGCTGCAGTCAATACTAAGGAGTTGAGATGAAAAACAGATTAATGAAAGTAACAACACGTCTTTCCGTGATTTGTATCATCGCGGCAAGCACGGTTGTACTAGCCAGCTGCAATCGTGGGACGACGAGAGGGTTTCACCTGGCTTCGACGTCAGATGCGCCTGCAAATAGTGGCTCGAACAATGGATCTACAAACGCAAACGCCGCAGCGACCGTTCCAGTAACATCGTTCGCCCCGGTTGTAGATCAGGTCGCGCCAGCCGTAGTAACGATTCATTCGCAACTGCGCGCTCGCGCACCGCAACAGTTTCCGTTTATGGATGATCCTTTCTTCCAGCAGTTCTTTGGCGACCGAGGGACACCGCCGCCATTGCAACAACCGAAGCGGCAAGCACTTGGCTCAGGTGTAATTGTGTCGGGCGATGGTTACATTCTGACAAACCATCACGTCATCGACGGTGCGGAACAGATTAAGGTTGATTTAAACGACGATCGCACGCTGGATGCTCGCGTTATTGGTACTGATGCTCCAAGCGACTTAGCTGTTTTGAAAGTCGATGCGACTGGCTTACCGGTCTTAAACCTCGGCGATTCGGACCGCGTGCGCGTTGGTGATGTGGTTCTTGCAATCGGCAACCCATTGGGAATCGGTCAAACGGTAACAATGGGCATCATCAGCGCAAAGGGACGGCAAACCGGTCTGAGCAATGGCAGTTTTGAAGACTTCCTGCAAACGGACGCTCCAATCAATCAGGGCAACTCAGGTGGTGCACTGGTCAGCACCAGAAGCGAGTTAGTGGGAATCAACTCGCAAATTCTATCGCCGTCGGGCGGCAGCATTGGGATCGGTTTTGCAGTGCCTTCGAATATGGCACGCGTGGTTATGCAGCAGTTGATTTCAACCGGCAAGGTCCGTCGCGGCCAACTGGGAATCGCTATCCGGAAGATCACTTCTGACGTCGCGGCTCAGCTCCACGTTCAGGAAGGCAAAGGAGTGCTTGTTGCGCAGGTCCAACCAGGGAGTCCTGCGGCGAAAGCCGGCTTGAAGGAAGGAGATATCATTCTGGCTTTCAATGGGCTAGAAGTGAATGACCCGAACACGTTCCGCAATCAGGTGGCCAGCACACCTCCAGGAACAACCGTGAGGCTGACGATTCTAAGAAACGGCCGGCAACAGGAGGTCCAGGCGACACTCGGCGAATTCGTGCCGCAGCCACAGCAGGATACGGGGAATGAGTAGTTCCGAGTGCTGAGTACTGAGTGTGAGTGCTGAGTGTGAGGTCGTTTTTCGCGTTATTTTCATGTAATTTAGTGGAGTATGTCCTTGGACCATAAAGGCGATCCACGAAATAAGACTAAAACACAGAAGCGACAACTAACTCAGAACTCAGAACTCAGCACTCAGTATAATGCCATGAAAGATAACTTCCTGAACGCAGTAACTGCGGGCGACGTTTCAGTTGTTCGGGAGATGCTCAAGGCTGAGCCCACGCTTGCCAAAGCGGCAGATGAAAACGGCGTCTCAGCCATAATGAAAGCGACTTACTACCGCAAACCTGAGGTCGTCGAGATTCTGCTGGCAACTGGAAGCGAGCTAACTATCTTTGAGGCCGCGGCGACCGGCATCACCGATCGTGTTCGTGAATTGCTCGAAAAGGATCCGAAGCTCGTGAATAGTTTTTCGCCGGATGGCTTCATGCCGCTCAGCCTGGCCGTTTTCTTTGGTCATGAGGATGCGGCGAAGGTGCTTTTGAATGCAGGCGCAGAGGTTAACGTGCCCAGCAAAGAGACAATGAAGGTCACACCACTTCACTCCGCGGCTGCGGCGCGCCAACCACGCATCGGAAAGTTACTGATCCAACACGGCGCCGACGTGAATGCGCCTCACTCCGATAGTGGGTTTACACCACTTCACGAAGCCGCGGCGAATGGAGATCTGGAATTCGCGAAGCTGTTGCTGGATAACGGAGCAGACGTTAACGCAAAAATGATTGATGGCAAGACACCGCTCGATTTCGCTGTTGAGCGAAAGCAGGACTCAATGGCTACATTCCTGCGACAGTACTCAACGTGAAAACTTACCAAACCGCGTCATGAATTCGGATGAGGTCATTCCACCGGCTTGCGCCAATTTCGCGATTGACGCTTCATCGAGAAAATCTCTAGGGCCAATCCGGACCATGTAATCGCGCGCCACGCGGTAGCTTTCAGTCTCTACATCAACAAAACGCTGTCGCCCGCGGCCCGTTGCGGGATCAATTACCTGTTTAAATGGAACAGGCTGAAACTCGCCACCTTGAACCGTAATCATGGCATTTGATCCATCTCGCAGAAGATAGTTAAATGCGGCATATCCAAGATCGCGCGCGTATTCGGCGTCGTAAGGGATTGGTGCCGCACACCGCAGTTCATAGCCTATGCTCTTATCCACGATAGTAACTTTTATCTTCCGCCGTTCCAGGCGACACTGGACTTCGTTTTTGACCTTCCGACCTAAGTCAATTTCCGCGACTCGGATGTTCCCTTGAGCATCCCGATCCACATCCTGAAGCTCTGCAATTTCATCCGCATCGAAATGTTCGACTAGCGCCTCGGACAACAGGATCACACCATAGGGCCGACCATGTGCGCGGCGCTTGATGATTGTGCCTTCGACGATATCCGCGATTTCTGATAATGAGATCTTCCCACCAAACTCTTCGGGAATGATCGTAGACGTTGCGCTCGCAGCTTTCCCGATGCCGAGTGTGAGATGCCCGGTCGGCCGGCCCATCGTGACAGCAAGATACCAACGCCCTGTTGTGCGCGCATCTTCCATTAGTCTCTGAACTAGCTCAACGCCTACGTGCCGAGCAGTTTCATATCCTAGTGTTGGAACCGAGCCCGGCAACACAAGATCGTTGTCAATCGTTTTTGGTACCAGTACGAGTTTGATGGAGCCCTGCGTTTCGTTCTCAATAGCAGCTGAACTTCTGACGAGATCGTCCCCTCCAATTGTCACCAGTGCTTCCACCCCGAGTTTATTAAGCGCTGCAATGGTGTTTTCCATCATCTGCGGTTCTTTCGTGACATCGGTTCTGGAGGTACCCAGCGAGACCCCACCCTGCAAGTGAATCCTTGATACCTCGTCGATAGTCAGCTCGTGCTGTTCGTCGGTATACCGTTGCGCGAGCCAATCAAAGCCATCATGAAAACCAATGGCTGTCCGCCCAGCCTTGATTGCCTCGATCGCGATGGCGGAAATTACACCATTGGTGCCGGGTGCGGGTCCTCCGCCAACGATAATTCCTACTTTCTTAGGTGCCATAACTAATCAAACAATACGTCCAGTGAAGTATCCGAACCTGTTGCGAAACTCATCGGGCGTAAGGTTCCCGGCGGCTGCCAACTTTGCCACCCAGGTTGGATCTTCGAAGTCTTTCGGCTCAAGCCGGATCATGTATTCACGAGCAACGCGATATCCTTCACTCTCTACGTTGACCAATCTAACTTTTGTTTTGCCCGTGCCAGGTTCACGAATTTGATCGAACGGCATTGGAACCATGCGTCCGCCCTGAACACTGATCATGGCTTCAGTTCCGCCCTCGAGCAGAAATCGGATGGCGCTGTAGCCAAGGTCGCGACAATAAGCGGCGTCAAAAGGGATCGGGTCGGCGCAGCGTAGCTCGTAACCGATGTTCTTGTTCGCAATTGTCACTCGAAGACCTCGCTGGCTTAATCTTCCCTGCACTTCTGCCTTCACCTTGCGAGCAAGATCGACTTCGGCAAATCGTATGTTGCCGTGATCATCTCGCTCAACATCCTGTAGCTCTTTCAGCTCACGTGGGTCCAACTTTTCGATGAGACCTTCAGCGAGAATTACAACTCCGAACGGACGACCCATGGCTCTGCGTTTAATGATTGCCGTTTCCACAATGTCACAGATGTCGCAAAAAGCGATCGTCTCGCGTTGAAACTCTTCTCCAATAACCGTAAGCGTCGCTCCGGCAGCTTTGCCAATACCTAACGCCAGATGACCCGCTTTCCGACCCATTGCGACAACGACATACCAGCGTTTCGTTGAGCGCGCATCTAACATCAAGTTCTGGACCAGTTCCACGCCGTAGTGACGCGCAGTCTGATATCCAAATGTTGGAATGTGACTGGGAAGCGGCAGGTCGTTGTCAATCGTCTTTGGGACATGAACCACATGTATTTTGTGACCTGAGCGTTCAGCTACAAACGAAGACGAAAGAGCAGTGTCATCACCTCCAATTGTTACGAGGTGTGTCACCCCCAACGTACCAAATGATTCGACGACTGAGCGTATAGCCTGTTCGGAAGTGGTCGGGTTATCGCGAGCCGTTCCCAAAATCGAGCCACCATCAAGATGGATGCGTGAAACGTCTTCGATTTGCAGCGGCCGCGGTTTTGAAGTGTCTCCACGAATCAGCCACTTGAACCCATCTGGGACTCCGATGACATCGAAGCCCTCATTGATCGCTTCGATGACGGCAGCTGAAATAACCGCGTTAATACCCGGTGCTGGTCCACCACCTACTAATATTGCTAAACGTCCTTGCGACATCTACGCTCCTGGTTAGCGGCACCTATACTTAGCTGACGACTCCTATTTGTGTCTTATGTGCTTTTTTGCGGCTCATCGAATCCCTACGAGTCCCTGCACCGATTGAATCAGCTTTTCAGAATCGTAACCCACTCCATCTTTGAAAACGATCTCGACCTTCTCAATATCAGCGATATTACTTGCTGGATTTCCTTTTACCACCATCAGGTCGGCTTGCTTCCCCGGGGTGATCGAGCCGATACGACTGTCCGCACCAAGAAATTTAGAGCCGTTCAAAGTTGCGATCTGAATTGCTTCAACAGGTGTAAATCCGGCTTCAACCAATAACTCGACTTCACGCAGGTCGCCAAACCCTGCGACGATTCCACCATTGCCAGTCGGGTCAAGCCCGGCTAGAAGCAAGCCTCCCGCCTTAACAAATGCTCGTTCAAAATCCATGGCTTTTCGTAACAGTGCCACGTAGTTCGACTCGGAGGAAACTCGTGCGCGTGCCTGCAGATAACGAACGCGGGCGTCAGTGGACATTACGTTCAGTACGCGGGGGTTCAGTAAAGCGCTCGCAGCACCGATTCCCGTTTGGCTCAGCGGTGCACCGGCGGCTTCAAAAACCGGCAGCGTGGAGGTGACCGCGACCTTCTTCTCTACCAGCGTGCGAATTGTTTGCTGCGCGGCGGCTCCGTTTAGGTCAAGTTGCCGCAAGCTGCCACTGACGGCACTTCCGGGCGGACACTGATCCGGCTGTTTGTTAGGTACAAATTCCGAGTCCACCATTAGGCCGTGCTCAAGATCATCAATGCCGATCTCTGCGGCCTCACGAAAGCCGATAGAACAGAGGTGGCCTGTCACTTTGAGACTGCGCTTGTGTGCCTCTTCCACGACGGCGCGAAGTTCGTCACGCGTAATGTTCATGTAGGCTTTAAAGGACGTAGCGCCAAGGTCAGCCCAATAGTTCACCATGCGTCGCGCATCGTCCGGGCCAGTTAGCTCGTGCATAACGGGAGTGAACGAGCCGTGTCCTTCAAGGTATGGAGCGGTCACGTACATTTTTGGCCCAATCATGCGACCGGCATCGATCAGACGTTTGATTTCTAAATCAGTGTAGGGAGCAACGCTGCCGGTGGTGCGAATCGTGGTGACTCCAAGGGCGAGATACAGACGCGGAAAGCTGCTTCCCATGTTTGAGTACATCGGCGGCGATCCACCCATCGGAAAGAACATGTGGTTGTGCATGCCAACCAACCCCGGCAGCACCGTGTAGCCTTCGAAATCGAGGGTTTGAGCATTCACCGGGGGTTTCGCATCCTTGCTTGGGCCAACTGATTGAATCTTCCCTTCGCTAATAACGATTGTTTGCCCGTCTAGTGCAGGCGCGCCGGTTCCGTCAATCACACGCACGTGCGTGAGTGCGATTACCGGAGCTTCTGTGCGGATGAACTGCTGCCGATCAGGCGTTTGCGCGAATGAGGCGATTGGTGTGCATAAGACCAGCAGAAACGCTAATTTGGTTTTCATGAGGGTGCATTATAAGGTACATGAGCAAGATTCGATGGCGATTCGTCAATCAACGCCGGATGAAGTCAGAACCATTACGCGGTAGCATCGGGTTCTGTGATTGGTGATTGCGGGTTTTTGATTTTCGATTCGTTCGCTCGATTGAGGCAAATCTAAAATGGAAAATCGGCAATGGCATGACCCAACGCTAGCGCACTACGGTTCTGACGTCGTGTCAGAATGGTTCGAGTTTTGAAGCTCTCCAAATAGCAATCGGAATCACTTCTTCCAAACGATCGAATATCGCCAGAACAAGTGTCTCTTGACCAACGCCCCTGGCAAGATATCGGCACACATTCGCTTAATCTCCGGAACCGTGAGGTACGTATCTGTTCTTCCATGGTCGCCGTATGCGTCTCGCAACGCCTTCGACGGTTTAAGCTTTCCGGTTTTAATGAATCTGAAGGCGCGGCTCATAGGATAAGCGGCCGCGTCGATAAATAGATCACTCAACCGTGACTGTTGATACAGATCGAGGCAAAGAAATATCCCGCCCTGTTTCAGCGCTTCTTTTATCTTTTTAAGTATCTTTTCAAGTGGCAGATGGTGGATCGTTGTGAGCGTCGCGATGCAATCAAAGTGATTTGTGGGAAACTCATACGTCATAACATCAGCTGCCACGAAATCAATATTCGAGTGGAGCTGTGTATGCTCGCGTGCCCGATGGATCATCTGCGGAGATAGATCGATCGCCATAACGTTTGTGCCTCGACGAGCGAGCAAGTTAGAGAATTCACCTGTGCCACAACCAATTTCAAGAATCCGTTCGCATCCGTCAGGAATGTGACTCAACAAGTACATGTAATAGTGCGAGTTGTGGTCCCAAGTATCGCTCGGGAGTAAAGCAATTCGGTCAAAATCAGTCCGGATTGATTCTAGTGTTTGAACTGGTCGTCTCACCATTGGTACTGTCTTACAACGAAGCGCGAAATTTGCGCAACAAAGGAAGCGTTATAACGCTATCTAACAGTGCCGAACCGTGGCTCATTGTTTTGTGCTCTAACAAACTTCCACCAAATTAAGAATCTTTGACGGTAGTAAGGTAGACCGCTTCAGCATGCGGATTTCAAGTACCGTCTGACAATCCTGCTTGTATGCACCTTCGCTTTTAGCCTGTGCAAAGTCTGATACAGGCCCATTTCCGCACGCCCCATGAAGATTAAGTCGGTCAGCACTCCTTTGGTCCGAAACAGGTTTTTTGACTCACTCAAAAAGTCCTGCAAAAACTGCTTGTCACTGAAATCAAAAAGATCGTCCTTGTCTGACAGCGGCGGATAGACTATGCGATAGAAATTATCTGCAAACGCGATCACCGCACGACGCGTCGCGGGCGGCAACTTTCTCCCCATGGCTTGATAATGGATTTCCACAAGGCGACTAAAGGCTGCCGAATGAGTTGAACCAGAATAAAGAAAGACACTTCGCAAGTAAGCGACAGTCTTGGGCGAAAGATATTTTGCGCAACCAAAGTCGACCAGTCCAATACCGCCTTCGCTGTTGAAAAGGTAATTACCCCAATGCGGGTCGGCGTGGAGCGCCTCAACGCTCAACACCTGAAAATAAAATAGTTCAAACAGGTGTGAGCCCAATACATTCCTGATCTTTTGCGAAGGCCTTGCGGAAAGAAAGTCATCCAAATGCCGACCCCTTAATAGTGACATCGTCAAAACTTTGTCTGATGAGTATTCCGGGTAAACGCTTGGAACCGTGACGAATTCCAGCGGGGCCAATCGATTGCGAAAGAATTCAATATTCTCAGCTTCCCGCCTGTAGTCGGTTTCAGCAAGAATTTGTTCCTCGACTTCGTCAATCGCGGTTTTTGGAACATGGCCAGACGCCTGCGCCGGTTTTGATATGGTGCGAAATAGTTTGAAATCATTCGCCACAGCATCGCGAATGCCAGGATACTGAACTTTAACTGCCACTTCCTGACCGGCCTTAGTGATTGCGTGATGCACCTGACCCAACGATGCGGCAGCGAAAGGTTCGGGAGAAAACTGTTTAAAGATCTTTTCCGGCTCGGCGCCGAGGCTTTGTTTGATCTGCACTCGTACCAGTGATGGATGCATGCCGGGCGCCTGCATTTGTAACGCGGCCAACTCAGCAAGAGTTTCTTCCGGCAGGGTGCCCGTTTGCAGACTCAATGTCTGACCGATTTTCATTGCCGCGCCGCGCAGCGATTGCATTTCGTCGCGCATCCTGCGAGCCGCCCGAGCATGAGTCGATTTCAGTTTAGCTTTACTTTGATCCTCGCCAAGAAATGCGCGCTGTAATGCATATCCGAGATAACTACCGGCAACATCTGCTCCCATGGCAGCCATGCTCAGCGCCCGTCGTACTGAAGTGTTTTTGGACGGTGCCATTAGCGCTTCCCTTTTTTCAACATCGATACTCCCATATTCAAAGAACGATCCAGGAATGCCAGCGTGCTCTGCTTTCCCTCAGACGAATCGTGTAGCCAATAAAGCAATGCGCCGAGGTAATAGATCCAAAACACCTCTGGAGCGAGAAACGAAAGCGGGTTCCGTTTCTGCTCCGGAATCGATTCTTGAATTAGTTCTTCAACGAAGGCCAGGTACCGGTGTCTTAGCTCCATCGCTCGATGACTGAAAGGACCGAGTGGTGACGCAGGCTTTAATGCGTGCACGAATGCGGCGCCTATGAATCGCTCATATGGCGCCAGGTATTCGAGTTGACTGTGAACGAGGGTAAACAGTTTTTCCTGCAGGGGAGCTTTACGCAGACGTGGATCAGCACGGACGGTTGCTATTGCGTGCGTGACCTCCTGGTCAAAGAAATACAGGGCGATATCTTCTTTTGTCCGGAAGTAATTAAAGACAGTGCCTTCTGCGATACCTGCTTTTTGCGCGATGGCCCTTGTTGTTGTGCCGTCAAAACCCTTTGTCTGAAAAAGGTTTAAAGCGGCCTTCACAATACGTCTGCGGATTGCCTGTTTATTTTGCGCGCGGGTGCCAATAGATCGACCTTTCTGCCTGGAAGCGCCCTCGCGTTTTGTTGTAGTCTTCTTTTTAGCGGGCATACGACTATTTATGAGTACACTCATGAAATATATGAGCGCGCTCACAGTTCTGTCAACATTTCTGCGAGAAAGGGACATTGGTGCACTGCCAGGCCTCCCAACACTCAACCAGCGCCGGATCCTGTCAGTACCCTAAAACGACAGCGTCGGGTTGCAGTGGAGGCTGTAGCTCAAGCAGTGAAGAGATGCAGCAGCTTCGAGGTTTAACGCGTGAGTTGTTTTATTACTTGTTAGTGAAATTCAACGGCGACCCGACGCTACTGCCTTACAGTACTGACTGCATCCGGCGCTGGTTGAGTGACGATTATTTCACTGGATTATCGCAGTCCGACTTACGGGCAATGTCAAGAGTCACCCGCTACCGCGCGGTGGTACTGACCTGCTTCACTGACAATTCTTTTTTGCTTCCTGAATCAATTCATTGTTTCTTTCGTATGAGATTGCTTCGTTCCCCTCCCCCAGACTTGGTGGGTATTGATGGGTTTTGTAAACCGGGTAGGCTTCAGTGCGCAGATGAGCAATCATGTGGTGGCCGCGTCGTGATTCACGCTCATGACGCAGAGCCGAAATGTCGATCGCACCAACGACTATTCGTTCCCCCGGTCCCGGTGAGGCCTCGGCAAGCAATCGACCATCAAAGTCAACAATCTGACTTCCTCCCGGCCAGGAGTAAGGAGGATAGTGTTTTAAGCTCGCGCCCTGATTGGCTGCGACGACATATGCAATGTTCTCAATAGCGCGTGCCCGGTTGATGACGGTCCACCAGGCCATAGGCTCCGTCGCTCCCCATGGGTCCATGTACGCAGAAACTCGCAAAAGAATTTCTGCACCGTTCGCAGTTAGTTGTCGCATTGCTTCGGGAAAAAGCCAGTCGTAACAGATGGCACACCCGATCTTCCCAATTGGCGTATCAGCAACCGGAAATAATGGCTCGTCATAGCCTTCGAGATCATGTGGACTTGTATGGACCTCGTAAGGAATCCACGTATTAACCTTTCGATATTTGTACAGGATGCCTTCTGGTCCAATTAAGCACGTGGTATTGAAAATATGTCCTGGCCACTTCTCGTCAGCTTCCAGCATTGAGCCACTCTGAATATAAATCCCATGCTCGCGTGCTTTCTGTTCAAGACATTCTGTATGTTCGTTCGGAATCCGAATGGCGAGTTTCTCTAACAATTGCGCAGCTTCAGAAAAAACTGGAGCAGCGTGGGCAAATTCAGGGAAAACAACTAAACGCACCGGCACAAACGGCGCTGCTCCTGCGACTGCGGAATCGATCATCGACAGCATACGATCTGTGTTGGCCCGCATTGCCTTGCGATCCAGAGGATTTGGCGAGTCTGTTTGACATGCTGCTACTGAGTACCTGATATGTTGCATAAATTCTTCAAGTTCTAACGTGTATACAAGAGTGTGTCTATTGATGAAAACTGCGATCCCACGAAACGCGTGTTGTATTTCTTCATGTATGCCAATCGCTGAGGCGTTAACGGGTACCGCTCAGGCCATTCGTATGGGTATCGACTCATACCATGGAAAGGCATCGGCTCAAGCTGGTCTGGACTTGCAGAGTTGATATCCATTTCTTTGCTGAAACCGTCCGAATACAGTAGGAAGTCTCGGGTCCAACCATTTCGCAACGCCGGCAACCGTCGCGCGTCGAACGACAAACTAATTTCGTCGCCTGGCCGCGCTATAACAAACATATCGTCGGAATTGATCAGCAGCTCCCGCACATCACCCTCACGCGTGTAGTTGCCGGTCATTACTTTCCAGGGAGACGTAAACGAGATTCGATTGTAATCGTAACTCCATGGTTCTCGGCCATCAGGTGAGATTTCACGCGAGAACCCACGCCAGTGCAGCTCCGCTCCGGTAAGGTTGAGACGCGTCGTAATGAGCGGCGAACGATCATCTAATGTATCTACCAGGATCTGGTCCCAGTAGATGCGCATATTTGTAATGATACGAACCTCGCGACTTGAACTTAGAAACTTACCGGTGAGATCCACCGTTACCGTTTGCGGACGGCCAACGGGTATGCCGATATCTGGAATCACTGTGCGCCACTTTCCTTGTGAATCCCTCACTTGAAGCTCAGGCGGCATCATTTTTTGATCGCTCTGTGAAGCCGCGACGTTGTCACTTGACCAGGCATAATCCGTCCAACCTGTCAGCAACAACAAAGTGCGAGACAAAGCTTTTGGTTCCTTATCAAGTGTTAAGATCAACGCATGCTGGTCGGCATAACCGCGGATCCGATGAAGAGCGAAATCGTCGGGATAGGTACGATCGAGTTTTGAAATCTTATCAGTGACATCGTTCCCGCGCTCGTCAACCGCACGGAGCGGTGGATGTGCCGCCCGGGTTACAAATATTTTGAAGCGCCGTGGAGGATCGGTCATACCTTCGTTTGGATAAATGTCCGTATCAAGAGGATGGTCCACTGCCAGTAACTGGAATTGGTCAGCAAACAGCGCCTCCTCCAGTTCGTTAGTAACCCGCAGTTCATACAGCCCGTTACGCTCTTTCAATTGTTCGCTGGATATTCGAACGTACTCATCTGGATCGGGCTTGTTATGGCGGCCCGGCTCTTCCAGGTACCCCATCTCGCCACCGCCCATGAAGTCCGTGATGAACTCAAAGCGTTCGCCATTCCAGGCGAACAAGAACGGGCATGAAGATGGCTTGCGATCAAGTTCAGTAACGGACAGCGATAGCGCAACAGATTTAGGATTCCCTGGCCTGACGATTTCCGTCTCTGCCTGAACGATTCCGGCTGGCCACAACACACGTACCGCATCCACGGAGTCGCGCTGGCCCAAGCCGAAGATGATCTCTGCAGGCGCAGGAGCTGGAAACGCTGAGTAGCTCTCTAACTTTTGCACGAGACTTCCGGCACGCATTTCGACTTTCGAACCAATACCGCTTCGATTGCTAACTTTCCCTGCGAGATCAATTCGCAGCGAACGGTTGATAACACTGGCGTCGTTTCGCTCGACGCGCACGTTTCCAGACGAGGTCAGAAACAGGAGATCAGTATCGCCGTCGTTATCCAGGTCAGCCGATGCTATAAACCGCAAAAGGTTTGCTCCGAGCTTCGTCTGATCCGGCGCAAATGCCTGAGCGGTTACGTCTCCCCACTCATTTCCCAGATTCCGCAAAATGTGACCGCCGGTGTCTGTAAGCAACACGCAGTCGATTAGCCCATCATTGTCATAGTCCAAAAATTGAGAGGCGCGCGCGTTTCGAGACGTGTCCGGCGCCGGTACTGTCTTGAATTTTTCACGACCGTCGGACAACGCAAACAAACCTGGCCCGTCAGATCTGCCGAAGAAAAAGTCCGTATAGCCGTCCTTGTTTACATCCGCCGCTGCCGCGCAGGTCCAATTCCCCGACACTTGCAAGCCGACCTCATTAGTAACGTTGCGGAAGGTGCCGTCTCGCTGATTACTGAATAGCTTTGGCGGCTGAGCGTAGTTAACTATCATCAAGTCGATATCTCGACGATTATTAAAATCAGTTGGAATAACCGCCACCGCATGCGCGCTCGCATCGAGTTTTGCCGATTTGGTTATGTCGGTGAACTTTCCATTCCCATCATTGCGGAGCAGTAGTGTCGGCGCAGTCGCAAAATCATCCGGGAAGACAGGCTGAGCGCCCTGGGCCGGCTTCGTAAGATCAGCCAAACCAGCAACAAACAGGTCAAGATCTCCGTCGTGATCGATGTCTACAAATGCGCAAGCACCAGGCAGGTAAGGATACGCCGGGATTCCGGCAGCAGATGAGACGTCCGTGAACTTGCCGCCTCCATCATTGTGATAAAGCGCGAGACTTCCTGCGCGCATAACGAACAAGTCAGGACGCCCGTCGTTGTCGTAGTCTCCAGCGACAACACCTACGATGCTGTCTGCTGATTTTGTTGTGAATGCTTGAGATTGTGAGGTGACGTCAACGAATTTCCCGCCATCATTGCGATACAAATGTTGCTCAGTTCCCTTTGCCAAAAACAAATCGAGATTATGATCGCCATCGTAATCGAACAGGGCGACAGCTCCAGCAAACGCGGCCGTAATCCGATCCTTAACATCTTTAGGGTCACCACTATTAAAGTGAGATCCGAAAATCGGCGCAGCTGTAGTCGTAGTCTGCGTTTCCGTCGGCGCGACGGTCGTGAAAAAGCTCGCTGTAGCGTCTGTAAACTTTATTGGCGATGTGGTGCGATCCACCAATTCCCCCTCTGCTCCGGTTGACGCGATCGCCTCTGCATAACGCCCCTGCTCGAGATAATTATTTCCTAATGTAGTGCCGTTGCCTCGCTGCCTCAGTTCCTGAAACTTCTGAATAACTCGCTGACCTTCATCGCGCTGTCCCGCCCGCAATAGCACTGTGCCAAGGTTGTAAAGGGCCGTACCGTTGTAGGGTTCAGCAGCCAATGCCGTGCGAAACGCTGCAATGGCGTCCGGATATTTGCGTTGCTGGCTGTAGATCTGACCAAGATTAACATTCGTTCCTACGTCATTCGGATCAATTTTCAGCACGCGCTGAAAAGCAGCGATAGCAGCATCAGCACGCGACTGCGATTTTGCGATAAGCCCGATCATGTAGTACGGCTGCGGAGCATCAGGCATTAATGCACTTGCGGCTTCGGCTTCTCTTTCAGCAGCAGGAAGATCAGGTACGTTGTAAAGGGCAATGGCGAGATTGATTCGTGCGAGAGATAACTTTGGATCGAGCTGAAGAGAATGTTTGAAAGAATCGGCACCCTCTTTGTACTTAAACTGCTCGAGTAGAGCGACGCCAACATTGCTCGCGCGGTAAGCTGCCTCACGAGTTGCAGCTGTAGGAGTTTGTTTCTGATTTCCGGCGGCTAATTGGCGGGAGGAATATTCTTCAACACCTACATAAACCACTGCCGCAGCAAACGTCAGGAAAATGGCCTTTGCTATAAGACGATCCAGTAACTGCGTCATATCTACTGTTGTGTTGCATCCAACGCCACGGCGATGTTCGCGGGCTTAATATCTGCGGGTATGAATTCGCGATCGATTAGCTCGCTCATCGCAATTGGCTTACTTAGAATGCCAACCTTTATCGCCATCTCGTGAATGCGACCAAGCTCTTCATCGCTGGGTGTTAGCATACGGTAACTTACCCGGTCCGGCGGTTGAGTTAGGACGTACCGCAAAACTTTCTCATCCTGTCGAAAGTACGGAGCTACAACTTTGGCAGCCTCGAGTCGATGCCCATCGGCCCATTCACCACTTTCCGCGATACCCCTCACAAGATCCCGCACAACCGCCGGCTTTTCACGAATTAGTTTTTCTGTAACGACCAGCACGCAAGAAATAAAGTGCGGCCAGATATCCTTCGCGTGATAAAGGACCCGACCGCTTCCGTCGAGCTCCGCTTTGGCCGCATGAGGTTCACCGACAAAGTACGCATCAATCGCCTGGGCTGCCAACGCACCGGGCATATCAGGTGGCGGCAATTCGACGAAGTTGATCTCATTCGCGCCGACGCCCTGGTCTTCCATTAGCTTTCGTATGACGAGATATTGGTTGCTGTACTTGCTGGGGATAGCAAACGTTTTGCCTCGTAGGTCGCGTAGGCTTTGCGCGGCGAGGTCCTTGCGAACTATCACAGTCGAGCCGTCGCGGTGTCCGAGATAACAGATCTTGACGGGCACGCCCTGTTCGCGAAGTTTCATTGCAAGGGGCGCGATCATGAAAGTCGCGTCTAACCTGCCGCTTTTTATTGACTCTACCACCGTCGGAAAGTCAGTAAACCGTTGCGATTCAAATCTTGTTGACGTGCTTGTGCGCGTCGCAAAATCCGTGACCGGGCAAGTAAGGTGACATGTGACCGGTAAATATCCGACCTTGAGTTCTTCTCGTGCTGTCGTTTGGGACGCACCGGTTAAATTCCCCATTCGCCACGGTTTGAATCGCAGTATAGCGAGGACTGCAAGCAGCAGCACCACGCCAACGATCCATCGAGCTGCGGACGATCGCAACATCATCACCTCAATTCATTAAAGTGCGGACAGCGACAAAGTAGAACTTTCCCGTTTTTCCAGTCCCAATTCAGCCAGAATACGGTGAACTGTATTTACTACTTGTGGGTGCGTTGGTTCACGAGGTCGTTCCAGGGCTACCCTGACTTCGCAACAGATCTGAGCGGGCCTGTCGGAAAGCACGACGATTCTGTCGGCGAGCTGCGCTGCTTCTTCTATGTCGTGCGTAACTAAAACGACGGTTCGGGGAAACTGCTGGAGCATTCGCGACAGTTCGTTTCGCATGCGAAGCCGCGTCAAGTAGTCCAGTGATGAAAACGGCTCATCAAGAAGCAAGATGTCTGTATCGCCAACCAGCGCGCGCGCGAGTTCTACACGCTGCCGCATGCCTCCGGACAATTGGTGCGGATAGTGGTTTGCAAATTCTTCAAGTTTGATCAGCTGGAGCATGCCTTTCAGTTGCCGCCCACGCTCCTCGTGATCACCGATATGTCGTAAACCAAGCGCAATGTTCTCTGCGACAGTTTGCCAGGGAAACAGACTATCGTGCTGGTAAACCATACGCACACGTCCCGTGCACTGAACCGTTCCCGAGACCGGCTTAATGAATCGTGAAAGAAGATTGAGTAGCGTTGTCTTGCCACAGCCGGATGGACCGACTACCGCAACGAATTCACCGCTGCGTACCTGTAAAGACAAAGCGCGGAAAACGGTCACTGCACCGAAATTCAGCGAGACGTTTTGAAGGCTTAAAGGGCTATCGTTCATAACCCCACCTCACACTCGCTATCTTCGTTAACTGATACAAAACAATGTCAATGATCATGCCAATGACACCTATTATGATCATCCCACATACGAGAAGATCCATGCGTAGCCCGTTTCTCGCATCCCAAATCGCAAAGCCTAATCCCGCCCGGCCAGCGATCATCTCCGCAGCCACGACGACTAACCAGGCGAGACCCGCCGTCACTCGTAACGAGGTGATCACCTGAGGCGCAATTGCCGGCAGCGTCACCTTGGTGAGTAATTCGCGTTGTTGAAACCCATAATCGTGGGCGACTCTAAAATAGACTGACGGAATGTTAGCGACTGCTGCAATGGTCGCCAATACGATTGGGAAAAACGAAGCCATGAAAATCAGAAAAATTGTCGGCAGATCTCCAATGCCGAACCACAAAATCGCAAATGGTATCCACGCTAACGGAGAGAGACTACGAAAGAAATTTATTAATGGCAGAAGCGCTGTGCGAAAACGTGCATGATGGCCCAACCAGAGTCCGGCGGGAATGCCGGTGAATACCGCAATTGTGAATCCGGTCGTCACGCGGAAAAGTGATGCAACTAGATCGTCCAGTAATCTTCCTTTACGCGTTTCTTCGATAAAACCTCGAGCGACGGCGGACGGCGATGGAAATACGGATTCAGGAAAGACTTTCAACAGAGAAAGGGATAACCAGACCAGTAAGGCTGCGAAGAAAACCACCAACGGCAAGACATGCGCTTTGGTCGAAACCGGCTCTTCTTTCATTAGCGATGGTTGCGATTAAGGACGGTTGTTTCCGAGATTATCCCGGTTGGATTCGCTGCAATCATGCTTTAGTTAGGGAAAACTATCAACTGAGCACCAGTATGTGAGAAATGAGTTGAATATGTCGGCACCTAAGTCAGGTTCACGGGCGTCTCCGACATCAAATCTGGCCGCCGGCACGCGGCATTAGCAGAGGTGGGGCCTCTCATATGATATCTTCTCTCCATCGGCAGGCCGTTCTAATTAATATCTTCTCCAAAGTGCTTCTTAGGAATCACGCAAAAGCTTTCGGCCGCAGAATGGGATTCATAGAGAAATCTCGAGTTCTAGCACTGTCAGGCGTCATCGTTTTTAGTTTCGCGACAGCGTGTCGCCAAGTCATCAAGCTCGACAAATCGTCGCCTCAATACAAACAAGCAGTTTCACTTTTCTATGTAGGCCTTGCCGCCTTGCAGGTCGGCGACGACGTGCGTGCCGAAAGCAAATTGTCAAAGTTGACGCAGTCCATTCCCGATGAACCGGCCGGATGGATTAATTGGGGCGTGCTTGCCTTACGCCAAAGAAATTTCGACCCTGCCGCCCAGCGTTTTGAACGCGCGAGATCTCTTGATCCTGACAACGATCAAATCTATTACTTGATAGGATTATTGGAGAGCGAACGCGGACGTTCGAATGAAGCCATTGCTGGACTACGCAAAGCGACCGAGCTGAATCCACGGAATATAATCGCCACCTATAAATTGGCTGAAGAAATCGAGCGGCAGGGCGACACCAACAGCGAAAAAGAATTCCAGCAACTAATCCAACAGATTTTGAAGACCGAGCCCGGTAATCTCGCCGCACTTGTTGAACTCGCAAGAATGGCGGCAAAGCGTGGTGACGCTGAGACGTTGCGTGAAGCGTTAATTCAAGTATCAAAAGGTTCGTCCGCTTGGCCTGAAGAGGTAAAGCAGCAACTGAGCGCAGCGGAAACCGCCGTGGGTGGCCCAGATCTGCGAGCCGCTGCAACCCGAATCGCATTCTTACGAAATGTTCTAGTGCGAGTCCCTGAATTCCGTCGCAGTCTTGCGCTGATCAAACCGGAACCCGGCGAGGAAGCCAGACCATTTACAAAGTTTGTTTTGCTGGACACTCCCACGTTTGCTCCAGCGCCACCTGATACTGCAGTCAAGTTCAATTCAGCCCAGATTAAAGAAAGTACTGCGGGTCCTTGGAACTGGGTTGGAGCAATATTCCTGAACGGCGAAGGCAAACCTACAGTGGTCACAGCAAACCAACGCGAACTGCGAGTCGGATCGATTGAGAAGACGTACAACTTTCCAGGTGGTTTAGCTACGGATGCCCCCGGCCCAGACGGTGTGTTGCCAATTGATTTTAATTACGACTTCAAGACTGATCTGGTGTTGACCGGTCCCGCTGGCATTCGTTTCCTACAGCAAACCGATGCGGGAATGTTCAACGACGTAACCGCTCAAACTAAGCTACCCGCGACAATAATAAACGGCAATTACACCGGGTCATGGGCTGCTGACATCGAGGCTGATGGTGATCTAGACATTGTGCTTGGCACTCAACATTCTCTGGTCACCGTCTTAAGAAATAATGGGGACGGCTCGTTCACTGAAACACATCCATTCGCTTCTATTAATGGAGCACTCGGATTTGCCTGGGCTGATTTGGATGGTGATGGTGATCCTGACGCGGCCTTAATCGACGAACAGAATAAGCTTCACGTTTTTGAAAATGAACGTGCGGGTCAATTTAAAGAGCGGGGTGTCGGTTCGGTGGGGCCAGTAAAAGCAATTAATGTTGCGGATGTGAGTAATGATGGCATTTTCGACTTGATCGCTGTGCAAGCAGACGGGCGGATTCTCAGATTATCCGATAAAAACGAGGGGCAGGATTTTGAGATCGCGGAAATTGCGCGTCTAAGCAATCCTGAGCTGTACGACCATCGAATTTGGCGTCTCCGCATAGCCGATCTTGATAACAACGGCAGCAATGATTTGTTACTTACCTTCGGCAATTCTCCGAGCGGAAAAAATAGTTCAGGCGCCGTTATCTGGCTCAGTGACGAGCAAAACCGATTCATAGCACTGGAACATCCAGTTGGACTAGACGCTGTGTTCGATGCTGCTGATCTCAACGGAGATGGAAGGCTTGACCTGATAGGCTTAACAAAAGATGGTTTACCGGTTGAAGCCTTAAATCAAGGATCAAAGAATTATCACTGGCAGGTCATTCGTCCACGTGCCGCAAAGGCGGTCGGAGATCAGCGTATAAACTCTTTTGGAATTGGCGGCGACATGGAAGTGCGCTCCGGCCTGCTACTGCAAAAACAACCAGTCACAGGGCCAGTAGTCCACTTTGGTTTAGGCGACCAAAGCAGCATAGACGTCGTAAGAATTGTCTGGCCAAATGGTTCCGTACGCGCCGAGTTTGAATTGCAGTCAGATCAAACAATTGTAGCCGAACAAAGACTGAAGGGGTCCTGCCCTTTTCTATTCGCTTACAATGGACACGAAATGAAGTTTGTAAAAGATGCTGTGCCGTGGGGTTCTGCAATCGGCTTGCGCATCAACACTCTTGGGACTGCACGAGTTGAAGCCACCGAAGAGTGGTACAAGATCCGGGGCGATGAACTGGTCCCGCATGACGGCTACTACGACCTGCGGATCACTGGTGAATTGTGGGAAACTTATTACTATGACCAGCTTGGGTTGATGGTTGTCGACCACCCGACAGGAACCGAGATTTTTGTAGATGAGCGTTTCGTAATTCCGCCGGCAAGACTTGCCATTACGTCGGTGGAAACTCCGCGACCAGTCGCAAAGGCGTGGGACGACACCGGCACGGATGTTACGGAAACTATCAGCAAACGTGACGACAAGTATCTAGACACTTTCGGACGAGGCAGATATCAGGGAGTCACGAGAGATCACTACGTTGAACTGGATCTAGGCGAGAACGTGCCGGCTGGAGTTCCACTTTATCTTATTGCACAGGGCTGGATGCATCCGACGGATTCCTCGATCAACGTCGCATTGAGCCAGGGTCAGAGCGTTCAGGCAAAGCCGATTAGCTTAGAAGTGCCTGATGCGAACGGCGTCTGGCATGTCGCACAAGCAAACGCCGGGTTTCCCGCCGGTCGCAAAAAGATTTGTCTCTTTGATCTAACAAATATTTTTCTGCCGGGCGCTCCCCATCGAGTTCGCTTGAGGACAACGCTGGAGGTTTATTGGGATTGCATCCAATGGGCGGTTGCTACATCGAAAGAACAACTTAGAACGGTTCGGCTGGCAGCCGATTCAGCGGATCTGCACTATCGAGGTTATTCAGTGGTTAGCCAGGCCAATGACTCGTCGCCGGAGATACCAGACTACAATAAGCTTTCCGGGTCGAAACAGCGCTGGCGGGATTTGATTGGCTATTACACTCGTTTCGGTGATGTGCGGGAGCTGCTGGCTCAGCGAGATGATCGATATGTCATTATGAATTCGGGTGATGAAATGTCATTTCGTTTCCGAGAACAGCCTCCTCCGCAGGCGGGTTGGACTCGGGATTACATCATCTTTGGCGACGGATGGATAAAAGATGGTGACTATAATTCGACGTTTTCGAAAACCGTGTTGCCACTTCCTTACCACGAGAAGACCCAGTACATCTCGCCGCCGACCCGACTCGAAGATGAGTGGGTCTATCGTCAACATCCTGAGGATTGGCAAACGTATCAGACGCGTTACGTAACGCCCGCCGTTTTCCAGAATGCGTTGAGGTAACCACCGCAGATGAACCGCAATAGGTTTGGGCGCATCATATTAACGATTCTGTTTGGCGGACTGATTGCTACGCCACTGGTGCTGAAACGCATGGCGTCGCGAGGCGGTTTGGCAAACTCACGGCTTGAGCCCACGGCGGCGCTAAGCCGCTATGGTTTCTATCTTCAGGAAGTCGCAAAACAGTCGGGAATATCTTTTGTTCACCAGGCCCCCAAGTTGGACTCTCGATTGGACCACATCATGCCGCAGGTTGCATCGATGGGGGCCGGTGTGTCGATCGTCGATTTTGATCGTGACGGTTGGCAGGACATCTATGTGACAAACAGCGGCGAGTCCAGCAAGAACTGCTTGTATAAGAATATGGGCGACGGAACGTTCAAAGATGTCGCCGCAGATGTAGGCCTCGCCGATTTAAATCAACCTGGTACGGGTGTGTCCATGGGTGCGGTCTGGGGCGACTATGACAATGATGGATATGAAGATCTGTTTCTTTACAAATGGGGACGGCCCGAACTCTATCACAATGATGCTGGTCGCCACTTCACCCGTGTTAGCGAACAGGCGGGGTTGCCTTCGTGGGTTAATGCCAACACAGCTATTTGGTTCGACTACGATGGAGACGGCCTCTTAGATCTTTTTCTTGGCGGATACTACTCGGAAGACGTAGACCTCTGGCATTTAAAAACGACAAAGATGATGCCCGAGAGCTTTGAGTATGCGAAAAACGGTGGACGCAAGTACCTGTTTCATAATCTCGGCGGTGGCAAATTCGAGGAGGTAAGTTCCCGGCTCGGCATTGACAGCCGGCGGTGGGCCCTTGCGGCTGCCGCAGCAGATTTGCGCGGAAGTGGACATCAGGATCTGTTTATCGCAAACGACTACGGCGTCTCGGAGCTGTACTTCAACGACGGCAAGCGATTCCATGAAGTCGGTGAACAAACGGGCGTAGGCTTCGCGCCTAAAAGCGGAATGACAGCCGCTTTTGGAGACATTCTCAATCGAGGTCAATACGCCGTCTACGTCTCAAACATTTCTGAGGAAGGCGTGCTGATTCAAGGTAACAATTTGTGGGTCCCTCGAGAAGTGACCAGGGGCAGTGAAATGCGATTCGACAACCTCGCCCGCGATATGGGAGTCGAGCTCGGCGGATGGAGTTGGGGAATGCAGTTTGGCGATCTTAATAATGATGGGAACCTGGATCTTTATCTCACCAACGGCTATGTGTCCGCTGATCGAAACACGAGTTATTGGTACGATTTTTCGAGAGTTGCCAGTGGTAACAGCACAATAATCGGCGATGCCAAGAATTGGCCGGCAATGGAAGGTCGCAGTTTGTCCGGTTATCAGCAGAAACGGGTGTGGCTTAATGACGGCGCCGGCAAGTTTATCGATGTCGCACAGGCGGTGGGGGCCACTGACACATTCGATGGGCGGTCGGTAGTATTAGCTGACCTGTGGAACCGCGGCGTGCTGGATGTGATTGTCGCAAATCAACGCGGTCCGCTTCTGATATACAAAAACATGGCGACACCCGAAAACAAATGGATCGATTTTGACCTGGAAGGCGTTACGAGCAACCGCAGCGCAATAGGTGCAGAAGTGAGACTTTTCTGGAATGGTTTACAACAAGCCCAAACTGTTTCGGGCGGCAGCGGATTCTGTAGCGAGAATCAACGCCGTCTTCACTTTGGATTGGGAAAGAACCCGAAACTCGAAAAGGCAATCATTCGGTGGCCGTCCGGCAAAACGCAAACTCTGGATAAGATGTCGATTGACCACGTTAACAAGATAAAAGAAGCTGCATGAGTCAATCGACGAACGATACGTTGGTCAGTGGATCGGTAATCACCGGGCGGCGTCACAGCCTCCGTTTCGATAATCGTTATCTTGCTCCGCTTTTCATCACCCTCATTCTGCTTGTCGGACACCTCTCGTACGGCATCCTGGAAAGCTATCGCAAAACTGCTCTGGCGATCGGCGCCGCGCTGGTCGCTGAGCTGATCCTTGGAAGAATGTTTTTTGGCAAATGGATTAATCTGGCGAGTGCTTACATCACGGGGATCAGTGTAGGGATACTTGTTCGCTCACCTGCTTACTGGCCATATGGCTTATGCAGTGTGATTTCGATAATGTCGAAGTACGTGCTGCGGGTGAAAGGGCGCCATATTTGGAACCCTTCCAATTTCGGCATCTCCGTGCTTCTGTTTCTGGCGTCGGACACAATGGCGGCCCTCAGCATTCAATGGGGAAACAACAAGTGGCCTATTCTTGTAATTTGGATACTTGGCTCGATTATCGTTTGGCGCGCGCGTCGTTTTCACATTAGTGCCACCTACGTCATTTCATTTTTCTTTTTCGCCTTCTTACGGAGTTGGCTTACCGGCGATCCCTGGCAGTCGGAGGTTGCACCTATCACAGGTCCGATGTACCAGCTGTTTGTTTTCTTCATGATCACAGATCCAAAAACGACTACTAAAACGCCTTTACGACAATGCGTTGTTGCGTTTTGTATTGCACTGGTTGAGTTTGTCCTGAGGCTGATGCAAGTTGTCTATGCGCCATTTTACGCGTTGTTTCTCGTCGGGCCAGCTGCCAATTTGATCGAGATCTGGTGGGAATCGCATCGTGAGCCTTTGAAAACCGCAGGATGAAGCGAATCTACGAATTCACACGAAACAAACTTCAGTAGGTCCCTAAAAGAGTCCATCAAAAGCATACGAAAAATCATTAAACATTAAGGCCTTTAAAATTGATGACGCGTAACTCAACCTGTTTCTGCCTGCTTCTCGGCATGCTGCTTCTAATATGCGGTTGCAAACAGCAAGCGCAGAATGTAACTCATCCGCAATCAGAAACAGTTGCGCAAGCTCCTTCTCCTTCGCCAAGTCCAAGTCCGGTTCGCCCGTCCGGGCCCGTGGAATTTACAGATGTCACAGCACAGGCCGGTATTCGTTTCAAGCATAACAGCGGAGCATTCGGCAAGAAGTACCTCCCTGAAACCATCGGCTCGGGGTGCGCGTTCCTAGATTACGACAACGACGGCTGGCAAGACATCCTTCTGGTGAACTCAATGGATTGGCCGGAGCACAAGTCGGGTAAGTCGTTTCTTGCGCTTTATCACAACAATAAAGACGGCACATTCACCAACGTAACCGCCCAAGCGGGATTGGCAATAGAAATGTACGGCATCGGAGTCGCAGTCGCTGACTACGATAATGATGGAAACGAAGATATCTACGTTACATGTGTCGGCCCGAATCACTTATTCCGCAACCTGGGCAATGGCCGCTTTGCCGATGTCACTGCAAAAGCCGGTGTAGGTGATCCTGGTTTTTCAACTAGCGCAGTTTGGTTCGATTACGACAAAGATGGAAAGCTTGATCTGTTCGTAGCAAATTACGTTGAGTGGACCGTCGAGACGGACCTGTATTGCTCGCTCGATGGCAAGAACAAGTCATATTGCACACCTCAATCTTATAAAGGACAGAGCGCGACGCTTTATCACAATCGCGGCAATGGCACTTTTGAGAATGTCACTCAACGTGCCGGACTTTACGATCCTACATCCAAGTCACTCGGCATTGCGTTGCTCGATTATGACGATGATGGTTGGCTGGACATTTTCGTTGCGAATGACACGGAACCTAACAAGCTCTATCACAACAACCATAATGGCACTTTTACTGATGAAGCGCTCACGGCTGGCGTAGCGTTCAGCGCGAGCGGTACTGCGCGGGCAGGTATGGGTGTTGACGCTGCAGATTACGACAGTACGGGCCGCCAGAGTGTGATCATTGGCAACTTCACGAACGAGAGCATGGCGCTTTATCACAATGACGGCTCAGGCCTATTCACCGACGAGGCAGGAAGCTCCGGTATCGGAAAGATGTCGGCGCAATCACTTACCTTTGCTACTTTCTTTTTTGATTATGACCTGGATGGGCTGCTCGACATCTTTGCAGCTAACGGACACGTTTCGGATGACATCACCGTGGTCCAACCGAACGTAAAATACGCACAGCCGCCGCACCTGTTTCGCAATAAAGGCAAAAAGAAATTTGAGGAGGTAACGTCAAAGCTCGGACGCGCGTTACAACGTGCAATAGTCGGCCGCGGAGCCGCGTACGGAGACTATGACAACGATGGTGACCTCGATCTATTGATTACTACAAATAACGGCCCGGCTCGTCTGCTCCGCAACGATAACGCAAACCAAAACGATCTGCTGCGGATTAAACTCGAAGGTGTTAGATCGAATCGTGATGCAATCGGTGCGAAGGTAGAACTGAAGACCAGCAAAGGAACGAAGGCGTATGGAATGGTACGCACTGGTTCCAGTTACGCGTCACAAAGCGAGCTTCCGTTGGTATTCGGCCTAGGTCCTCCAACAGAGGGTTTAACTCTGACTGTGGAAATCCTTTGGCCAAGCGGTCAGAAGGATCTGTTGACGGACATCAAACCGAATCAGTCCATTAAAGTTCAGGAAGGTAAAGGAGTAATCGCCGCAAATCCGATCAATTTCGTACTCGCGCCACCTGCGTCGCCTTCGCCGTCGGCATCGTCATCGCCGTCAGCGCGTTAATTCTGCTTTTTTTCTGTCTTTCTGAATCTGTGTAACAAAACGCGCAAACGTTGTTCTCAGCAATGTTTTCAAGCAAAGACCGCAAAAGTGCAAAGCCGCAACTGCTATTTGATTTTACTTTGCGTCTTTGCCTCTTGGCGGCTTTGCGTGAAACTACAGTTGTCTCGACGCCACTTCCTTGAAAGGCTTTCAAAACGATTTGAAAAACTAAACAATGAAAGTCTCTCAGGTAAGGAAGGGCGGTTTACCCCTGCTGAGTTTCGCTAGCATCAACGTCCAAATGCTAGAAAGGCGGTACCGATGTGTGCAGGCATTTTTGACTAATCTCGGCCGACGCCAAGCGCATCCGCCACTCTGTTAATGTAATTAAACCAGGAAGCGATTAGAGTGATCTGTAATATTGCCTTGTCATCAAATCCAACCGAACGCAGGCGAACATGATCTTCCCGAGAGATACGAGTTGCGTCTTTTGTCAGCTGGACCACATAATCGAGCATGACCCGATCTTGTTCAGAAATGGGAGCAGTTCGGTAATCCTCCTGCAGTGCCCGCACCATTTCTCCATCTAATGTGACACGACGCAGAAACTCTGCGTGAGACTCTATTCAATAATGACAGCGATTTACTATAGAGACTATTGTCGCAATCATTTCATGCTGTCGTCTCTGCAACGGAAGGTCCGGAGACATCAAACTGCCGAATGTGGAAAACGCGTGGAATAGTGCATCTGGAATGAGACTGTGGGATTCGACAATGCTGGACGATTTGCCGTCTGTAGTGGGATGAATCGGAGTCGCGTATTCGATTGGATAAAGCTGTCTTTGGGATTCGGCAGCTTTTCTAAGTTGATCATCTTCGGAGACAGGCACAGTTTTGATCCAAGTCACAGTAATCTAACTCCTTCGGCTTCATTTGTTCGCGACTCATGCACGATAAGACAAAATAACGGCAAACCATCTGCGGCTACAAGTGAGAAATTCGACCAGAAAGATAATCTCTCAGGTTGGGACGGGCGTTTTACCGTCGCCGAGTTTCCTTAGGATCAATATCCCTCTTTTTTGTTGCACTAACTACAAAGTGCGTTTCCCGATTTATTAAAATCTGATCAAACCCTGCAGCCTCCAACGCTCGCTTCACACTTCTATTTGTTTGCCAGGATTCATAGCGCTTTGGATTGCTGGGCCAGCTCCACTGCTTGCCTGATGCGTGCAGCGTCAGTCCATTCATTCCCACCCACAAACGATACAGGACCGACTTAACCTGGCCCCGAGCGAGGCTTGTACGCAGCTCCTTCAGGGCGAGCCGAAATGGGTGTAATACGAGCCAAACGTCGCCTCCCGGTCTCAATACACGAGCCATTTCCGAAATCGCTGTTGAGAAGTGCATATAAGGAAGTGCAATCCGGCAGATTACAAGATCGAAAGTTGCGCTTTCGAAGGGCAACGCCTCACCCTTAGCGCACGCAAAGGGAATTGCGCTACTCAACTGTTTTCCCAAAGCGAGCGCCGCGTGATCCACATCGACGCCGATCGCTAACGCGCCCGCCGGCAACTCGGACGCAATCAACGTTTGACCCGCGCCACACCCCACATCCAAAATCCGGCCGTGCCTCCTGTTAATCTGGGGCATCACCCGCCGCGGGTCAGCCGGGTCCCTCGCAATTAACAATTCCAGTTGGTGATACGCCGTGTGATCCTGAATCATTGCTTAATTCGCCGAATTATGCTTTTATCAATTACTGCCCACATATCGTCATTTGTCCTGATACCCCGGCTGGTTTATCAGACTTTACCATCGAGTCAGCCCGATGAGCGTCTTAAAAACCGCAAAACTGTTAACCCTAAATGTCGGCAAATCGATTGGCGTATTCCAGGCCCTTCAACGCAGCGACTGGCGAAAAGACCAGCTATTAATTCTCGCGTACCACGGAGTTTCGCAAGACGACGAGCACTTGTGGAACTCGGAGCTCTATGTTAGTCCCGAATATTTTCGCGGCCGGATGAAAGCCCTAAAGGAGTACGGATGTAACGTACTCCCGCTTGCGGAAGCGTTGCAGAGGCTATGGGCCCACGACCTCCCACAGTGCAGCGTTGTTCTTACGTTCGACGACGGTGGGTGCGATTTCTACCGGAAAGCGTTTCCGATCTTAAAAGAGTTCGGCTGGCCGGCTACCGTCTATCTGACAAGTTACTACTCTCATTACAACCGGCCGGTATTCGACATTATGTGTTCGTACCTGCTCTGGAAGGGCAAAGGCTCGGTACTAGACGTGAGAGGCTTGATGAATGGTGCATCAGAGCTCGATCTCGGGAGCGAAGCAAAATGCGAAAACGCGGCTCTCGCAATACGCGCTTTCGCCAGGGCTGAAAAATTCTCGGCGCTGAAAAAAGATGAACTCTTGAACTCGATAGCTGAGCGTTTGTCCGTCGATTATAAAACCATCCTGGCAAAACGAATCCTTCATCTTCTATCACCTGACGAAGTTGCAAAACTGGCGATGGAGGGTGTTGATATACAATTACACACTCATCGACACCATTCACCAAAGACGCGAGATTCGTTCCTCGTTGAACTGGAAGAAAACAGAAAGTTCATCACTAGATTCGCGAAGTTGCCGCATCATTTCTCGTATCCTCATGGAGTGTACGAGGAATGTTACGATGCGTGGCTTGGCGCGTCCGACGTGGCATCTGCCACTACTTGCGAGCCGGGCCTGGCGACAAACGATACAAACCCGTACAAACTTCCCCGGCTAGTCGACACGTCCTCGCTAACGTTAATCGAGTTAGAAGGATGGGTCTCAGGGTTCTCGAAGTTTTTGCCCCGCAAACCAACGCGAGCCGAGCCCTTAATACCCCCGTATTATTATCAATAGAATGAAAAAGGCCGCTCAAATTGGGCGGCCTTTTTTCTTGAGTGACTTCGGTCGAAGTTACCGATTGGTGGTGGTAGCAACAGCAGCGGCGGCATTGGCTTGCTTCGACTGAATCTGCTGCCAGTAATCCGTGACGAAATCTTTTTGCTTGCCGTGACCGAATCCAGAATTGAATTCGTATTGATCCATCTCGGCCAGGACCTGGTTAAGATTCCAATGATTGTGCGTGAAGCGATAAACCGCTCCCATGACTCCCGTCCGATGTCGTCCTCCCGCACAATGGACAAAGAACTTGCCTGTTGACGGATCGTCAACAACCTTCAGAAACTGGTTTACCTGGTCCACGGTTGGGTAGCTCTTATCAACCATCGGGATGTTGATGTACCGCAGGCCGGCAGCTTCGACGGCAGGTTGTTCGTATTCTTTGGAGTTGTCAGTTAAGTCAATAATTGTCTTGATTCCGAGGGCGGCCAGAGCCTGATAATCATTGTCTTTGGGCCTGCTGCCGCGATAAAACCGCTCATCCATTTGGCCAAAATTGCCTATTTTGATATTGGGAAAATTGTTGCTTTCCTTTTTGGTGGCAAAAGACACAGAAGAAAGCGTGAGTATTAGTCCCAGGGCGGCGATAAGAGTGGGCGATATTCTTTTAATTACCTTCATTTAATCTCCTCAAGTAGTCAGATACACGTTGATTATTCAAATCGGGGCTTCTGTGGCCTTTGATCGACAACGCTGTCAGCGGATTACTTGCTTTTTCCGTAAATTCGAGAACCAGAAAGGCGACTACCAACCACGGTAGTGACTCACAAATCGTATCAAAAAACCGACTATATGATTCAAGAATTGATCGTAAAGTTGCACCACTTTTGCGTACCATTTGAGACAATAGCTCTACGATTTGGGTGAGTTTACCATAGGTCACTCGAGATCCTGCAAGTGTTGAAATGAAGTAATTTACAGGCTCGCGGCATAGAGCCCGAAAAGTCCAGAATTCCACCCATGGCTGGTACCGTTTAAAGACCCAACCCGTGGGTGGAATTCCTCTGCAATTTATTTCTTTGGTTCCAGCACGATCTCACGAGCGAGTCTGTTGCCCATGATTTCCCTTATTTCTGCTCGGTCCTTGTATCCTTGCATCTGCTTCTCATCATTTCCGATGACTTTTTGTGCCAGGGAGTCCGCTTTGTCTTCACCAGCTTCCATGCTGGCTAAGTCCTTGTACTCAGTCATAAGCATCAGGTTGAACTCACCTGGAGTGTGACCTTCAACTGCAAGCACTTTATATGACAGAGTAAGTCCCTCCTTTTTCTGCGCCTCCTGTTCAGTCTTCCACATGCCCGCAAGGTAATTCAGATAAGCTGTGTCCATCCCTGGTTTTATTCTGATGAACGAGATGGTCCAGACTGATCCATTTCTATAGGGACGATTTACCTGTGCAAACCCTGACACCGCTACAATTAGCAGCACTGCGCAGACGATTATCTTCATTTTCATTTTGAGCTCCTCCCCGTACGAAGGTGGGAGCGTCAGCCGCCGAGGTACGGGGGATACACGCCGGCGACGCCTGGGCCAGATGCGGTAATGCTTAATGAACAGGTGACTGTTTAGGGCGCAGTAAAATCTGCCGCAATCTACGCGTAATTTGAGGAGGTGTCAATGTAGTTTCCTAAGGAATGCCGACGCGACGGACCAGATCGTCGAAGCGTGGGTCGGAGCGCAATTTGGCGAAGCGTCGGTCAACTTTCAGCCTGATGATGTTCAAATCAAAGATTCTATTGGCCTCCTCGAGCCGATCAAACGCCTTATCATTTTCACCAAGAGCGACATATACCATCGCGATCTGCCCGGGCGATGTATATTGATGCTTGGAGATTTCGAGCAGTTCATCAAGTGTTTTCTGCGCTTGCTCGCGGTTGCCAGTCAAAGCATACGTTTGTGCGAGGCCTGTCAAACCGAGTGACTTGCCACCCGGCATCTTTAGGAGCTGATTGTATTCGGCGACAGCTTCATCAAACATGCGCTTGTCATCATAGACTTGACCCAGTCGATAGTGAGCAAGAATGAAACCAGGATCCAACTCCACTGTTTTCTTTAACTGATCGATGGACTCGTCTAGCTGACCGGCGATGCTAAGAATCCGACCGTACCAGGCGTTTATTGGGAGCGAGAGTGGGTCAAGTTCAAGCGCTCGCCTGATCTCGACCAATGATTCAGGCAACCTGTTCGGCAAGGCGGAAAGATAAATCGCGTACCAATGATGAGCTATCGAATAGGTAGGATTGAGTTCAATAGCTCGTTTGAATTCTCGTTCAGCAGCAGGCCAATCCCGATCGTAGAAATATTTAACGTGGCCCAACGAAACATGTGGCTCAGCTAGAGACTCATCGATTTGAATGGCCTTGAGCGCAGCGGCTTTTGCCTGCGGCAGCGTTTCGTTTGGCGGCATGTCTCCGCCTGCTTCCGGCCCACCGAGTAACGCGTATGTGTCTGCAAGCCCGCTGTATGCGAGGGCGAAGTTAGGATCTCGTTGAATCGCCTGCTGGTAATATTCAAGCGATTTGTGGAGTGCCTCTGGTGTCCGCTTGTTCCAATAAAACCTTCCTTTTAGATAAAGCTGGTAAGCGTCGTTGCTGTCAGTATAGTGTTTAGCGAGCGCTTTCTCATCGCCTGACACTTTAAGCTTCAGCTTCTCGACAATCTCTCGCGCAATCTCCCGTTGTGTCTGCAGAACCTCAGACATTTTCCGCTCGTATTGTTCGCCCCAAAGCAGTTTGTTGTAACGCACATCTACCAATTCAGCGCTGATCGTGAGGTTCTCTCCGCGCTGCACGATTCTGCCCGACAAAACAGCACTGACTCCCAGCTTGTTACCAACCTCCAAAGGATCGATTTGTTTGTTCTTGTAAGCGAATACGGAACTGGTTGGACTAACTTTCAGGTTGGGTAATTGCGAAAGACGATAAATCAGAGATTCTGCCAATCCATCTGAAAGATATTCACTGTCTGGTTCTGCACTTCTGTTCTGGAACGGAAGGACAGCAATTGACTCAATTGCGAGTTCGCTGTTTCGTGCATGAGAGTAAAACCTGACTCCCACGACCGCCGCGATAAGGACCATCGCTGCAATAGCCGCCGCGGTTTTATGTCGTTTGATTCCAGAGACAATGTATTCGGCACTTGAAGCGGCAGGTTGACCCGCGGTGGAAGCCGTTGTTGCGGTCGCGCCAGAAGCCGTCCGCAATGGTGCACGTAATTCTGGAGCGCCAGTGCGGTCCAGTTCAGCATCTACATCGAGTTTGCGCTTAAGCGCGCGCAGATCGATTAGCAGATCCTTAGCGGTCTGATATCGCTCTTCACGATCCTTCGTCAAAGCTTTGGCAACAATCCGTTCGAGTTCAGCGGGGGCTTCTGTTGCGTAGCGCGCGAGTGGAACAGGTTCTCTCTGGAGGATCAGAGAAATCGAGTCGGTCGGAGTCTCCCCAACAAACGGACCTTTTCCCGTCACCATTTCGTAAAGCACAACGCCCAGACTCCACAAGTCTGTTCGCGAATCAACCTCGATTCCCTTCGCCTGTTCAGGTGACATGTAGTTGGCAGTTCCGATGACTGTACCGGCATCGGTATTTACCATCGCTCTGGTTGGAGCCTCAGTGCCGGCAGAAAAAACCGATGGCTCACTAAGTTTCGCAAGACCAAAATCAAGCACCTTCACATAGCCGTCACGGCGCACCATGATGTTTTCAGGCTTGATGTCGCGATGAATGATTCCGGCAACGTGAGCTGCCGCCAAGGCGCTTGCTGTTTGGATTGCTATCTCTAGAATTTCGGCCAGGTTTTGAGAGCCCGCGCTGATACGGTGTCTCAAAGTCTCCCCATCGATAAATTCGGTAGCGATGAACCTCGTGTTGCCAGTGCTGCCGATTTCATGAATGGTGAGAATGTGTGGGTGATTCAAAGCTGAAGCACTCTTTGCTTCCTGAATGAACCTGCGCAATCGTTGTTCGTTCGCGGCCAAAGTTTCAGGAAGAATTTTGAG
>JBKPCC010000067.1:0-20923 GCA_046727215.1 Acidobacteriota bacterium
GTTATCCTACGGACTGGTCGTTCACCTCTTGCTGCTCTCCACCACGCATTGCTGCGTCGCAGTTGCATTTGGTTACAGGCCGGAGAGCGTTTACCTGGAGAGGACTTGCACCTCTCTGACTACGCGCGCTTTCAGGCGCACGGCTCCACCGCACAAGCCGGTGGCCTCTTCCCTCCACGGTCGTAGCCCGTTATAGCTGCGAACGTGAGTCTCCACCAGACAAGCCGGTGGCCTCTTCCCAAGTTTTGACACAATCTCCGCGGTTGGTGGGATTTTCGCTTTTGTGCAGGGGCCTCACACGTCCGCAGCAGCGGTTCGGAAATCCGAAGCCAAATCGCCCGTGTTAAGCTCACGCTCATGTTCAAAAGTTTGATGGCGACGGCGTGGCGACGCCTGCCGAGGAGCATGCGGCGCTGGACCATGCGAGTCACACACGAACGGTTTGCTGTGACGGTGGCCGGAATTGTGACCGATGAACATGACCGTGTGTTATTGCTCGACCATGTCTTCCGCCCAGGAAGCGGATGGGGGTTGCCAGGTGGATTTATTAACGCGGGCGAACAACCCCATACTGCTTTGGCACGCGAACTTATGGAGGAAACTGGACTGCAACTAAAATCAGCTCAGGTTTTCACAACCCGCGTTTTCCATAAACCTAAGCAACTTGAGATCGTCTTCCTTTGTAAACCTGAAGGCGCGGCGCGCCCACGAAGCATAGAAGTCAGGCGGTTAGAATGGTTTTCGTTAGAAGATCTGCCAGATGGCGTACCGACCGATCAAAAGGCCCTGATTTGTCGGGCGCTGCGTGGCTCGGATTAACGTGAATCCAGCGCCGTGGAGCCTCGACGTTTTTCGGATAGAGTCAAAAGGCCGTTTGATGTATGCTGTCGGGCGCAAAAAACCAGAATGAAGGGTGATGGCGAAAGGGCGTCTCGATCAGGAGATGTTCTCCAGTTCAGGTTCGCTCTTGTCGCTTCGCAGCCTTCGTCATTATCTTGCATGAGTCCGGAGCGAAAAATGGTTGAGCTGATTCCGTCGCCAGACGCAGTAATGCAAATGCTGAAACGCACCGGTGCGTTTCGCGAAGGCCACTTTGTGTATCCCAATGGCAAACACTCACCAACCTATTTTCAAATGCCGCTCGCCTTTAGGTATTACGACACGGCACGCGTTCTTGCAGTTGCGTTGAGCAGAAAATTCCGTCTTGAACGAGATATTTCCAGTCAATTGCCCAAAGTGGCAATCATTAGTCCAAGTTCGGGCGGAATTCCCGTTGCCTTTGGTGTGAGAGATGCCTTGAGCGCGGAACAGATCTACTGGGCTGAGCGCGAAGCTAATGGCAAACGAATGTTTCGGCAGTACGTTAATCAGGGCGAAGTAAATCCCTGCATTATCGTTGACGACATCATCAGAAGCGGTCATGCGATCGAGGAGACTGCTGCTTTGGTGAAGGAACTCGGCGCGAAGGTAATAGGCTGCGGCGCCATAGTTCGGTTTACCTCAGCGGACGAGCAGTTAGAAGACGTACCGATTAAGTCTTTGGTCGAATTCGATGCTCACATGTACGACGACGCCCCCTCATGCATCGACTGCAAAAAGGGCGTTTCGGTCGAGCACGTTAGGTTCTAATTGATCCTTTAAAATTCCCGGCAGTTTTGTTTTCCGACCGTTGTTTTGACTACTCGCGGCAATTCGCATATAAGGCAGCCGCTTATTCCAAAAACCACAGGAGCTGAGTCATGAAAAAGATTCTCTTGCTGATGACTGTGTTAGTCATCGCAGCTGCTTGCACTACTCCGACGGAAACCACAAATCGTAACGCTCCGGCGACGAATGCAAACATGGCGACAGAAACAAAACCGGCCGCCATGACCGAAGCCGAAGCTACCAGATTGGAAAAGTCTGTCTGGGACGCGATAAAGAACAAAGACTACGATGGCTTTGGCAACATGTTAGCCAACGACATGATCTACGTCGGTTCTGATACCGTCTCTGATAAGCCAGCATCGATCGAAGGCGTAAAGACTTTCGAAATAGTCGATGTGACTTTCTCCGACTGGAAATACCTCCCGGTCGATAAGGATGCCGCTGTCGTCACGTACACCGCCAAATCAAAGGTGAAAATGAACGGTAAGGAGATGGATGACACCTCGCGCTGCAGTTCCGCCTGGGTGAATCGAGACGGTAAATGGTTATCGATCTATCATCAGGAAACCCCGGTCAAACCGGCGCAACCCGCGCCAGCAGCGGCAAACAAGCCGAAACCAGCTACCAGCCCAGCGGCTACGGCCCCGGCAGTCGTAACGAGTTCCGATCCCGTGGCAAATGAAAAGGCCATCTGGGACGCACTGAAGGCCAAGAATTGGGACGGATTTGCTTCTGCGCTAGCCCCAGAGTCGATCGAAGTTGAGTCTGACGGAGTGTACGACAAGGCCGGCTCAATCAAAACCGTGAGCCAATTCGATTTTTCAAAAGCAACGTTGAGTGACTTCAAAACCGTTAAGTTCGACGATGATGCGAGCTTTGTAACTTACCTGGTCAAGGGCGTCAGTGGGGCTCCTCCGGCTGGCGAACGTCATTCGACTATCTGGGCCAACCGCAGCGCCAAATGGTTGGCGGTGTTTCACCAGGGTACGCCAGTTGTGCCGATGCCGGCCGCTAAACCCGGGGCGAGTCCCGCCGCGAGTCCTGGAGCGAAACCGGCAGCAAGTCCCGCCGCGAGTCCTCGTGCTAAGACGGGCGCAAGTCCAGCTGCTAAGCCTGCGGCAACAAAGTAGTTTAGCGTTTAATAAATCGAATCCACGAAATACGCCGACTTTGCGTATTTCGTGGATTCCGTTTGTTAGGGGCTGCAATACACCTGGGTGTGCGCCACACCAATCGGCAATAGCAAATCGAAAATGCTATGCCCAGATGCCTGGAATCGCGGTGCCGCAGCCTGGACATCGATTATCTGAGGTGACGTTCACCTGACGAACCAAGTAACCATACCGTTCGACAAGTAACTCATCACAGTTGGGACAGTAAGTGTTCTCCCAAGGTCCGACACGGCCGGGAAGATTTCCCGCATAGATGTAATTCAAACCTGCATCACGGCCGATTTCGCATGCCCTCATCAACTGCTCGGCCGTAGTGTTTGCATTCTCGGTCATGTGGTAGTCCTGATGAAAAGCAGTGACATGCCACGGTATGTCCGGGGACACAGACGCGATGAAGTCCGCTGCCCGTCTTAGCTCATCGACCGAGTCATTGAACCCGGGAATCACAAGCGTCACGATCTCTTCCCAAAAACCCCGTTCATGGACCATCTTAACTGTTTCAAGAATGTTATCGACAACACCGCCGAGCTGGCGATAGTTTTTGTCATTCATCGTTTTGAGGTCGATCTTGTAGCAGTCGGTCCATGGGCGAAGATAATCAAGCACCTGAGGCGTTGCGTTGCCATTCGAGATAAAGGCAGTACGAAAACCTTCCGGCCGGGCTTCCTTAAAGACATCGACTGCCCATTCTGCGGTAATCAGCGGCTCGTTATAACTGCTGCCAACCATCGAAGCGCCATAGGCTTTTGCCGTTGATACTAATCGTTCGGGTGTTACCTGACGGGGGGCAGTTCCAGCAGCGTCGTCTCGCAGCGCTTGTGAGGTCAACCAATTCTGACAATATGCGCAATGAAGGTCGCATCCGAGCATTCCGAAGGTCAATGTGTCTGACCCGGGAAGCACATGAAAGAAGGGTTTCTTTTCTGTCGGATCGCAAGCCAACGCGGCGACGTAGCTGGTCGGGACGCGTAGCTTGCCGGCTTCATTGAATCGAACTTTGCAGATGCCGCGCTTGCCCGCCTTTATCAAGCAGCGGTGGCCGCACGCGTAACACTTCAGCGCATTTTCCGGCAACTGCTCGGTAAGTTCGGGAGCGCCTTCGGCCGTCATCGAGTCCAAAAGATCCGCTAGAGGCGCCGATTTAGTGCTAATGGGCATTACGTTTGAACCGCCATTTGAATTACGTCGGGTCCGTTGCCATTATACCCGTGCCGTTTCCCATGAGCATCTGCGCTTGCGGCATCAGAAAGTAAATCCAAATGATCATTGAAGAGATCACCGTTACCGCATTTCAGCAACATACCCGGATCCTGGGATGTGAAAAAACGCGGCACGCAATCTGCGTTGATCCGGGCGATGAGGCCAAACGAATTTCAAATGCAATTGATCGATTGTCACTACAGCTCCAGGCGATTGTGCTGACGCATGCTCATCTTGATCACATAGGCGCAGTTGCATCATTAAAGAAACTCCGGCCTGAAGCGAAAGTGATAATGCATAGGGCTGATGAATTCATCTATGACGGATTGCCGCAACAACCTGCCTGGATTGGAATTCCCCGCTCGCAGTGGAAGGCATTAGGAATGGATTTCGAAGCACCTCCGAAACCCGACGAATACTTTTCTGACGGCCAGGTTTACCGCGTAGGGGAGTTGAGCTTTGAAATACTTCACACTCCCGGCCACACGCCTGGCCACGTTGTTCTGTTCGAGCCAACTGAACGGAAGGTATTTGTGGGAGATGTGTTATTTGCCGGTTCGATTGGACGCACGGATTTGCCGGGCGGTTCGACTGCCCAGCTGATGGATTCAATTAAGAATAAGTTGTTGCCGCTGGGAGATGATGTTGAGGTGTATTCAGGTCATGGTCCAACCACGACCATTGGTCACGAGCGTTTGACGAATCCGTTTCTCACAGGTGTTTACAGACTTGAGTAGGGTGCGCCCAAACCTCTTAGGCGCGCTTAACAACGAACTAGTTAATCGAGTGCACTACTTCTTGCCACGCAGACGTGAAGATTTGAGTTCCTCCCACTTCTCCTTCTGGTCATTGGTTAGCTGGCTAGGTAAGGTTTCTACTGGAATGTTGTATTTTGCGCAAAAGTGACGCCAAAGAAGAAAGCGGACGTCGAATTCTCCCGTCTCATCACTGATTATGTTGTCTACCGGTTGCGGTTTTTCTTTCTGCTTCATGCCACCCAACTTGATCATCGTCTGATTGAAATCGATAAGAGATAGTGTAACAAGCGGCGGGGAAATTTAGAATTAGACGCTACGTACGTATCCGCTTCAACTATCACGTCGAGGTCAGAACCGAGAGCGATAGCGACCGGATAGATCGTTCTCGATGGAGAGTGTTACGAGAGTTGAGACCCGGTCGCTATCGCTCCCCGTACTGACCTCGCGATTACACGTCCACCCGGATTCGACGATCACTAAATGCCTGTTTCCGTCGCCAGGTCCTGGATACTTGCCGGACGCTTTCCAAATCCAGTCCACCGTCGAATTGAGTCAATTAGTATGATTACGGCCGCAACCATGATAGTAACCGTCAGAAAGGTATTGATGTAGCCCTGAAGAGCAGTGTCAGCCTTTTGTGAGAGTGGCCAAAAAATATCAGTGATCGATTCCCAACCTGCCACCAGCGTTGTAGAAGCGACAAATGTTAACGGCAAAATAGTAACCCACGCGTAGCGACGTTTTCCCGCATTAATGATCACAGTGGTGGCTACGCATAAAGCCACCGCAGCCAATAGTTGGTTCGCGATGCCAAACATTGGCCATATTGTTGAGATAGATCCTGACCAGATAAACATGGCCCAGGCAGCAACGACGAGAGCCGAGGTAACGATTGCGCCTGGCTGCCAGTTCGGTTGTTCAAAACGTTTATAGAAGCGGCCACCAAACTCTCCTACTAGAAAACGGGCAACGCGTGTTCCGGTATCTATAGTTGTCAGGATGAACAGTGCTTCGAACATGATCGCGAAGTGATACCAATATTTCATCAGACCTCGCAGACCCGGAATGCCATCGAAGATCTTTGCAATTCCCAACGCAAGAGTGACCGCGCCGCCTGTTCTACCGCGCAGGTTCTTTTCTCCTGATTCCTGCTCGAGCCGGTCGATTTCCTGAGGTTGAAGATTAAAACCCTGAGCCGTCTGCTCATCTACCATGCGCGCATAAGTTGCCTTTTGTGCTTCCGTACGCTGGCTCGTGTTGATTGCGAAATAATCGCCCGGAAAAAGCGAAGTGGCGGCAATCAACGCAACGACTCCGACAACGCCTTCCATTAGCATGCCGCCGTAACCAATCATCCGTGCGTCAGTTTCTTTCGAGATCATCTTCGGCGTCGTGCCCGATGAAATCAACGCATGGAAACCGCTAATCGCGCCGCACGCGATTGTTATGAACACAAAAGGATAGAGTTTTCCGGGAATGACCGGGCCTCCTCCTCGCGTGAACGGCGTCAAGGCAGGCATATTTAGATTCGGGTGAACAAAAATCACTCCCAGGATTAGAAAGGCCACTGTACCGATCTTCAAATACGACGAAAGATAATCTCGCGGACAAAGCAACATCCAAACCGGCAGCACTGACGCGATAAATCCGTATAGCGCCATCAGGATAGTCACGGTGTTGCGGGATAGAGTGAGCGAGGCGGCGAATGGTGTATCAGCGATACGGCCGCCGAGATACACAGCGAGTAATAAGCCCATTACACCGATGATACTGGCTTCCACAATTCTCCCTTTGCGAAACCTGTACATGTAGAGGCCCATGAACAGCGCGAGGGGAATTGTGAAACCCACCGTGAACGTACCCCACGGAGATTCCGCAAGCGCATTCACGACAACCAGCCCCAGTCCCGCTAGCGCAATTACGACAATGAAGAGTATCGCGACCGCAGCGACAAAGCCGGACAGCGGACTGATCTCAGTCCGCGCAATCTCCGCCAGCGATTTTCCTTTCCGTCGGACGCTGGCAGCCAGAATCATGAAATCATGCACTGCGCCGCCAAGGCACACGCCAATGACCAGCCATAGCAAGCCCGGCAAAAAACCAAATTGAGCGGCGAGTACTGGCCCGATCAGTGGACCAGCACCGGAGATGGCAGCGAAGTGGTGGCCAAACAACACCCACTTGTTTGTCGGACAATAGTTGTGGCCATCGTACATTGTCTGTGACGGCACAGGGCGGGCTGGATCGAGAGCGAGAACCTTCGCGGCAATAAACGCAGAATAATAGCGATACGAGATCGCCATCACGCAAAGAGCACCAACGATGATTGGTAGAGCGTTCATTACTTAAGCCGACTGCGGCTACCGAGGATAAGTCCTATGATGGCAAAAACAAAGCCGATTGCGATAGCAGCCAAAGCGAACATTGACCGGCCGCTTCCGGCTGTCATTTCCTGATAGAGTTCGCCGAAGCTCGCGCCGTGGGGCATCGCCAACAGACCGATGGCGACCACGAATGCCGCTATCCCGAGAATCGATAGAAATGTTTCGGTTGTGCGCGGGCGGCCCGTTTTCTGCCGGAGTTCGCTTCGAGAGTAGCCATAAGATAAATAAACAGACAAACCCAACATTAGCCAGGCGACAAAGCGCCACCACGACGTCGGTGGCAAATAGTACATTAAGAAAAGACAAGATACGGCTCCAAGCATCGGCAGCAGCCAGGGTCCGAACGGAACGCGAAAAGGCCGTAGTCTATTCGGATCCTTGTACCTGAGAATTGTGATCCCGATGCATACGAGCACAAACGCGAAAAGGGTGCCGATGTTCGTAAGATCAACCATCTCGTCAATGCTCATGACCGCAGCAAAAGCGCCGACCACAACTCCCGTCAGAATCGTCGTGACGTGCGGAGTCCTGAACCTCGGATGGACCTTCGCAAACACGGGCGGAAGCAACCCGTCGCGCGCCATCGAAAAGAAAATTCTTGGCTGGCCCAATTGAAATACGAGCAACACTGCTGTGTGAGCCACAACTGATCCGAATGCGACTATTCCAGTGGCCCACTTAGCGCCGGGAGCAACGTGATCAAGGGCCATTGTCAACGGCTCCGCCTGTTCAGTTGCGAGCCGGCGCACCAACTCCTGGTACGGGATCAAGCCGGTGAAAACGGCGGCTACGACTACGTAAAAGATTGTGCAGATTATCAGGGAGGCAATGATGCCTATGGGCAGATCTCTGGCGGGATTTTTTGTTTCTTCCGCGACCGTCGAGACAGCATCAAAGCCGATATACGCAAAAAACACGACCGCAGCCCCTGCCAGAGTCCCGGCCCATCCATTTGGTTGAAACGGATGCCAGTTCCTCGCCATGCTGGGTGGCGACACGAGGTAGAGCGCGACAGTTATAAAAAACAGAAGAACGAGAATTTTGATGCAAACCATCACCGCATTAAATTCGGCAGATTCCTTGATACCCCAGACCAGGACAATCGTGATCAACGCCACGATTCCCAAGGCAAGCAAATTGAAGACGATCGGTACGCCGAAAATGTGAGGCGCATTCTCAATCAATCCAGGAATCTTTCGCGCTGTTCGAAAGTCGGTTGAAAGCCACTGGGGGATATCGATTCCCAGGGCGTCGTGCACGAACGTGCGAAAGTAGTTGGCCCAGCTTATAGCCACCGCAACATTTCCGATGGCATATTCCAGTATCAAGTCCCAACCGATTATCCACGCTACGAGTTCACCCAGCGTTGCGTATGAATAGGTGTACGCCGAACCCGAGATAGGAACCATCGCCGCCATTTCGGCATAACAAAGCGCCGTGAAAGCACAGACGATTGCCGTGATCGCAAACGAGACCATCAGCGATGGACCAGCTCCGGGCCGCGCTGCGTCGCCGGCGGCTGCGGTACCGACCGTAGCGAAAATACCGGCTCCAATAATCGCCCCGATGCCAAGCAATGTGACGTTGAGTGGACCCAACGTCCGTTTCAGAGTCCGGTTCTCATCTCCCAAATGAGCGAGAATGTCGTCGAGATTTTTTGTGCGAAACAGTCCTCGTAGCACGGATTCGCCTCCGAAACGATTGAATTAAGATATTGCGCTTGATTGCCCCGCTGGCCGAAGGAATAGCGTGCGGAGTTTGGCACGGAAGCCATTCAAAGGTAAAGCAAGACGCGGGGACGCGGAGAGCCGTAGAGATGGCGAGATGGTGACGCGGAGACGCGGGGACGGGGAAAAACCATTTGACATTGGTGATTGGGCATTTGAGATTTGTCATTGAGGTTGGTGGGGCGGTTTACCGCCGCTCCAAGCGGCGACAAATTGAACCGGCGACTTCAACAATGAATGTTGCCCTCATCGATGGACCTTTTATTCAAGTTGTGATTAGCGAATTATTCAAGTTGTGGTTAGCGAACCGCACCTGGGATAAACCGCCCTTCCCAACCTCAATGACAATCTCAAATGCCCAATGACCAATGTCAAAATGGTTTTTCCCCGTCTCCGCGTCCCAGCGTCCCCGCGTCTCCCCTTCCCCGCGTCGCCCGTTCCTTGTTAGACTGCCATCACTCCCATGTACCCATTCAAGAACATCTTATTCCCCACCGATTTTTCCCCGCATGCTCGTGCCGCGCTGAAATACGCTGCCGCATTTGCGCGCAGCTGCCGGGGACGAGTGGTACTCTTCAGCGTCCAGAGCGCAAAGGTTCCTGACCACCTGCTAACCTTGCCTGAATACGTCTTTGAGAATCAGGAAAACAACTGGTTATACCAGCTGCGAAGTGAGGTCAGAAGTTTGTTAGCCGATCCGCTTTTCAACGGATTGGAAGTTGAACCCGTTATTGTCGAAGGCGAACCAGCGGCTGAAATTGCTAAGGCAGTGATGAACTACGGCATCGATCTTGTGACGATCGTGACGCACGGACGCAAGGGTCTCGCTCGTGCGCTGTGGGGCTCGACAGCTGAAGAGATCATTGCCGAAGCGCCCTGTCCCGTCTTAACGATTCGGCCGCCGCAGCACGACTTTGTTGAACACAGAAGCGATCACACAGAAATCCGCCTCAATCGAGTATTACTCGCAACCAACTTCCGTCCTTCGTCGGCTTCTGCCACTCAAGTAGCGACACAACTCACAAGCCAAACGGGCGCTGAGCTACATGTGGTGTATGTAATCGGAGACTACTTCGAACAGATCTCGGTGATGTTTCCTGAAGGCGGGCGGGCGGCGCTCTCGCGTTTTAGAAAATACGTGCAAGAGAGAATGGCAAAACTGCGTGGCGAAGAAGGTGTGCGAGCAATTACGCACATTTCCGAAGGTCGGCCCTATGAAGAAATCGTTCGGCTGGCGGCGGACAACGATGCGGATCTAATCGTTATCGGTACGAATGTGCATGCATCGATCTTTGGTGGCGCACCGGTGCTTGGCGCAGAGATCGAACGTGTCGTGAGAAACGCTCCTTGTCCGGTCTTATGCGTACCATCCACACGCGCCGTCACGCCTCTTCCTGCTTTCGTCGCTCAACCTGTACCGTTGTAATAAGAGCGAAGAGGTTCCGTGTTTTCGTGTCGTTTGGTGTGATTTAGAGGATCTCGCTTTCTGTAATTGCTCGACTTGCGTCCCTTCTGATCCGCGAATTCACACGAAATAACACGAAAACCCACCAAACACACTTTCGGTTTTTGCCGGGCCGTTTCTATTTAGCGTTCGAACCTTCAACGGGCAGGCCCGCGCTTTGCCAGGCGGCAAAACCACCCAACAGCGCTGCAGCGTTTTCGTAACCTTTGGATTTAAGTGTGGCCACCGAACTGGCGGACGTGTGTTCGTTTGGTCAAGAACAGTACGTCACAATCATCTTGTCTTTCGGCAGGTCGTTGAGGTGATTCTGAATGTCTGTAAAGGGAATCAGCTTAGCCCCTTTAATGTGGCCTTGAGCATACGCGGCATCATTTCGCACGTCGATCACAACAGCCTGATTTTTTGCGAGCATCTCCTGCAATTCAGGCACAGTTATGCGTCGCACGCCATCGTTCGGCGGGGGTAGCGTGTGGGTCGGCGCGGGGGAGTTTGATACCGCAACCTGCGACTGTTTCATCTCGGCTGAGTTACAAGCGGCCAAAAAAGCCGCCGCACCCAGGATCATCAAGGCAACATAATTACGAACGTACATTAGAATCCTCCGAACTAAGTACAGATTACTAATCAAATCCAGGCAGTTAATGTGTTACGAGTGCCTTGGCTTTGTCAACGGCGGATCCGAGATCTGACCTGCGAAAGCGACGCCTGAATTATCCCCACACTGCCGTGTGGTGGATTTTTGACAAGGATTTAAAGCTTGGGCTGGGAGAAGTTCATTCTTTTGACATCGACTTTGATATAGTTTCCCGTTCACGAAAATTGTCTGGAAGCATCATGCAACAGGAAACCAGTTCCGTTAAATGGGCCAAGGTGATCGATCACACCCGTTGCATCGGTTGCCATGCCTGTACAACGGCCTGCAAGTCTGAAAACGTCGTGCCGATCTCCGTTACGCGCACCTACGTCAAGCACGTTGATGTGGGTGTCTTTCCGCAGGCGCGTCGCGCGCATCAGGTGACGCGGTGTAATCAGTGCGCGCATGCTCCTTGTGTTACAGCCTGCCCTACCACGGCCATGTTCAAACGAGCCGATGGGATCGTGGATTTCGATAAGTCCATCTGCATAGGTTGCAAGGCGTGTATGGCCGCCTGTCCTTACGATGCAATCTTCATCAATCCCGAAGACCATTCCGCTGAGAAGTGCAACTTCTGCGCACATCGAATTGACGTCGGACTGGAACCGGCTTGCGTTGTTGTGTGTCCCACGCAGGCGATCCTCGTTGGCGATCTAAACGATCCTGACAGCTACGTCACACAAATAGTCAATCGAGAACCCGTAGCAGTGCGACGTCCCGAAAAAGAGACGCTTCCGAAACTCTTCTATAAAGGTGCTCATCAGGCGACCCTTGATCCAATCGCAGCTCGACGACCGGACGGGGGCCTGTTCATGTGGAGCGAGCAGCAGGAGTCACCAACGCACGTTGTTTCAGGCAATCCAGCGTTTAATAACAGCTCAGCCGCTGCATTACTGTCATACGACGTTGCCCATTCGATTCCATGGGATTGGAAAGTCAGCCTGTACACATGGACCAAGGGACTGGCGGCCGGAACGTATCTCGTTGCCGCACTGCTTCTGCTATTTGGTCTGCTGCGCGCGGATGGACCAATTTGGCTTTGGGTAACGCCAGTCGTATCTGGAGCATTTCTCGCGGCTACTGGCGGTCTACTGATCTGGGACCTTGAACACCCGGAACGTTTTTATCTGATCTTCACGCGGCCACAGTGGAAAAGCTGGCTGGTTAAAGGAGCTTTCATCATTGGTGGTTACACGCTCGTTCTGGCTTTGCATTTTATCGGCAGCCTGATGGGTTCGACTGCGTTGCAGCGTTGGTTGATTATTCCAGGTATGCCGTTGTCGATCTTGACCGCAGTTTATACGGCGTATCTTTTCGCACAGGCAAAGGCGCGAGACATGTGGCAGAACCCGCTGCTGCCGCCGCATCTACTCGTTCAAGCGATCTTGCTTGGGGCGGCAATTCTGCTGCCGTTGTCAACTTTGTTTCAAGGCAGTGGGACTGGCTTTGCAGCCCGTGGGCAAGCAAATGTCTCTGCGCTGCTATGGCTGCTCGCGATAACAAGTTTGCTTCACGTGTTGATGATCTGGGGCGAGGTTTCGTTGACGCACCCGACCGCACATGCGCGCCTCGCGATCTGGGAAATGATTCACGGGCGGTACAAGAGCGATTTTTGGCTGGGTCTCGGTCTATCGATGCTTGGAGGTGTATTGCCCTGGCTCGCAATCTTAGGTTTGATCAGCACGACACTGGGTGTGGCAGGTGCACCAATGGTTCTTATCGGCATGATGCTTTATGAGAATGCTTATGTGCAGGCGGGACAGTCCGTGCCGTTGGCTTGACCGCTTTGCGTCTTTGCCTTCTTTGCGACTCTGCGTGAATTCTTCTGATTCACATGACAACGCCAGTCTTTCACGCAAAGACGCGAAGGTGCAAAGACGCCTTCGAATGAAACGAGTTTGTTGAGACAAATCAGGATCTACTCATGAGCGACGACGAAACTTTCTACCCCGGTCCAAGTCGCATTCACCTTGCCGCATTCCCTCCAAAAGAACGGTGGGACGACTGGACCGAACTGGATTCACAAGCCTGGCCCAAACGAAAAGAGCGCCATTACTCGCTGGTTCCTACAACCTGCTTCAACTGTGAATCTGCATGCGGGTTGCTCGCCTACATCGACAGAGCAACTGGCGAAATCCAAAAGTTCGAAGGGAATCCTGAACATCCCGGCTCACGTGGACGCAATTGTGCTAAAGGCCCGGCGACGCTCAACCAGATCACCGATCCAGATCGGATCCTTTACCCGTTGAAGCGAACAGGAAAAAGAGGCGAGGGGCAGTGGGAACGCATAACCTGGGACGAAGTGCTGGACGATATCGCTGGTCGTATACGCAAAGCGATTATGGAAGATCGTCGCAACGAAATCATGTACCACGTCGGGCGTCCGGGTGAAGATGGTTTCACTGAGCGCATTCTTGCCGCCTGGGGAGTCGACGGCCATAACTCACATACAAACATTTGCTCGTCAGCCAGTCGGGAAGGCTACCAGCTTTGGATGGGTCTCGATCGGCCCAGCCCGGACCACGCAAACGCTAAGATAATCCTGCTTATCAGTGCCCATCTCGAATCGGGCCATTATTTCAATCCGCACGCTCAACGTGTGATCGATGGGAAAGCGAATGGCGCAAAATTGATCGTGTTTGACACGCGCCTATCAAACACCGCCACACATGCTGATTACTGGATAGCGCCGTATCCCGGGTCCGAAGCCGCCATACTGCTGGCAATCGTCAATCATCTACTCCAGAACAATTTGTATGACCGTGAATTTGTACGTCGCTGGTGGAACTGGCAAGAATACCTTGCCGTTGAACATCCGGAAATTGAGACTACGTTTTCCAGTTTCGAGCGACTGTTACGCGACACATACAGCGCATACACATTCGAGTTTGCGGCTGAGGAGTCTGGCGTTGACGCGAAAGTGATTGAACAGATCGCACAGCTCATCAGCACCGCGGGCACTCGCTTTTCGAGTCATAACTGGCGCAGCGCTTCATCAGGTATCAGTGGTGGGTGGTCCGTTGCTCGTTGCCTCTTCATGATCAACGCGTTACTGGGAGCAATCGCGACGGAAGGTGGTGTTTTCCCGAATGCGTGGAACAAATTTGTTCCTAAGCCAATCTACACGCCGCCACACCCGCGCATGTGGAACGAGACGAACTGGCCACGCGAATATCCGCTGTCGATGCATGAGATGTCGTTTCTTCTGCCGCATCTCTTAAAAGATGGCCGGGCGCGACTGGATGTCTACTTCACACGCGTTTACAACCCGGTATGGACCAATCCGGATGGGTTTTCATGGATTGAAGCACTCACTAATAACGAGCTAATCGGATTGCACGTAGCACTGACGCCAGTCTGGAACGAAACGTCATACTTTGCCGATTATGTTTTGCCAATGGGTCTCGGCTCAGAACGGCATGATCTTCACTCTTACGAAACGCACGACTCGCAATGGCTGGGTTTTCGTCAACCTGTAATGAAGGCCGCGCGACAACGCGACGGTCATCAGGTCAATGACACACGTGAAATAAACCCTGGTGAAGTCTGGGAAGAAAATGAGTTCTGGTTGGAGTTAACATGGCGTATTGACCCAGATGGAAGTCTTGGGATTCGCCAATTTGCAGAGTCAAAGAAGAATCCCGGCACGCGCTTGAGTGTGGATGAATACTACGAATGGATTTTCGACAATTCTGTGCCTGGACTCCCGGAAGCTGCCTCTGCCGAGAACCTCTCGCCGCTCAAGTACATGCGCCGGTACGGCTGCTTCGAAGTCCGTAGAAAGATTGGCGCAGTTTATGAAGAGTCAGTGCCACCGGAAGAGTTGGACGATGCTCAGCAGGATCGATTTGGACGCGTTTACACACGCACTGCAAAGCCTGCCTCGTCGAATGTTGTGCCGTTTCCAACGATTGCAGCAGACAGCGAGGGACGACGGTTCGCGGGGGTGCTTATCGATGGTGAACTCAAACGCGGCTTTCCCACACCAAGCGGCCGGCTCGAATTCTATTCACCAACTTTGGCCGAGTGGGGTTGGCCCGAGTACGCCATTCCAACTTACCTCAAGAGTCATGTTCATCCGGACAATCTCGAATCCGACCAAACTGTTTTGATATCGACGTTCCGCCTTGCTGTCCAGATTCACACTCGCAGTGCGAACGCAAAGTGGTTAAACGAAATTGCGCATACGAATCCTCTGTGGATTCATCCGACGCATGCCGCAAAGCTTGGCGTTAAGACCGGGGATCTCGTTCGAGTAGAAACGGAAATTGGCTTCTACGTGGTACGTGCATGGGTAACTGAAGGAATTCGACCTGGCATAGTTGCGTGCAGTCATCATATGGGTCGATGGAAACTGCGGGAGCAAGGACAGCGACAGTTAATGGCTACTGTGAAGTTGGACCACCATGGAACTGAATGGGGGATTCTTCGCGAAAGAGGAGTGGAGCCTTACCAGTCGAGTGATCCCGACACCTTGCGAATCTGGTGGAGTGACGTTGGTGTGCATCAAAATCTAACGTTTCCCGTTCATCCAGATCCGATCTCGGGCATGCATTGCTGGCATCAGGTCGTGCGCGTCAAGAAGGCGGCACCGGAAGACCACTACGGAGATATTTCCGTCGACACTGCGAAATCGCGTGAGGTTTATAAGAAGTGGCTGGCGATGACGCGACCGGCCGACAAGTTTTCTCCGAATCGCACCCGGCGGCCATACTGGATGCTGCGGCCGTTAAAACCGTCGCCGGAGTTTTACAAGTTGCCCGAAGAAACTCTCGTGGGCGGCGATTGAGTGACTACGTGCGGACGTCAACGAGCGGATGCCGACAGATTTCGTGTTCTGTTCGTTTGATTTCGTGGATCGTCTTTATCCGTACGGCGAAATGGATCCAATCACACGAAACCACACCAAAAAGTTGCCGCCTAATATCCGCTCGCTGGCGCTCCCGGTTCTGACTGCCTCTGTAGTTAGGAACTTTTCTTTTTGCGATTAATATTCGTAATGCAGACATGATATTGTTCAGGTTTAGCAGAAGGCGCGCGTAGGGTGTCGGGCTAACAGTAAAGGAACCACCATGTACTTCAAACAGTTCTACCTCAATTGCCTCGCACATGCTTCCTATCTAATCGGCTCAGAGGGTATCGCTGCGGTCGTAGATCCGCAACGCGATGTTGACCAGTACTTGAAAGAAGCCGAAGCAAACGGTCTCAAGATCAAGTATGTGATTGAAACACACCTCCACGCCGACTTTGTAAGTGGCCATCGCGAACTTGCCTCTCGCACGGGCGCAGAAATTGTTTTTGGGCGGCAGGCTGAAGTGGCGTTTCCGCATCGCGCAGTTTCGGATGGTGATCAAATTGACCTGGGTCAGGTGCAATTGAAATTCATGGAAACGCCCGGTCATACGCCGGAGAGCATTTGCGTGCTCGTAAGCGACATCGATAGCTCCCGACGCCCGGGGAAGATCCTTACCGGTGACACGCTCTTTATAGGGGATATTGGCCGGCCTGATCTTGCGGGCGGAAAAGGCTACACACCAGAAACAATGGCAGGCATGATGTACGACACGCTGCACCAGAAAATTCTGGCTCTACCCGACGAGGTCGAGGTTTACCCAGCACACGGCGCTGGATCGATGTGTGGCAAAAATCTTTCAAAAGAGACTTCCTCTACGATTGGACTGCAGAAGAAGCTGAACTATGCGCTGCAACCGATGTCTAGAGATCAGTTCGTGCGCATGATGATTTCCGATCTCCCAGAAGCACCCTCATATTTCCCGAGAGACGCGGAAATCAACCGCGCCGGAGCATCACGCTTGGACGAATTACCGCGGCCAACTGCACTTGCCCCCGAAGAAGTAAACAGACTGCAGGAACAAGATCACGTTGTGCTCGATGTCCGGTCCGCTGCCAGTTTTGGTTCGGGTCACGTTCCTGGATCTGTGCACATAGGTTTGTCCGGGCAATTCGCTGCATGGGCAGGGACTCTTCTCCCTGTCGGCGCTCCGCTGATCATTGTGGCTGAGGCGGAACAACAGGTGGACGAAGCCGTTATGCGGCTGGCGCGTGTCGGCATTGAAACAGTGAAGGGATTTCTCGACGATGGAATTCCAGGGTGGCTAAAGGCGGGCTTCCCAATTGAAATTGTTCCGCAAATCAGTGTTGATGAATTGCATAGCCTTCTTGGTCGAGACAGGACACTACAAGTGATCGACGTCCGGCGGCCGATGGAATATCGGACCGGGCACGTACCTCAAGCCATAACTGCCCCGCTGTCTAACCTCAGGGAGCAAGCAGGTTCGCTGCCTCTCAACCCTGCAAAGCGAACGGCAGTAATTTGTGCCGGCGGCTATCGTTCGAGTGCGGCGACAAGCATCCTGCAACAGCGCGGTTTCGTAAACTTACTGAACGTCAATGGTGGGACCACGGCATGGATCAATGCCGGGTATCCCGTTGAGGTGCCACCCCTCGATAGTTAAGCCAAAAGACTATTGGACATTGGTCATTGGACATTTGAGATTTGTCATACATCACCCCTCGACCGATTGACCAGCGGTTTCCCTCCGTTTAGCATCCCTCAAAAATTCCGCATCACGGGAGACGGGTCGCAATCGATCACACGACGACGAGAATTCTGATAGGCATTGCGTGGATCATTATTGCCACCGCGCACGGCTATGGCGCAGCATGGTTGGCGATCTGGATGTTATTTCATCCATACAAACCCGCGAAACTCTTCGGCATAACTATCTGGCCGCAAGGCATGATTCCTCGCCAGCGCGAGCGACTGGCCCAATCGATAGGTAACGCAGTTGGTAATGAACTCGTTTCACAGGAGACTGTCCTTAACGCGTTGTTCGAAACGAGCTTTTTCGAACGCAAGATCGAGGATTTTGTTCAAGGCTACGCACACGATCTACTAGGGACTGCCTACCCGTCTTTTATAGACGCGTTGCCAAGTCACGCCCGCGCTCCTATCCTGGACACCATCTCGAGGCTGCAATACAGGCTGGCTGAATACATCGCTGACATGTTGAAAAGCGAAGAGACAGCGACAGCGATTGAAAACTTTGTCGACCGTCAGGTCGACGAATTGTTAAGGCGCCGCATTGGGGACACGTTGACGGAGGATGCCTTCGAGCAAATCCTCAGATTTGTGGAGCAACGTTTTCAGCAGCTGGTGACAGAAGAAGGCTTCGAACAAAAAATTCGCACATTTATTTCGGCTCGTCTCGACGAGCTCGCTCAAAGCAACGCTACGCTGGCTGAGACGTTTACGCCTGAGACTATTTCATTCATCAAAGAAAGAGTGGACCAGCAGGTGCCCCCCATCGTTCATCACCTTGCTGACATTGCCACAGGCCCGAACACGCGAAAGCAGATTGGTGCTCTCATCAAGTTAGAAGTCGACGAGTACTACCAGCAGCTTTCCCTTATAAAAAAGATCTTTATTTCTCGCGAGCGCATTCATCGTGAGGTTGATGATCTCGTTAATAAGAACTTGCCCCGGCGAGTTGAAGAGTATTTGCGTGGACCTGCTTTCGAACAGGAAGCGGAAGCGTTTCTCAACTCGACTATTGACAATGTGCTTGCGAAGCCGCTGAATCAAATTGTGGGACAGATCGAGCCTGAAAGGCTGCAGATGATCAAGGGTCAGCTCGGCGATAGTATTTTGGACGTAGCCAGAAGTCCTCAAATCGCGGCCTCAGTATCGGCATACGTAACAGACTCGCTCAGCCAATTGCGCCCTCAAACACTCGGAACTGCGCTCGAGCATGTGAACCCGGAATCGATCGTCACGGTTAAGAGGTTTCTAACGCGCGGTCTGCTGAGCCTGCTATCGCGCGAAGACACGGCCAGAACAATTAATGCGATCATGAGTTCGCAAATTGAACGGCTGCTGGTGGCGCCGATTGGCAAGCTCGAAGATCATGTTTCTTCAACTTCTGTAGAGCGCGCGAGCCGGGCCCTTGTGGAACGGATCACCCTGGCGGCTCGTGAACGTTTGCCTGCCGCCATAGCAGAATTCGATGTGGGTAGTTTAGTGCGTAAGAAGGTTTCAGATTACCCGACGGAAAAACTCGAGTCTTTGGTTCTGTCGGTCGCCTCACATCACCTAAAGACAATTGAGTTGTTTGGCGCGATAATCGGCTTCGTCATTGGCGTCGGACAGGCGGTGTATTTCTGGTTTAGCCCGGCGATCAATTCATGGTTGGCGCGGTGAGATCTGTTGATTCAACGGAACCTGAAATGGATCCGTGCCGTTTTCTTTCTTGGGTGTCATATCCCTGCAGGTTCAACTGGAGGAATAACGCATGTTTTGTTCAGCTTGTGGCAGTCAAATCGCCCCAGGTCTTAGCTTTTGCAATCGTTGCGGGTTCAGTCTGAAAGAACAATCTGTTCCCAGCGTTACTGAAAACACTACACGAACACTTGAATACTCACGGCAGGAGGCTGTCCGCCGTTAAACGTGATAGGAGTCAGTCATGACCAAACGCATCACTACCCTGGTTTTCTCAATCATATGCAGCATCGCACTGGTATCGGCCTGTCATTTCCGAATGAATCATGAGCTTAAAGGATCTGGTAACCGGCAAGTTCAGAAGCGCGAGATTGACCCATTCACGTCAATTGCCGTGGAAGGCGCCTTTCACATCGACGTGACGAGTCAAAAGCCTGTGAGTTTAGAAGTCGAGGGGGATGACAACATCTTGCCGTTGATAACGACTGAAGTATCGCGCGGCGTGCTTCGAATAAGAAACAATCGCGGCTATTCGACGAATGAGCCGATCGAGGTTCGCATCACCGTGCCGGATCTCGAGGGTGTTTCAGTATCAGGTGCAGGGGACGTCTCGATCTCTGGATTGAAAAATGACAAGTTCGAAATCAGGTCGAACGGTGCGCCAACGATAACGGTTACGGGAGAAACCGGACTCGTGGATATCGATACAAACGGCGCAGGAAAAATAGACGCACACAAACTCACGGCGGCAAAGGGAATTGTGGATTCAAAAGGTGTGTCGAAGGTTGACGTCCACGCAAATGATCAGCTGGATGTGACTGTCACCGGTCCCTCACGAGTAACTTATGAAGGTGATCCGAAAGTAAACAAAACCATCACTGGTCCAGGTTCGGTTGAGAAGAAGGAGACTGGGCCGGCTTAGTTCAGTCGGTTGGTAAGAATCAAACCCGAATCCACAAATTACTCAGATTACACAGATTTTGACGTTGCGAAAGTTAGCTTGAGTCATCAGGTATCGCAACTCGAGTCAGCTTCCTATATTGCATCTGTCGGACCTGTGTACTCTGCGGATTCATTCGTGCATACCGCCATGTCTTAAACAAATTTTTCAGTTGACATCAACTATGTGACTGAATAACTATTTCCTCGTAGCGAAAGGAGCACATTTCCCCAATGACCTATGTAGTTGTTGAATTATGTGTTGATTGCAAATACACGGATTGCGCCGCCGTTTGTCCTGTTGAGGCTTTTCATGAGTTGCCAGATCGTCTTTACATCAATGCTGATACATGCATCGATTGTGACGCTTGCGTTCCGGAGTGTCCGGTAGAGGCAATCTTTGCCGACACGAACGTACCCGAGCAGTATGCGCATTGGACGCAGATAAATATCGAAGAGGCGCCAAACTATCCTGTGATCAGCCAAAAAATTCCCGCACTGCATGGACCAAACTGTACCGGTCCAGAGGAATAAGCTTCATTCAGCTGTTTCTTTAGAGGCGGGCTTAGGCCCGCCTTTGTATTTCTGTTGACGAGTAACTCTTGCCAGTTTGACCCGGGCTTGTTAGCGTTTTCCCACTTGCCGCTTTGGAGTGCGGGGGCGGTTTGCCGCCGTTTGTGATCGCGGTTGGGCCCACAAATAAAAACGCGCCCAAAAGACCCCCAACACAAATATTTAAAATGTATTGAACCCAAAAA
>JBKPCC010000068.1:0-33927 GCA_046727215.1 Acidobacteriota bacterium
TCCATAGCCCAGTCTCCCGGCACGCCTATCCACCAATCGGTTCCGCAAGGCGTCAGGGAAGCTTTTTCGGAAAGGCCCTCCACTCACCGTATGTCTATCAAAATTGACGAATTATTGCGCGTTGCCACCTCCCATGGCGCATCTGACCTGCACTTAAAGGCCGGGGGGTTCCCGATGATGCGGGTCGGAGGAGAACTCTATCCGATCGCCGATGTACCCCGCCTAAAGCCTGAGGATACATTGGACATTGCCTTCAGCCTGATGTCGAACAGGCAAAAGCAAAGGTTCAAAGAAACGTCGGAAGTGGATATCGCTTACGGAATCAATGGGCTTGGCCGGTTTAGGGCTAACATCTTCCAGCAGCGAGGCGCCGTAAGCGTCGTAATGCGCGTCATTCCAGATCAAAACAAAGGCGCTGCCGACCTGGGCTTGCCGCCCGTCATCGACAAAATTTCTGATGAGCGCCGGGGATTGATTCTGGTTACCGGCTCCACGGGTTCAGGAAAATCAACCACGCTCGCAGCGATCATCGATCGGATAAACACAACTCGAAGCGGTCACATCGTCACTATCGAAGATCCAATCGAGTTCCTTCACCGCGACAAACAATCTTTCATCACACAGCGCGAAGTTGATGTTGACACGCATTCCTTTGCAACTGCCCTGCGAGGGGCGCTTCGTCAAGATCCGGACGTGATTCTGGTCGGTGAAATGCGTGACTTTGAAACTATTGAAACAGCACTTACTGCGGCTGAAACTGGACATCTGGTGCTGTCTACATTGCACACGCTCGATGCAACTGAGACGGTTACGCGCGTCGTATCTTCATTTCCGGCTCACCAGCAAAAATCCATTCGCTACCAGCTTGCGGGAATTCTGAAAGCCGTGATCTCGATGAGACTCGTACGCGCGGCAAAAGGAGCTGGTCGGGTTCCGGCAGTTGAGGTAATGGTCTCGACTGGCTTAATTCGTGATTACATTTGCAACGAGGAAAAAACCTACCTCATCAGGGAGGCGATCGCTGCAGGTTTTTCACAATACGGAATGCAAACCTTCGATCAGTCCTTATTTCAGTTGTTTCAGTCTGGACTAATATCGATGGAAGAAGCGCTGCACAACGCCAGTAACCCCGACGAGTTCAAAATGCGCGCAGCAGGGATTTACTCTGCGGATCAAGCCATCACCACAATGGCGACGAACGTCGACGTGGAACACTCGGGTACCAGCAAGAAGAAAGACGACGTGTTCGTCAACTTTTAGCAATCAGTTCACGCGCATTCGACGCATCACCCGAACGCCCGCACGCCAGTCCTCATTAATATCAAATCTATAGATTTCGATATCGTGCGCAATGCAGTGCGCAAGGACATTAAACGATGGATGGACGCGCAGTGTAGGAGCAACAAGGTATACCAGAGGTGACTCGTCCCTTATCGTCCGTTCGCCAAAGAGTTTCGCTCGAGAAATATGGCTGCGGCGGCGGTGTGCTTCTACGCGTTGCCAATAGTCGGCCCCCTGTAGAACGTGTTCACGATCTTCGAACACCTTCAATTCGATCACTACAAGCCGGCCGTCCTGCCGCAAAGCCAACAGGTCGATTGGTCGCACACCAAGTCTACCTCCACGAGCCGTCCGAAATTGTGCGTGCAATGGAGCAATGATCAGCCCGGGATCCAATTTGGTGATATCTCGCCGCAATAGCGATTCAAGCCACGCTTCAGCCGCGGCTTTATAAAGCGCGTGATGATGGTCCACTGCGTCCGCAGCGCGGTGCGAACGTAATTCGGAAATTAGACTCCGCCACTCACCACTCGTGTTTTTGTCGAGCATCCTGCGACGCGTTCCATCTAAGCCAAACCACACGCGTTCTTCTCCAAGCACGCCGCGGACGCGCGCGAACGGCAGTCCAAGATAGCGCAATGTTTGACCGTGGCGTGCCTGCACTACATCGATGTTTTCCGGGCTCGCTGCAACAATCTCAGCGGCCAGGCTGGAAGGAGCAGTAAGTGGCACGGGAGGAAAGCGGGGCAATCGTTTGCGCAACAATTCATCTCGGTCGGGACAAGCTATGAATGTTAAAGCTGTCCAGGGGTCGTCAATGTTGTAAACAGAAATCATCTCCCTCAAGCTTTGCCGGAACAATGCCAGGCGCTGCAATGTTGGCTTGACGAGGTTAGTCTCAACGATTAACCACAGCTGCTCAATGTAGGGCGGGCGTATGCGTTCAGAGGTTCGTTTGAACCAGAGTAGCGCCGCAGATAGGAATGCATCAACTTCGCCGGCATGACTTGATATGACCGACCCGGTGACGGCGATTCTCAGATGCTTTTGTCGGAGCAAAATCCTCGCGTACCTTCCAGGCTGACCGCGCCGGACTCCGGGGCTGAGAGCACAACGCTCGATTTTCGAACCGGGAACTACATTAGCCGCGAGTTGAGCCAGGCGATCACAACGTACCTGACGCGCCGCCCTAATCGTAGCAGCGATAGCCGTTGCGGATGCGCGGGGAACCAGTTCAATTTCGGTTACGTCCGCTCCCATCCGTCGCGATGCACGAAGCGACAAGGTTTTACCATTCCAGTTCCAGCCCAGTATTCGCCACGTGCGAATTCCAATCTCCGTCCAGCAGGAAAAGATCAGCCGCCCGTGCAGAGTTGTGATATCCATTTCGTTGTTCCGCAACGCGTGCGATCGGCCATGCGAAACCGCGCAGAACCACTCGACATGGGCTGCCAAAAGTTCAGAGATTCTGTCTCTGGCGAATTCGATTGAGAGTTGAGTCGTGAGACTTTGAAACATGTGAGGAATGTTTCCCGTTCGTCACATCCTATCGCGTTAAGCCAACATAGGACTGATTGGGGACGTTACGTCCGTACTTCTACCGTGTGCTACCATTTTTCGTCAACTGATTCAGTAGGGACGTGCATCGATGGGCGTCCCTGCTGAATAAATCAGCTGCAAGAGCGGAGGGGCGCCCACAGAGGGACGTCCCTACTGAATTTGCGCCTTAGATTCACACAATGAAAAATATTTATCTCGCAGCGTCTGTACGGACACCGATTGGACGATTTGGCGGTAGTCTCGCTTCGTTAAGTGCGGCCGACCTTGGCGTCGCCGTGGCAAAGGAAACCCTCAAACGCGCACAAATTCGTACTGATCAAATCGATGAATCAATCTGGGGATGCGCTCGTCAGGCCGGAGTCGGACCGAACGTTGCACGACAGATAACGTATCGCGCCGGAGCACCTGAGACTGTGCCGGCTTTCACAGTTAATCAGGCGTGCGGGTCTGGGCTAAGAGCAATAATTCTGGCAGCTCAACAGATCATGTTAGGACGGTCAAATGTTGTGCTCGCAGGTGGTACAGAAAGCATGTCGCGAGTTCCTTACTTGGCTGAGGGCGCGCGTTGGGGCATGCGCATGGGAAATAAGGAACTGGTAGATGGAATGTACCGCGACGGTTTCAATGATCCACTTTCTGGCCTTGTGATGGGCCAGACCGCCGAAAACCTCGTGGGCCAATACGAGATTTCGCGAACAGAACAGGATGAATATGCGTTGCGCTCTCAACAGCGCGCACAAGCTGCGATTGAATCGGGAAGATTTGATGATGAAGTTGTGCCAATCGAAGTGGCGGGTCGCAAGGGACCTCAAATCTTCAAACGAGATGAGCACTATCGAGGAGACACTGGCATTGAAGATTTGCGCAAGCTGCGACCGGTTTTTTCAAAGGATGGAACGGTAACAGCGGGGAACTCTTCAGGGATCACCGATGGCGCAGCTGCCCTGCTCGTGCTCAGCGAATCCGCCATAAAGGAAACCAACGTTCAACCACAGGCGCGATTAGTTGACTACGAAATCGTTGGCGTCGCTCCGGAAATAATGGGCATCGGACCTGTCCCTGCAGTTAAAACGCTTCTAGCGAGGCAGAACCTTCAATTAGCTGACGTGGAGCTTTCCGAACTGAACGAAGCATTTGCGGCGCAAGTCATCGCCTGTGATCGCGAACTCGCTTTTGACGCCGGGACGCTGAATGTGAATGGCGGAGCAATTGCGCTCGGCCACCCGATCGGATGCACAGGTGTGCGCATTACAACGACTCTTTTGCATGAAATGCAGAAACGTAAAGCTCACCGCGGATTGGCCACATTGTGCGTCAGCGGTGGAATGGGAATCGCGATATTGGTGGAACGCGTGTGATCATTGAAGCTTCACCGAGTGGGCGCCACGTGATCGCTTGCGTTTTTCTCCTGGGGACGTTTGCGTTCACTCAGATCTCTTGTAAATCGGGACGAGTTCCCGCGAGCAGTGACGCCGCGTCCGAGGAACCTGCGCTGCTAACAACACCACCTTTTTCCACGAGAGAGCCGCAACGATACCAGGCTGTGCGGACTATCACCGCCCGCAGTAAGGACAACGGCGAGCCGGTTGTTACCAAAACCTTAATCGCTCGCGACGGCAGCTTGCGGCGCGAAGAGTACGAAACTTACGGCGGCCAAAGAGTCGTATTTCTCGAAATTCCCCAGGGAAAATTCGTGCTTCTGCCGGCTGCCAAACTCGTTGCAGACATGACCGACAGCTTCGATATAGAAGAAGGAGCCTCGCACGGTGAATTGTCTACGGATTTTCTTTTGAATCAAACGCCAACCGAAACGCGTTATCAACGACTGGGGTCTGAGGCGGTACGCAATAGGAGTGCAACAAAGTATCGCGTATTAACGCGGCCGGCAGCTACAGAAGTAACCCCGGATATACAAACATTAATTTGGATTGATGATGAGCTTGGTATCCCAGTGCGATGGGAAACCACGTTGAGTGCTGAAGGCGGTGGGACGTCGAAAATGGAATTATCTGAAATCAAGCTCGATTTAGATCCAACGATATTTCGATTGCCTGCCGACTATCGGAAAGTCGCTCTAAACGCTTTATACAGCACGAATAGCTCCAGCGTCATTGCTGGGAAAGCCAGATCCAGCACAAGATAAGGAGCCAACCTCAGTCAATGCAGGCCGCATCCGAGAAACGCGCCAGTTGGCCCTCGCCTACAGGGTCAGGATGGGCAGCTTTGCTCTCCTGGGGATTATCTTCGTACTGAAAGGTAAACAAGGTTGTGATGAACAGAAATTTGAACAGGGCTGCAGTTACGTTTTTCGCCGCGATGATGTCACTCCCCGTTATCGCCGTATCCCAAAATCGCGCAAGAAATGTCGTCCTGAATGGTCCAAGCTTGCTGGCCTCTCTCCCGGACTCGGATGCGGTGGCACTGGTAAAGATGAAGGTCGCGTTAAATGACGCAATGCCGAAACTGCTGGCGACAAATCCGGCCAAGCTTGCTGCCGCGAATGCTCAAATCGATCAGTTTAAAGAGCGCACCGGAATCGATCCCCGCGCATTTGACGAGCTCGCGTTTGGCATTCACTACACCTATCCGCGCGAGGGCGTGACTAAATTGCAAACGATCGGACTTGCGCGTGGCTCGTTTAATCCCGCGGCAATGGTTGCGGCGGGCCGTATCGCAGCAAACGGCAAATACCGAGAAGAGAAATATCAGGGCAAGTCAGTTTATATCTTTACACTCGAGCAGGATTTCAAACTCTTTGGAGTGATTTCCTTTAGAGTGGGCGAATTGGCTGCTTCACCAGTCGACTCGAACACCCTTGCGCTTGGTGACCCTGCCAGCGTCAGGAACATGATTGATGTGTATCGCGGTCGCAAACACGTCAACGCTGAACTGGTATCGCTCGCTACTCGTGATCCAAACGCCATTGTCGGTTTCGGCGGAAATATCTCACCTGCTCTACTACAAAGTCTCGACATTAATAATCAGGCAGTAATGCAGGATCTATCGACAGTACGGCAAGTCTATGGCTCGATAGGTATGGACCAGACTGATGTTGATATGTCATTGATCGCACGCACCGTCAGTCCCGACTCCGCGAAGAACCTCGGCGACACGCTCGAAGGTTTAAAGCAGCTGGGAGCAATGTTCATAACGCGTTTCTCCGGAGCAAAAGGCGTGCTTGCTAAAAGCGCGCTGAAGAATCTGAAGATCACTACTCAAGCAAACGAACTCCAGATTAGAACTGCAGTCGCCCAGGCTGCTATCGCGCCAGTTGTCGGCGGGTTGTGATGCTTTGCATTAAAAAGCGAATCCCATCCACACGCAGTGGATGGGATTTTCGCTTTTTGCAAACTCGTATTTATTTGGTGGGAACTGGCAACCTTCGAGGCGCGGGAGCTGCAACCGGCTCATCTTCCTCCAAACTAAGCAGCACATCTTCGTAGATCTTAATTCTGCCGTCACGCTTCATCTTCTCTTGTACGCTGGCAATATAGTCAGCAAACACTTGATCCTGGCGCTGTGAAAGCATCGAGTCCGTTAGCTGGTCTCGTTGTTTGGCGAACTCAGCCAAATCCGCTTCCTTCCGTTTCGTGACACCGATGATGACCCAATTATCTCCGGACTTGATCGGAGTTTTTGTAACCTCACCGGCTTTGAGCCCGTAGACGGCTTCGTCGATAGCTGGTGTTGTTCCCGCACTCCCCAGGGTTTTCCCCAGTTTGTAAGCTGTTTCCGAAGCGACTTCAAACCCCGCCTTGTCCCCCACCGCCTTCAGTTGGTCTGCTGTGCCTGAGCTCGACGCAATCTCTTTGGCTTTCGATTCAATCTGTTCTTTCGTGCGTTGATCTTTCAACGCTTTTACGATTTTGGCTTTCACCTCATCGAAATCAGGGATACGCGGATCTTTTTTGTCTACAAGCAGCGGAATTGCAAAGCCGCCCTTGATGCCCGTTTGCTGACCCACATCCTTGGGATTATTTAGCGGAGCAATCGCTTGCTCAAATTGTTGATTGCTTCCGATATCAGGAACGTCGTCACCCGGCTTGATGTACGGCGTCTCTTTTACCATATCGGCGGGTTTCATGTTTGCCTCGGCGGCAAGCTCCTGCGCGACTTTTTGTGGGTCCTGTGTTGCTTTAAGCCTCGCTTGTGCTCGCTCAGCAAGCTTTGCAGCGACTGCGAAAGACTGACTGTTGCGCGCGGAAACTAGCAACTCGGGCTTAGCTTCCTCGAATGTTTTTGGAACTGATTCGCCACGTCGAAGTATGTACCAGTTGCCCGCATACCTGATCGGATCTGTGACTTCGCCCGGCTGCATATCGACGGCACGATCGTAAAGTGCGTCCGGTTTGTTGGGGTTCTTTTTTATAACTCGAGCAAGCAGACCACCGTTCTTGGCGGTTGCCGGATCTTCGGAATTGCCACGCGCCAAATCCGCAAAAACCTGTTCTGCTTTATCGGGAGTCGCGGAACGTACTCTTTCCACAAAACCTTTCGCTTTTTCTTCAACACTGGAATCAAGGTCTTTTCGCGCGACTTTCAAGAAAATCTGCTGCACCTTCACTCCCGCCTGTTTGTTTTCTGGAGACAGCGCGTCATATTTTTGGCGCAACTCTGCGTCGGAGATCTGCAACTTTTCGCCGGCCTTCTCGTTGCTTATGAAGATGTATCGAATCTTCTTCTGCGGTTCGAGATAGCGATATTCAACTTTGTGTTGCTCGAAGTAATTTTTCGCCTCTTCGTCTGAGGGCTGAATCTTTTCGGCGAGCTTCTCGGGGCTGATGACCACGTAATTCAAATCAAACTCAGTGTTCTTCCGCTTGTAATCATCCTGAACTTCTTGATCTGATATTTTGACGCTCGAAGTTATGAATGCCTTTAGTTTCTCCTGGCTGATTGAATCCCTTACCGACTTCTCGAATTTTTCAACATCGCCATAGCGCGCAGTTATCGATTCCTTGTACCGGTCCAGACCAATAAATTGACCCGACGCATCGGTGAACTGTTTCCGAATTTTGTCTCCTACTTCCTCATCGCTGGCGGTTAACCACAGTCGAGCGGCCTCTTGTGCTACAACTCGATCACGTATCAAGCCGTCAAGAAATCGCTTGTTGCCGCCAAGTTGTTCGAGACTTATCCGTCCACCAAGCATCTGCTGGTAGTTCTCTCTGAGCTGAGCGAGGTCAGCGACGGTGATTTCGTCAGAACCGACTTTCGCCAATACGACAGTGCTTTTTGAGGGTTCAACAATACGACTAGCCCTTCCGGGGGCATAAAAGATTATGAGGCTCACCGCCATTAAGGCTATAAAGCCGATAATGATGTATTTACTAGTTCGTTCCAGCCGAGATAGTTGTTTGAGCATTATTTAAGCCTTTCCGCAAACTGCCGATTGTAAGGGAGAGCGCGGCGCACCTGCAACCGGAAGCTGGTTGCGACCAAAATGACCGGATGTTATTTTACTATTCTTAATGGACACTCTGAGCAGCTCAATAGGGCTATGGGTCGGCTTTGCGATCTTCATCCTCATCATGCTCAGTCTGGATCTCGGTCTATTCAATCGAAGAGCCCATACTATTCGATACCGGGAAGCAGCAATCTGGAGCGGTGTTTGGGTCTCGCTCGCGACGGTTTTTGCGGGCCTCGTTTTTTGGTTTCAGGGCACGCAGCGAGGTCTGGAATTTGTAACCGGCTATGTCATCGAGTTATCGCTGTCCGTCGATAATCTTTTCGTCTTCCTCCTAATTTTTTCCTACTTCAAAGTTCCTTCGAAGTTTCAGCATCGCGTACTGTTCTGGGGTGTATTGGGCGCATTGATTATGCGCTTAACCATGATCTTCGTCGGCGCCACTTTGATCAACCGCTTCCATTGGATTCTCTATTTGTTCGGCGGGTTCCTCGTATATACCGGGATCAAGATGTTCCGCCAGGAGGATACGAACATAGAGCCGGAGCAAAACCCGCTGGTGAAACTCGTTACTCGCTTCATCCCTATTACCAGGGAGTACCATGAGCAAAAGTTCTTCACTAAGATTGATGGTCGTCGCACTGGCACTCTATTGCTGCTGGTGCTCGCGATAGTTGAAGTGACGGATCTCATCTTCGCTGTCGATTCAATCCCTGCCATCTTTGCAATCACGACCAACACGTTCATCGTTTATACGTCGAACGTATTCGCCATCCTGGGACTTCGTTCAATGTATTTTCTGCTTGCGGGGGTAGTGGAAAGGTTCCATTACCTCAAGCTTGGTCTGGCAATCGTCCTCACTTTCATCGGCATAAAGATGCTGGTAGTGGCCGCCGACATACACATCCCTATTGGTTTCTCATTGGCGTTTGTGGCCATCGTCCTGCTCAGTTCTGTGGCTGCGTCATTACTATGGCCGAAAGACGCCGAAATGGACATTGAGGTAGATCTACCCGAGGACTTCGACCCTCCATTCGAAGATACTGAAGACAGAACACCGGAAAGTCTGGAAAGTGCTGACGGCACCAAGCACCGCCAGCCTGTCGGAAAGGCTTAGCCGCCCCGAGGAAAGGCAGTTACATTCACTCCCGCAAGAAGTTAACAATGCTTGAAGCCACCCCCCGGCTGTGTTAAATTTCCTTGTTGGCAGTTGTACCTGCCTTCAACTGTGCCCTTCACGCCTTGAACGTGCGGCTTTCGGGCGCCTTCCCGATGGACAAGGCCGCGCGCGCCCGAGCGTCAGCCCGATGCCCCTCTTCAGTAAGTCGAAACACAATGGCCACAAGACACAAGGTTTTTGCTCTTGATTGGTGGGTAATTCAGAAGCGAGTTCTCTACCTCATTGTAGCCTTCCTCCTGTTGTGCGGCGTCGCCGGGGGAGCAGCGCTCTACGTCTGGAAATACGGCAATCCCCTCAGGAACGTGGGCATGGCGAACAAAATGCCCGCCGGCGCACGCTTCATTTCCTTCGAAGGCGATGTGCGGGTGATTCGGTCAGCCACACGCGAAACAATAGCCGCCACAAGCGACACTGAGCTTTATCCCGGGGACACTGTGCAGACTCAGGCCAGTGGCCGTGCCCGTATCAGCATGGCAGATGGTTCAACTCTCGTAGTTCGTCCGAACAGTACGATTGTCGTGCGCGACAACACTGGTTCTGATGACGGGAAGAAACCGAACGTGAAGGTTGCTGTCGAAAGTGGACAGATGTACGTGCGGACGGAACAACAACCGGAAGGCACAGTCCACATAGTTGAGACACCCAAGACTAACAATAAGGTCGGCGAACAAACAGGCGCCAGCTTTGGTGTGAACGAAGACAATACTGAAGAAATCAGGGTGAACACTGGCGTCATCGAGACTACAAACCAGGCAGGTGAAAAAACTGATCTGCATGGCGGAGAGTACGCGTCAGTAAATCCGTCCGGAACTATTTCACGACAGAAATTATTGGAAGTGCCGACGCCTTCTGAACCGCGTGACTTAGAAAAGGTGGTAATTGGCTCGAACGGATCAGCAAACGTCACTCTCAAGTGGATGCGACCACAAGCGGGAACTGCTGCTTACTATCGCGTAGAAGTAGCCACTTCTCCTTTCTTTGTTTCAGACGGAAAGGTGATTGAGCGGGACCAATTAGTCTCAACGGAATTTAGCGCCAGCGACCTCCGTCCAGGCACGTATTTCTGGCGAGTGCGGGGAACAGCACAGAGCGGCCAAATCAGTGATTGGAGCGAACCGCAAAAATTCGTTGTTGCGACTCGAGGAACGGGCTCACAAGTTCCAGTAACTAACCTCACAGTAGAATTGCTCGGCGGCAACATCTATCTCGTCAGAGGCCGCGCCGAACCAGGAACGACTATTCGCATTGCAGGTCGCGAAGCAATTGTGCCGACCGATGGAAACTTTCAGATTCAAATTACGGCAACTGCGGAAAGCCGAGAATTAATTATCTACGCCCAGGATCCGCAAGGTAACGGCAGCCAATACAAACTGCCCCTGAATCGCGGTCCACGTAACCGAGGGTGACCCCGAATTCATGTCTCACGTAGTCCTAATAACTGATGCCCACGAAGCGCCAGCTTATGAGCTAATTGAGGCGTTGCGCGCTGCGGGTGTCAAAACGCTCATAGAAGGTCTGCGCGAAGTCGAAATCGAAGTTGAACTTGCGCGACAACGCGAGAACGCAGGATTAGCGGATGCCCTGGGGCCCCCGCCGCTCGCAGTTCTCTACGAAGTTGTACCCGGAGCTGACATGGTCGAGCTGCACACAGCGGTGGATCACGCTAAGGCATTTTGGCCTGGCGCGCCTCTCATCGCATGCCGCCGGGATATGAATGGATTTCACCATCACAACCTGCGAAGTCTCGAAGGCGCAGCGCTTAAGCGTCTCGGGTTTAGAGCAATCGCCGACAAGGCCGCCCAACTCCCTGCGATTCTGCGCGAGATTGAAGGACACGGGGCGACAGCTGAACTTCGCTTGCCAGAAACGCTTCAGAAACCAGCGGACTCAGGTTCGCTCACATTGCCTGCGAGGCTGAAGGCGACGCATCTTCGGGCTGCATTCGATCTAGTCTCGTCGCTTCACTTCATCGCCGATCAAAGCAGCGCCGCCAAAGCCGCTCTTGCTGGACTTGAGCCGCTGGTGAGCGCGGATCGCTGGGTGGTGTATCTGATCTCCGATTCCGACACTGGAGACGGTAGCGGTCTCGAAGCGCTTGCAGTGCGAACACCTGGAGATGAGGTCGCGGAACGAAACGAAGACGACTGGCGCAGAGTTCTCAGCGGTGAAAGTGCTCTACCACCGGGTTCAGAATCAAAGGCTGCAAAACTTGCTGCCACCGGAATGGGATCCAACAGACGAAAGGAACATGGACAGCCGATTGTTACCGTACCTCTCGTTTGTGGCGAACGCATCCTGGGAGTACTTGAAGGAAGACGTGACGGCAACAGTGCGCGTTCGTTCACAAAAGCAGATCTCGCTTTACTCGAGAGCCTCGCATTGCCAATTGCGTCGGCGCTCGCGAATGCGGTGCGGATCGCTGAAGCCGAAAGATTGTCACAAACTGACGATCTGACCAAGCTTCATAACGCACGTTATCTCCGACAATTTCTGCTGAATGAGATCAGGCGAGCGCGCAGATATGGATCGAGTGTGGCCGCCCTGTTTCTTGATTTAGATGATTTCAAACAGATCAATGACATCCATGGGCACCTGGTTGGTTCACACGTACTGATGGAAATGGCTGCCGTCATTCTTTCATCCGTTCGGGACACTGACGCAGTTGCCCGGTATGGCGGCGATGAATTTGTAATTGTTCTTCCCGATACTGACATTGAGTTGGCGGGGTCTGTTGCTGAGCGCATCCGCGAGAAGATCGGAACATTTGAGTTCACAGGTGGTCGGCGGCTGAGATTGAAGCTGACTGCGAGTTTTGGTGTCGCCGCGTTCCCGAAACATGCTTCGTCACCCCAGCAACTCATTGCCTGTGCAGATACAGCGATGTACGAGGCCAAAGCCGCGCACAAGAACTGCGTAAGGTTTGCCACCGGTATGGCCCAGGGACGTCTTGAGCCGCGTTCCGTGACACACGACAAGGACAAAGACGCTGGGACTGTCCCGCACACAAAGGAATAGCGTTAACACAAAAGTTTGAATTCGGTGTATCTTAGGTAGTTGGTAAGTGGTTGGGGGTTCTAGGCGCTCTAAATTGTTCCCACCGGAGTTCCACTCTACAGAGCGGGAAGTGAATGATCCTAAATGGCCTTTAAATCTATCTTTAGTCTTTTCTCAAGTGACTTGGCGATTGATCTGGGCACGGCAAACACTCTGGTTTATGCAAAAGGTAGAGGGATCGTGGTTTCCGAACCTTCCATTGTTGCCATTAACAAAGTTACTAACCAGGTTGAAGCTGTCGGTCGCGACGCCAAAGATATGTTGGGACGAACACCCGGCAACATTGTGGCCATTAGGCCAATGAAGGATGGCGTAATTGCTAACTTCGAAGTGACTGAGAAGATGCTCCAACACTTTATTCGCAAGGCGCATAACGGCAAAACATGGGTTAGTCCTCGCGTCGTGATCGGGATTCCATCAGAGATCACTCAAGTCGAGCGCCGCGCCGTAGAAGATTCCGCGTATCGCGCGAAAGCTTCGGAAGTCTACCTGGTCGAAGAAGCAATGGCGGCAGCAATCGGTGCAGGACTTCCTATTACGGAACCGCATGGCAACATGGTTGTTGATATTGGCGGCGGCACGACAGATATTGCTGTCATCAGCTTGAGCGGAATCGTTTACTCGCGCGCAGTCCGCGTGGCGGGTAACGAAATGGACGAAGCGATCATTCAATACATCAAGCGCAAGTACAATTTATTAATTGGCGAACGCACTGCTGAAGCAATCAAGATCGAGCTCGGATCTGCTTATCCTCTCGACGAACCGCTTTCGTATGAAGTACGCGGTCGCAACCTGATCGAAGGTATACCGAAAACTATTACAATCACCGACGAAGAAATTCGCGAAGCTCTCGCGGATTCTGTATCGACCATCATTAATGCCGTCCGCGTCGCTCTCGAACGTACACCGCCGGAACTTTCGGCGGATATTGTCGAGCGCGGAATCGTCCTTACCGGCGGAGGCGCACTCTTGAAGAACCTCGATAAGCGACTCTCGATTGAAACGGGTTTGCCTGTTTCGCTGGCTGATGATCCTCTGGCGTCAGTCGTTCTGGGAACGGGCAAGATGCTTTCCGATTTTGACCTGCTCAAACGGGTCAAGTGGGAGAATACGATTACGAGTGGTATCTAGATCCAAAACGTCAGGCATTCATCCATCCAAGCTTTACAACGATCAATGGCCACTGTCAGGACGCAAAGAGAGATTCGCCAGCGGGCTCCGATTTGGCTCGTGACCCTGCTGGTTGTGAATTTCATCATTATGGCCATTGATGCCCGCAACACAGAGACTGGACAACGGAAGTTCAGGGTTTGGGCTCAGGCCGCCGCAAGTCCATTTCAAAATGTCTCCTCAAAAGCAGGCTCGACTACATCCAACCTGTTTCATCAGATTCTGAATTTTCGGGGTACGGCTGATGAAAATGAACGTTTAAAAGATCAAGTGGACCAGCTTCAATCTGAGTTGCGCAATGCGCGCGAACAGACGGCTGAAAACGAGCGCCTGAAGGCTCTGCTGAATCTCAAACAGCAAAGCGGCTATGGCACTGTACCTGCGCGAGTGATTGCGCGCGATCCTTCCGTATGGTTCAACACGGTTGCGATCGACCGTGGCAGCGCATCGGGTATCGAAGTCAATATGCCGGTTGTTACGGGCAGCGGCATCGTTGGCAGGGTAATTACAGTTAGTCCTTTTTCCGCGCAAGTAATGCTCATAACTGACGAGAAGGCTGGCGCCGGCGCGGTGGTTGGCCAGCTTGGTCAATCCGGTGCACTTGGTTCCGTTAGAGGAGGCGGGGAGAAAGGGCTGGTGGAAATGCGTTATGTCTCGGGTTTGGTACCTGTGGAGGTTGGGGACTACGTTCTCACCACAGGTCAAGACGGGATTTATCCAGCGGGCTTGAACGTAGGTGAGATCGTCGACCTGAGAAAGGGATCAGCAACTCAACCTCACCAGATTCTTATCAGGCCGAGTGCTCGGCTTGATCAATTACAAGACGTTGCGGTGCTGCTGTACCATGCGCCGCAGAGGCCTGCTCCCGAACAGAGCCTGCCAAATGTGGATAAAGCAAAAGGTGCGGACAAGTGATGTGATTTGTTAGGCCACGATTGATGAGTGATCAAGAGCCGTGCTTTGGTCACTTAAGTGTTTAGCCTCAACGCTCATCCCAACCAATTCATTTACTTGTTGATTGTTTTTAATTCCCTGTTGTAAATGTCGCAGCTCAAGATCGCCGCAGTTCTCGCCATTGCCATAGTCCTGCAACTCTCCCTGCGTGCGGTGTGGCCACCGCTCTCCTATATCGATTTTCCACTGGCTGTAGTTGTCTACATCGCCCTTCAGCGTGATGCCTGGCAGGCTTTGATAGTCGCAACTATAGCGGGACTCGTGGTTGACGGGGCCAGTGGAGGCTTGATTGGGGCAGGAGGCTTTTCCAAAACGCTGACGGCTTATGTTGTCTACCTGGCTGCGACTCGCATTAATCTGGAAAATCCGCTTCTGCGGATTCCCGTTCTGGCTGCCGCCGCAGCTGCAGATGCCGCTATTTACGTTTTCTGGCACCGTTCCCTTGGTTATCCTCCCACGGCGCCGTTCGTCCAAACACTCTCCTACCGGCTGATCGGAACAACTATTGTGGGTACTTTTGTATTCTATATATTGGATTCGTTGTTTTCTCCGCGAGCTGCTCTACAGCGGCAGTTTGCCACACGCCGGAGGGTGGCCAAGCGCTCTACAGGATCGTTGCGAAGACGATGAAATCGTTTCTCATTTCTCGTTCGTGATCTATGATTTACCCGGCAGTCGATTGCATCTAATCGTCCAACAGCCCACTTGATTCATTGTCATGAAGTTTGAAGATACATCACAAAACTTGCGAGTCAGGCTGCGAATCATTCAGATCCTGGTCATCGCCATTCTGAGCGTGTTGGGCGTGAGGCTGTATATGCTGCAGGTTGTGCGAGGCCAACTCTACGCGGAGATTGCCGAAAACCAGCGGCGACGGCGTCTGCCGATTCCCGCCCCGCGCGGCGTAATCTTCGACAGATCCGGGAAAGTTTTGGTCGATTCACAGCCAATTTATAACGTCATACTTTCGCGCGAAGACGTGCGTGGGAAGGATTTGTATTCTCTCGTCAAGCCGCTATCGGATGCGCTGGGCATTGATCCAGATATTCTCCGCGACCGTTTTGACCAGTTAAAAACGCAGCCTGCCTTTGAATCCATTCCGGTCAAACAGAACGCAACCCCGGGCGATATCGCATGGGTTGAGGCCCACGTGCTTGAGTTTCCGGAATTGCGCGTTGAGCTACAACCGCAGCGTCGCTACCCGGCTAATGGAATGCTCGCTCACGTAGTAGGGTATGTTGGCGAGATCAGTCCGGAACAACTCAAGCAAACATCCTACAAAGAAAAAGGTCTGAAACCGGGAGACATCATCGGTCAAAGCGGCCTGGAACAAGTCTATGACGAATACCTGCGTGGCAAAGATGGATATCGTGAAGTGATCGTCGACAGTCGCGGGCGGATCCAGGATGAAATTGAAACGGTACCACCTCAGCCCGGTCAGGACATGATCACGACGATTGATCTGGATCTTCAGGAAGCCGCCGAAGAGCAGTTACGCGAGTCAGTAACAAAACGAGGCGTCATCATCGCGATGGATCCAAATAACGGTGAAGTGCTGGCCCTTGCCTCTGCGCCGACGTTTGATCCAAATCTGTTTTCCCAGCGGATTACGACGAAGGAGGGGCGCGCAGAATACAACGCGCTGCTAAATGATCCTCAGACACCGTTGCTGAATCGTGCGATACAGAGCCGGTACCCTCCGGGATCAACCTGGAAAGTACCGATGGCAGTTGCGGGCCTGCAACAAGGTGCCATCACGATCGATCATTCGAATCTCGTTTGCGGAGGCGGGATCCAGGTCGGGAACAAATTTACTCGTTGCATGGGTAATCACGGCACGCCTGATCTCAAAACAGCGATCACTAAGTCGTGTGACGGTTACTTCTATCGACTCGGACTGAAGATGGGGATCCAAGGTATCGAGTCAATGGTCGATGAGTTTGATCTGAACCGCCGGACCGGCATTGATTTGCCAAACGAAGCCGTCAGCTGGACTCCCTCGCGCGAATTTAAAAAACGCATGCAGCCCCGGGATCCCGAATGGCGAGACATCGATACCGTCTATGCTTCCTTTGGTCAGGTTTACGACATCATCACGCCGATGGCACTGCTGCGAACTGTTGCGGGCGTCAGCATGGATGGCCACCTCTACATTCCGCATTTCTTGAAGGAATTCAAACCGATCGGCGAGGGCACAGCAGAGTATCGCCCCGGACATACATTTGAACCGCTGGATCCCGCACGTCCGAATCCAAAGATCATTCCCATTCCCGAAGACATGCATCACCTGGTCGTTGAAGGTATGTGGGGCGTCGTGAATAACGGCGGCACCGGTGCCGGCATTAAGATGGCCGGTTTCGACATTGCCGGCAAGACAGGGACGGCGCAAGTGGTTGGTCTTGGTAAGGACGTTGGTAAGAACAAAGATCATTCATGGTTCGTGTCATACGCGCCGGCATTTAAGCCCGAAATCTCATTGGTTGCGTTAATCGAGAATTCCGGCTTCGGTAATCAACACGCGGCGCCAGCGATTCGCAAGGTGTATGACGTGTATTACCGCAAAACTCGACATGAAGAACCGCCAGGCGCCCAGATCGCGCAAACGAGTAAACCCACCGCCGGTACAACCAAGAAGACAGCTGAGGGCCAGGTCGCTCAGACCCAGTGAGATAATTAATGGTTGCGATGCTGGAAAGACGATCTCTGCGTGATTTCGATTGGCTACTTGCCTTTCTGGCCATAGGTCTCGTCTGCTTTGGCACGTACCAAATTCGCAACGCTCAACCAACCGAACCATTTTGGATAAAACAACTCATTGGGCTGGCGATTGCTTTGGTGGCAATGCTTGCCGTAGCCTTCACTGATTACCGAAAACTAATCAATATTGCCCCAGCCTTTTACGTTTTTGGCTTGATCCTTCTTGTAATAGTCCTCGTTCCCGGCATCGGTCTGAAAATCAATGGGCAACGCGCCTGGATTAAAGTTCCAGGTATTGGCCAGTTTCAACCTTCTGAATTTGTGAAGGTGACGACTGCAATGATGCTAGCCCGCTATTTCGGCAAGAATCGCGCGCAGGCTCTCACGTGGAAAGAAATCGCGATTGGCATAGTTATTCTGGCGCTGCCGATCATTTTGATTCTAGGCGAGCACGACGTCGGTTCTGTTCTGACATACGTGCCGCTTTTAGCTGTAGTCCTTTTCCTTTCGGCGATTCGAATGCGCGTGGTACTCATTTCGGTGGTGTTAAGCATCGTGCTTTTACCATTTGCTTACTGGATAGGAGTGAAAACACATCTTGTTAAGGTTTACCAGCAGGAAAGAATCAACGTAATTCTCGATCCGCAGAACGCCGATCGTCGCGGGTTTGGCTACAACACATGGCAATCAATTCTTACGGTTGGCGAGGGAGGCTTGTTGGGTGCTGATGCCTCATCGGCACACTCGCAGAGCAGCCTGAAATTTCTACCTGAACCACACACGGATTTCATTTTTTCTGTCACGGCAGGGAATGCAGGGTTTGTGGGCTGCATTCTCGTACTGCTGGTGTATGCAATTTTTCTATCTCGCCTGATTAGCGGAGCTCGACGCGCACCTGACCGGATGGGCATGCTCGTGATTATGGCCGCAGTCGGCGGCATGACATTTCAGATTTTCATAAACATTGGAATGGCGCTCGGGATGCTTCCTGTAATCGGTGTGCCGTTGCCGTTGATGAGCGCCGGTCTGGCATCGCTCATTGCAACTTTTATCGCGATCGGCTTCGCGATGAGCGTTCAACTGCGACGGTTTGTAAATTAGGTTTGTATTCCAGTCCCGAAACTCGTCTAAATGGTCCATCGGACTTATCTTATCGTCAGCCTCACGTCCCTGTATCTACTCCTCACCTGCATCGCAACCGCCCAGGAACTAAGCCAGCAGAAGCCTCCTGAACAGGAACCCAAAAAGGCAAATACTCGCATTGAACCGGCACGGACAGTCGAACCGTTCGACGGTGCTTCTGTTGAGAAGATGGCCAGCCAATGCGTTCGGCTTGAAACCGAGCTTGGGAATATAGAAATAGAGATGCTGGCAGAAATGGCGCCTGAAAACGTTCGTAACTTTCTCAATCTTGTAAGCACAGGCGCGTTTGATACGACCACGTTCAGCCGCGTCGTGCCGCGGTTTGTTATTCAGGGCGGCAACCTGGCGACGCGCGAAAACCTCACCGAAGAACTGTACCGCCGTTCACAGCGGACAGTGCCGGACGAGCCTAATATCGTCAAGCATGTTCGCGGCATAGTCTCGATGGCACGTCCCGAACAAGCTAACAGTGCGAGCTCGCATTTTTTCATTTTGGTTGGTGATGCACCGAATCTTGATGGAAAGTTTAGTGCGTTCGGACGTGTTCGCAGTGGTATGGATGTGGTGGATCAGATTAACAAAGCGCCGGTCAATGGTGAAAAACCCGAAAAACCAGTTCGACTCAATCGAGCAGTGGTAAAGGCCTGCACACAATAAACAATTATTCTTTTCGCGTTTCGTCACGGCTTCAGTTATACTCTGCCAAGCTTGACCCGCCGGAAGTCTTCAGGCGTAAATCGCAAATCGATTACTTGAAGCACGAAGGAAAAGCCTTTTCCGTGCGCCAGCGGGCAGACTACGAATTTGTCCGTCGTCCAGATGACGACGTTGTATTAACTTTTATTGAGCCGCTCACCTGGCCCCCAACAGCCAAGAAATTGGGCGCAATTGGGATAAACGAGCCCCAAGCTCCGTCTTCTTTGTGATTTGTGGCGAGATAAACATAAGTCACGATGAAGCAGAGACTGCAGAACTTGTTAGAGGTTCTTGAGCACATTCAAAATTTCCCCTGTGCGGTCGAAGTCGAAAGTGCTCCCTCCAGCGTGATCTGTTTACGCGACACGAGTGGCTAGTCAGGTTTTCTGTTGAAGCAACTGAATCTCTATCGGTTGGTGGAACGGTCCGTTCCCTACCCGATCAAGCTCGCGCAGAACTCATCTCGCGCTACACAACTTCATTCCCACGCAGGCTCAGGTGGACTTTTTAGTCCTAAAACGCTGAGCCGCAATTCAAACCAAAAAATCAACGGCGATACGAATGCTCGTCTCGCCAAATCCGTGCACAGTGCGCGCCTCGCTCAAGGGCTTGAAGGCTGCGCCCTGCTGCACGCAGTCGAGAGGATTAAACCCACAGCATGGCTAAACAACTAATCGTAAGCGTCAACGGACGCGAAAAGAAGATAGCGATAATTGAAAACGACAAGGTCAGCGAGTTCTACATCGAACGAGGAGAGCAGAACCAGGGCATCGTCGGAAACATCTACAAGGGACGCGTGATGCGTGTCCTGCCGGGAATGCAGTCAGCGTTTGTCGACATTGGACTCGAACGCGATGCATTCCTTTATGTGTCGGATTTCTTCGACGAAGAAGAAGAGTTCGAGCGCATCGTAATTGACAAAACAAAAAAGGGCGCCGTTGATGCTGAAAAGGCTGCAGCCGAACAAATTGCGCTTGACCGCGTCGAACGTGAAAATCAGATAGAGGCGGCGCAAGAGCGAGTAGAACCGTTGCGGGAAGCCGAGGTTCCAATCGCCACCTTTGAAGAACAAGCTGGCGAAAGCGAAGGGGGGCGGCGAAGAGGACGGCGCGGAAGACGTCGTGGACGTCCAAGAGAGGGCGCTGAAGAGCATGCCGCTGCCGCGCAACCCGGTGCGCCTGCGGAACCCGAATGGGAAGGGCCGCTATCTGCTTTTGTCGCCGGAGATCCATCAATTCAGCGAATCAGTGATGATGAAGAAACCGCCGATAGCGGCGAGATGTTTAAGGATGCTCGCTTGCAGGAGAGGATTTTCGATCAGATTCACGCGATTGAATTCAATCTCGAAGATGATGTTCGCACGGCGGAGGTCGGTACGGTGCTTCCTGGTGGGAGCTTGTCTGATGATTCTTTTCAGCGCGTCGACGACAGCGATATCTATAGCGAAACGCAGCCACGTGAAATGACCGGTCCCCTTCCCGTAGCTGCCCATTTGGAAACATTTGTAGACGATGTAAGCGGAGAGACGCTCGCCCAGGGCAGGTTTGAGCGTGTTAGTGATGAAGAGGAAGTTACACCTGCCACTGTAACTACGCGGCGCGGGCGAAAAGCCGCATCCACAGGCGAGGGTGAAACCAAAAGGAAACGCACAACGAAGAGGACCGCACCAGCAAAAGCAAGCCAGAAGAAATCATCGAGTAAACGAGGAGCGGCCAAAAAACGGAAGGCTCAGCTTGAAACTGAATCCGGAGAGTTGTTCGCGGATTCTGAAGCCCGAGTAACCAGCGGCTCGGATCGCGGTGAATTCGCCACCAGGCGTGGTGGGCGACGTCGCCGGCGCCCGGGTAAACAACGCGCACAAAATGCTCCAGCGAGCGGCGCAAACGGTAGAGATGCCGATGCTGAGGTAGCAACAGAGACTGCTGCCACAACTGAGGCGATTGTTGCACAACCATCAGGTGGCAACGGCCCAGGTCGTGAACGTCCCAGGCACAACGGTGGATTTCGGGGATCGCGTCGCGAGCGACATCAACCTGCGATCACCGACTTGTTGCGAGAAGGGCAGGAGATACTCGTCCAGATTGCAAAGGAACCAATAGCCAAGAAAGGCGCTCGAATCACTTCGCATATCGCGCTTCCAGGTCGCTTTCTTGTCTACATGCCGACCGTTGAGCATGTGGGAGTATCGCGAAAAATCGAGTCTGACAGCGAACGCCAACGACTGCGTAAGATCATCCAACAGCTTAGATCGGAAGAGGACGTGCCTTCCGGAGGATTTATAGTCCGAACTGCTGGCGTGGGGACAAGCGAAAAAGACTTGCGTGAGGACGTCAGATATCTGGTACGAACCTGGTTGGATATTCGTGGAAACGCTGAGAAATCAAAACCTGCGACTTTGGTGCATCGAGATCTCGATCTGGTTCAGCGCATCCTGCGCGACCAACTTTCAGACGACTTTGAATCGGTCCGCGTGGATTCAGAGGAGGAATACCAGCGAATCGTCGAATTCATTAACCGCATACATCCAAAGATGGTGAAGCGCGTCAAGCTGTACACCCGCGAGCAACCTATTCTCGAGACTTACGGTGTGCAAGGCGAGATTGACAAGGCGATAAAGCCGCGTGTATGGCTGCGTTCTGGCGGTTACCTCGTCATCAATCAGACGGAAGCATTAGTCGCAATCGACGTGAACACTGGAAAATTCGTGGGTCGGGGGGGCGGTCGTCTTGAAGACACAATAACTCGTACCAACCTCGAGGCCGTCGAGGAGATCGTCAGGCAGATACGCTTGCGCGATTTAGGCGGCATCATCGTGCTCGATCTAATTGATATGGAAGAGCGCCGCAACCGGCAGAAGGTGATGCAAGCGCTTCAGGACGCGCTGCGCTACGACAAGTCGCCAACGAAGGTGCTTTCTTTCAATGACTTTGGTCTGGTGATCATGACGCGAAAACGAGTCAAGCAATCACTGGAAAGAACCTTATGCGCACCTTGTCCGTATTGTCAGGGAGGCGGACTGATCAAGTCGCCTCAAACCGTCTGTTATGAATTGTTGGAAGAGGCTCGGCGACTCAGCAAGAACATTGGAGAGGACAAGGCAAACCAGGCTACGCTTCGAATCAATCCCGAAGTCGCGAAAGCGTTGCGAACTACGGAACGTGATGTATTGACGGAAATTGAAGACTATCTTGGCCCGGTGGACATTTCCAGTGATCCCGAGATTCACCAGGAACAGTATGATTTCGCTTTCATTTAAGTTTGACTCCTCGGAACCGCGAGCGACAGCGAGCGGAAATTACAATCCAGTCGGGTAGCAACATCCGCTCGCTGACGCTTGCGGTTCTCAGGTTGAGTAGTTCTGGCAAGTCGAAGAAACATGGGTAAGGTCGGAAACTTGTGGAAGACAATCCTTGCGGGGGGCGCAGGTATGGCCGCGCTCGCTGCTATGAATGCGTCCATTCGCCGCAGAGCGGTGGAACCGGACGATAGCGCGCTCGGCGGTGAGGCGAATTTTTACGATTGGAAGCACGGTAGGATCTTCTACAAGGTGTCGGGTGCGGGTAAGTCTGGATTGCCATTAGTGTTCGTGCATGGCGTGTCGGCGGGTGCTTCGAGTTTCATGTGGCGTAAGAATTTCGACGGCCTGGCAAAGGATTTTCGTGTTTACGCACTTGATATGCTCGGGTTCGGACTCTCCGACAAGCCTCCTACAACATCCTACTCCGCTGATCTGTACGTCGAATTGATTACTGATTTCATTCGTGAAGTCGTTGGTCCACCAGTAAACATCATCGCAACTTCTTTGGGCGCTGCGTATTCCGTTCGAGTCGCTGACGAGCATCCGGAACTTGTGAATGCACTGATTCTTAATTCACCGGCAGGTTATGACACCCTGAACGGACGGCCGGGCATGGCTGGCGCAGCATTCTACGGATTACTGCAATCGCCCGTTCTTGGCACCTCTTTCTACAACGTGATGGCGAGTGAACGAAGTATCCGCGACTTCGCAAGGCACCAACTGTTTTACGATCACCGGCGGGTCACGGATCGATTGGTAGCGCATCTCTACGCGACGAGTCATCAACCGGGCGCGCAGCACGCGATAGCAGCATTCTTATCGGGTTATCTGAATACGGAGATTCGAATGGCTTTCGCAAGATTGGACCAACCAGTCACGCTCGTTTGTGGAAAACAGGATTTAAGCGCGCCAATTGATCGGGCGCAGGCCCTTGCCAGGCTCAATCCTCGCGTACGGCTGGAAATATTTGACTACTGCCGCATGATGCCTGAACAAGAGCATCCTGAAAAATTCAACGACCTGGTCCGTAATACCTTCCGCGCCAGATCTGCTGCGGCGTAATTGACACCCACCAAGTCATTCAATTACGTCGGCAAACCGACGCGCAGAACAAGCTCCGCGTAGCGCCCGTCGCTACGCAAATCGTCGAGTGTCGGATCGACTCTCAAGCTGACCAACTGTATGTCGTGCTCATCGTACGCTTTGTTAAGCAACTGAAACGCTTTGTCTCTATCGCCCAAGGCTCCGTACACACCCGCAACCGAATACGCCGACGTAGGCGTGCCGGCGACCTCACCAAGTAGCCTCAATGCTTCGCTTGCCTTCCCCCAACGCGCGTACGCTTGCGCCATGATCACTTTAACGGAAGCTTCAACCGCCGGCACATCCTTGCAGAGGTCCATGACCTTCTCAAAGCGCGCGAGTGCTGCCTCGTACATCTGCTTCTGCACGTAGACACACCCAAGCACGCTGTGCGCGGCGGGAAAGTTCTGCTCCATCTCAATGACCTTCAGCAGCTGTTCGACTGCACGATCATAATCGCGAGCCAAATATGAATTTAACGCCGCCGTCATGTTCATCAACAGCGAAAGTGGATCTCGCTCGACCGCCAACTCGCCTTCACGCGCTGCTTCGTCATGACGACCAACATTAGCCAGATAAATTCCATACCAATGATGAGCCTCCGCATAGTTCGGACTCAGCACCACCGCCCGCGCTAATTCACTCTCAGCTCCCGCAAAGTCCCAGTCATACAGGAATTTGAAGAAACCGAGTGATGCGTGCGCCTCGCCAAGATTCTCGTCGAGTTCCAAAGCCTTGCAGATCGCCTTCTTAGCTTCGTTACGATTCGCAAGGTACGTGTAGCAGTCAGCGAGACCGGCGTAGGCGAGAGCATAATTCGGATCTTTCTCAATTGCTTGATGAAAAGATTCAGCGCCCTTCTGCACGCCGTCTGGTGTCAACTTGTTGAAGTGATAACGACCCTTGAGGAATAGAAGGTAAGCATCATTGTCTTCCGTGTGACGTCTAGCCAGAACTTGTGTTTGCTCGCTGTCGAGCTCCAGTCGCAACTTCTCGGCAATATCGCGCGCGATCGTCTGCTGCGCCGCCAAGAGATCAGCCGGTTGGCGAAGATACTGCGCGCCCCACAGGTGACGATCATCACTCGTGTCGATCAATTCAACGCTAATCGACAGCAAATCATCTGCATCTCTCAATCGGCCCATCAATACCGCCTGCACTTTCAAATCGCGGCCAATGGTGATCGAGTCAGTATTGCTTCCTTTGTATCGAAAAGCCGAGTTGCGCGAAGCCACACGCAGATTGCTTAATTGTGCCAAGTTTGTGATCAGACTCTCAGTGATGCCGTCGGCGAGATACTCGGATTTCGAGTCGGTGTTGACATTCACGAAAGGCAGCACGGCAATTGACCGTATGGCGGGCCGGCAATTATGTTCATGCACTTCTTTGACTGGAGCGATAAACCGATATCCGCGCCAGGGAATTGTTTCGATGAACTGGTGCTCACGCGGGCGTTCGCCAAGAGCGCTCCGAAGTGTTGAAACATTTCGCGCGAGGTTTCCCTCTTCAACGTTTGTGTTGGGCCAAACAATTCTCATCACCTCGTGTTTGCTCATAATGCGCCCACTGTTTTGCAGCAGCGCGAGCAACACATCGAAAACCTTTGGGGTGAGCGGAACAACCTGTCCGTCGCGCAATAATTGGCGCTCTTTTGGGTCTACTCGAAACGGCCCGAACTCAAAAGCTGTTCTCGTCGCCCAGAACATTCTTCGCTCGATTTCCGAAAATTTTCCGAACTTCCGAAAGACTTCTAGCGCCGCTAATTATAAATTCAGCCGCGTCGTCGATTTCCTTTGGAATCGCGCCGATTCTATTGGAAGCGCCCTGGTGTAGCAACGATTTAACTTGCAGAAAGGAAACACAATGAGCGAAGTAGAACAGAACGTGCTGCGGTTAGAAGAAGAATTGACGCAGATGGAATCGAGACTTGATGTAGATGCCCTGGACCGAATTTACGCGGACGACATCATGGTTACGGCGCCAATCGGAATCTGCGTTGACAAACCGGCAGTGATGGACGAGGTGCGTCGCGCAGCCGCTCAGGCGGTCATCGGTCGCTATGATAAAGACGATCTCAAACTGCGCGGATACGGAGATACGGCTGTTTCAAGCTATCGCATGACAGCTTGGGCCACAGGAGAAGGTAAAGAGATCAAACGCTCACTCTGCATCACGAATGTTTGGATGAAGCGCAACGGCGACTGGAAGATTGTAGCGAGACACACAGCCAGCCTGCCGGACGATACGCCGCCGATCGCTTAATGCCGGCGACTCAAATTTGCTCTACTTCTTCAAATCCGCCGTCCAGTTCAGGACGACTGTGATCTGCTGTCGCTCCGGGATTTCGGGCGACCCCGCCACGAGGAAGCGTTTTCCGTCGCGCGCCGCCGTGTAATATCCGAGGCCCGGAAAGCCGCGATCAATACCGGCGCCCCCGACGCGGATCTCGAACAGTGGTCGGGCGAAGCCGACGTTGAAGGTCGAACCTTCTCCGCTTACTTCCACGGCCATCAGTTTTCGGTCGGGCGCGTAGTAGTAAAGCTCCTTCCCGTCCCCTCGCCACTGCGGTTGCGCTCCCCCGCCAGTCGAGACCAGCACCTTACCGCCCGCAGCCGGAAAGCTCTGGACGTAAACCTCGAACTGGCCCGTCTCGTTCGAAATGTAGGCGACCCACCGACCGTCGGGCGAGAAGCGACCCTGTGCTTCGATGAAGTTGGTTTGCAGAAACGGCTCTGGCTTTCGCTCGCCAGACAGAGGAAGCAAAAACAAATCCACATTCGTCTTCGGGTTGAGTTGTGCGTACAGAATAAACCGGCCGTCAGGTGACCAGTCTGGGCTGATCTTCAATTCTTTCGACGTAACAAGCGCCTCTTCGGCGCCCGCACCACTCGAAGACTTTTGATAAATACTCGTCATGCCGCCACGCGTCGAGACAAACGCGATACGACTGCCGTCAGAAGACCATGCTGGGTTGGTGTCACTGGCCGGATCGGTAGTGAGCCGTATCTGGGTGCTTCGCGCCAGATCGATTAGCCAGATGTCGTACGCTGTTATCGTTTGAAAGTCGACGCGACTCACTGCGACCCTTTTCTCGTCAGGGGAAAGGGAGGGGGTATTGTAATTGCCGCGAGCTGTGGCGGTTCCGAGTTGTTTGCCAGTCCGGTCAAACCACATGAGTTGGTTCAGTGCGAGATCGCCGGTCCTCAGGGCTATCACGCCGTTTTCGGAGACCGAAAACATGGCGCGACCGTTCAACGGGTTACGCACCGCCTGCTCAGCGAGTGGGACCGCGTCGCCCTTGATCTCGAGTTTGTCGGCGTCGAACGCCTGGGCCATAAGCGTCGTGTCACGCACGAAGAGGAGGTAGCCTGCCGGCGCGAATGCTACGCTTGAATGGACTTGCAGCACGCGCTTCGCGTCCTTCGAGTCAAGTGAGCGGACGTAGATAGCGCTATTTTCCGGTTGCGCGTTTCTCGCGAGATAGAGGAAGTGGCGACCGTCAGGCAGGAAGTAGGGCCACGTATGTTCAAGTTCATTGCTTGAACCATCAACCTCCGTGATGCGGACTTCCGTTCCGCCCACGGCCGGCACGCGGTAAAGTCCGCCAGCGACGCCCCGCGAGAAGATAATTGTCCCGTCCCGGCCCCACGACCCACTCGGATTAGACGGAGGCGCGTCGCAGAGCGTCTGGGGGGCGCCACCAGAGAGGTCAATCCGTTTGAGTTTGCCGGCGGCAAAGAATGCTATAGAGCGGCTGTCCGGTGACCAGAATGGCTGAGCCGCGCCCTCGGTACCGGCGAGAGACCTCGCGTCAAGCGAGCTGAGCGGGCGCAGCCAGAGAAGCTCTTTTCCATCCTCCGTGTTGAGGCGATAGACCATCTGGCGCCCATTTGGCGAGATGGTAGGAGGACCAATCGTCTGACCCTTCTCCGGTAGCGGGATGAGAAAACGAAGTGCTTCCTGTTCTGCCGTTGCCGGTGCGCGACGGAAGTTAGGGACAATCAACGCGAGCATGGCGATAAGCGCGAAGAGACCTGTCAGGATCCATGGCAGGCGCTGTCGCCAACGCATGGGTGCGGGCAGCAATTTCAACGCCGCCGTCTGGTCTGAGATGGCAGTAGAACCGGAGAGTGCTTCAAGCGCGAATGCCAGGTCGCTCGCCGAATGGAATCGCTCTTCGGGATTCTTCTCAAGACAGTGATTGACCAGTCGTTCCAGCGCGGGTGAGATTTTTTGGTTCGTCTCATAGAGATCAGGTGGATCCTCTTTCAGAATCGCACTCATCGTCTCCGCGGCCGATTCACCGTGAAACGCGCGGCGACCGGAAAGCATCTCGTAAAGAATCGCGCCAAATGAAAAGATGTCTGAACGATGATCGACCGTGCGCCCTTTGACTTGTTCCGGTGACATGTACCCAACCGTACCCATGACTTTGCCGGGATCGGTATCAACACGCCGCGTTGGAATGCTGGTTTGTGAGAGTTCGGCATCTCCTGCGCCGATGAGCTTGGCCAAACCAAAGTCGAGAATCTTCACCCGCCCATCGTTCGTGACGAACAAATTATCCGGTTTAAGATCTCGATGAACGATGCCTTTTTCATGCGCGGCCGCCAGCCCGCGTGAAATCTGCAGCGCATAATCGATCACCTTCCGCTGCGACAACTGCGCTCCATTCGTTCGTTGACGGAGGGTCTGTCCTTCGAGCAGCTCAGAGACGACATAGGGTGAGCCATCATGCGTACCCACATCGTAAATCGAAAGAATGTTCGGGTGATTGAGCGCGCTAGCCGCGCAAGCTTCCTGCTCGAAACGATGCAAGCGTTCCGTGTCTTGTGAATACGTTGATGGCAAAACTTTGACTGCTACGTCACGGCCGAGTTGAGTATCTCGCGCCAGATACACCTCGCCCATTCCGCCTTCGCCAATTTTGGAACGGATTTCGTAGCGACCGAGCTTTGTGCCCGCATCAAGAGTCATTGGTCTAAATTCTGGTCCAGTTCACCACGAGCAAAATCGGAATGGAGTTGGTGTCGGCGTGAATGCCTTTAGCCTGTTAGAAGAATTCGCTAGCTGAAGATAACGCAGGTATGAAAGGGAATCCAGTAATCCTTGATTGTCGTGAGAGCAAGCGGGCTGTCCGGTGGAGTCTTTTTTTGTTGTTGTTGTCCTCACCATCGTCCAAACGGAAACTTTCGCTTGTGGCTGTCAGATAGTTTCACTCGTACGAGATTCTCATCCATGAATTCTGGATGTGGAATAGTAAACGGCGAGGTAGTTTGAACGATTAGTTCCGGGACGTGACGGTGGATTGCTACATCCGCAAGCATGTACCCATGATTCTCAAGTACTGCCGCTTCAGCTTCAGAAAACGCGTCGAGATCGGTCCGCACTTCCGAGATGATTTCATCAACCAGCTCCCTTGAGTAACCGACTGCATCCTTCTCGTAACTCCCGGTATTACTGCCAACACCCCAGTACGTTCCATCCAATACATCAGTAACAAAGCTCGATATCAACCACCGGCGCCGCAACGCTCCCACCTGGTTGCCAATGATCTCCGTGTAACGCGATAGTCGCCAGATGAGACTCATGTCCGGTTCGGGATCGAAAGTAGCGCCGCCATCAGAAACCAGGATGTACTTTGATGTTTTCCAGACCGGCTCTAATCCCATGTTGTCGTAGACACCACCGTCCGTTAGGCGAAGGCCTGCAACATATTCACTGAAGTTGGGATTTCTCCCTGCATTACCGCCGCTAAATTGATCCGCCGGTACATCTACCGGCAGTGGGTTGAAAATTGGCGGAAAACACGATGAAGCGGCAACAGCACGGCCAACGGTCCACGCGCCAGGTGAACGGACGTAGCCGACCTGGTAATCACCCACGCGCTCTTTAGTGAAGATCCAGTCGACACCAAAGACCATGTCGGTTGCACAAAAGACGAACCTTAGACTGTCCGGCAAATCCGCAAGCACCAGCGGCTTGCTTCCGTTGCTTGCGAGTTTTCGTTCATAAGCTGACGCAAGAGCTTTGACGCCTGCAGCGCTATCGAACCAATTCCATGGAAAAAGCCTTTGCAGAATCGCAGGCGTACGTAAGTTCTTTGAGCAGAAAGAGCGGAAGGGAGAAGCGACATCCCTTTCCCAATTGAGATAAGTCAGTCCCGGTTCGGGCCAGGGCCTGACACGTGCGGCAATATGCGCCGCGATGATGCTACCGCCCGACACCGAAGAGAGCGAGTTAAGTTTTGACAGCACTCCCAGATCGTTCAGTCGACGAAGAGCACCCAGGTGAAAAAGAGAAGCACGAAAACCACCGCCCGAGAGACAAAGAGCAATACCCTGCCGTTCACGTTTGGGCCGCGGCAGATATTCCTCTTCGACGTGGTCTGGCGGATCTGAATCTCCACCTAAAACTCGCATTTATTCCTGCATTCCAAACCGAAATTAGCCGCACATTAACGCGGAGAACGCAGATCAATAAACTGATTCGGCGAAACCGCGAAAGGTCGAAAACGACACCAGCGAGTGAAGGCTACTTCCCTTTCACCCTTTCACCTTTTCGATCGTTCACCCTACCCGTGGTCTTTCTGATCTGCGTCATCGGCGTTAATCTGCCGCTAAGTTCCTTGATTCATTCGGTGGTTGTCAATTCCTCGCCCAGAAACATGAGTTCAATGCTCCAAAAATCTAAACGTTGACACTTTGAGCCTGTCTTATCTAAGATGCGCTCGAATCTTTCATCCCGTGGAAAGAGATAACGCTGTTAGCAAATCGAAACCCTATCCGCGTGTCGCATTTTGCGGCACTCTCTGAGTTGCTCTAGCTCTTGACATACCAAAACTTCGTCAGTCAATTAGGAGACACTTATGCGGAATGCATTGCTTTGCTCCTTTGCCGTGCGGGCCAAAGGATTGGTTATTTGTTTGTTCGCCCTTCTTTGCCTGATTGCGCCCGTCAACGCACAGACACAAATCACCGCCGGTACGATCCAGGGTATAGTTGTTGACGCTAACGGCGCGGCGCTCCCGGGCGCCGAAATCGAAATTCGGAATGTTGATACAAATCTTGCAAAGAACCTGACAACTGATGAAGGAGGCAGATTCGTTGCGCTGCAACTTCCGGCCGGTCGTTACAACATTACCGTGACGAAAAGTGGCTTCGCCACTTTGATTGTGGAAAAAGTCGACCTCACGGTTGGCCAGGGGTTGAATATTCCTATTTCCATGAAGGTATCGGGCGTTGAAGAGCGTGTGACTATAACGGGAACACCGGCGGTTGATACGATCAAGACCGAGTCGAGCTCTACGCTCAATGAAACCGCGGTGAGCACAACGCCTATCCTCGGAAGGAAGTTTGAAGATCTTCTAACGCTAACGCCCGGTGTAAGCATCGTGCAGGGTCCTGATGGTGATGAAATCAACTTCTCCGGGCAAAGAGGTGTCTTCAACAATGTGAGTTTGGATGGCGGTGATTACAACAATGGCTTCTTTGGTGAACAGCTCGGGGGGCAACGTGCAGCAATCGACATCCCGCTGGATGCTGTGAAGGAGTTTCAGGTCGTAGCAACCGGCGCAAGCGCTGAGTTTGGGCGAACGGCTGCCGGCGTCATTAACGTGATTTCGAAGTCAGGCACGAATGATTTCCATGGCAGTGCGTTTTATTTCCAGCGTCTGAAAGCACTGACTTCAAACACTTCGGATGGCAAACCTCTCAATGGTTTTCATCGAGAACAGTTTGGCGGAACCGCGGGTGGGCCTATCAGGAAGGATCGCGCATTTTTCTTCCTCGCGTTTGAAGGAATTAGGGAGACTCTGACCCGCGACAACCTGAGCGCAGCCATCGGCACACCTTGTCCCGTGAGTAACCCAACACTGGTGGCAAACGAGGCATTGATTAACAGCAATGCTGATTGTCAACGGATCGCGTTAGTCAACTTTTTCAGGACTAATCGCAACCAGGAGGAAGGTCTTCCTATTAAACACAAAGTCAATAACAGTGCGTTCCTGGCAAAGCTAGACTGGGATCTCACTCCCAAGCACAAGCTGGGCATCTCGTATAACTTCGACTATTCGAAGAATACGAATCAAACCTTTGACGTCGCAACCTACGGAAACTCTGCGAACGGAATAGAGGGTCCGTCGAAAATCAACAACCTCAATGTAAACCTGTTCACCACCGTGTCGGCAACGAAGGTAAATGAGGCACACTTTTCTTACACGCGCGAGCGGCGGCCACGATCGGCGATTCCTTCAAATGTACCAGCAGATACGGCGATGGGGTTTGGGACGACCTTCAGGTTTGGCAATCCCTTCTTTCTCGGTCCCACAATTGATGAGCTGCTTTGGCGCGCGGATGTTAAGGACAATTTCTCCATCGTCTCAGGCAATCACAGCATTAAGTTCGGTGGCGAGTGGTTACACACGCTCAACGATCAAATTTTCCGAGGATTCTTTGAGGGGAGATATATCTACGATAGCGTCGCGGGGTTTTTGCGGTACACGTCCGCTCCGGCTGCTAACGGTTTTGGACCAACTGTGGGTGAATGTTTTAGCGGCGCAGGCGCCTTCACTGGTTGGATCACAACAGGTGCTCCTTTTAGTCAGACCTGTCCTGCGGGAAGCTCCGTCGGTGGCCCACTGTTATTGTTCCTGCAAGGTGCTGGACCAACGGGTCCGGCAACCGACGCCGCTGGCGCCTCGAACATCACGAACCAGGACTACTCCTTATTTGCGCAGGACAACTGGCAGATACGGCGAAACTTGACGTTGAATTATGGACTGCGATGGGAGGCACAGATTTTTCCAAAGCCGGTAGTGCCACCGTCTCAGACAGCTTACGGAATCTTTCTCAATGATCCGCGCTTTCCATCTGATGGCACGCTGCACAGCCCGAAGAAGGAATTCCAGCCGCGAGTTGGTTTCGCGTGGAATATAGGCGGCAGAAGCAAATCAGTGCTACGGGCGAGCTACGGTATTTTTTACGCGCGTCAGAATATGCTGTCGCAGGTTGGCTCAATCACCACGAACGGCGTTCAACAACAGACGATCTTCGTAAGCTCGCAGCTGATTTCGTTCGGCGTGCCCGGTCCCACATGGCCGGGCCTGGTAACGCCTGCCGCGGGCTCATGTTCGACAATTCACAACTTCGCCGCTGCTGGTCCGTTCAATAATCCTTTCCCATGCTTTAGCGGTGTACGAGTGTTTAGTCGAGACTACGAGAATCCCAGAGTCAATACTCTCAATGCTCAGTTTGAGCAGCAGATTGCTCGCGACTTTACACTCTTTTTCGATTTCACCCACTCAAAGGGTGTCCATCTGACTCGTTTCTTGAATTTTAATCGCAAGCTCGACGCGGCGGGATTCCCGATATTCGGCGACTATCTCGGCGAAGTGATGGTAACTAGTTCCCCCGGTAAGTCGGTGTATGATGGTTTTACTGTCGGCATGCGGAAACGCTTCAGCAGGCATTATCAGTTCGAGTTGAATTACCTACTCTCGAAGGACAAAGACGATGATTCGAATGAACGCGATCCGTTCACCGATCGGTCTTTCAATATAAACAATCTACAGCTTGATTACTCGCTTTCGGATCGCGACATCCGTCACAAGTTCAACTTTTATATGTATTCACAACTCCCCTGGGGGCTTGAGTTCGTTCCGCGAGTCCAGGCGCGCTCGGCGCAGCCAGCGACTCCTCCCCCAGTATCGCCTTCCCCGTGCGCGCAGCCAAATCGGAATACGATCCGCAAAGATAACGACTACTTCTCGTTCGATTGGCGGGTGTCACGACCATTCAGAATTGGCGAGCGGTACGGCCTGATCCCGACTGTGGAAATGTTTAATAGCTTCAACAACGCTAATAAGATCAACTCGTTGACCGGCTGCGGAACGGAAAATTCTCTGACGGCACCTAGTCTCTTCAATTTCGATGGTTTCCTCCGGCAAGGCGTAGGTGATCCTCGTCAGGTTCAGCTGGCGATTAAGTTTACGTTCTGATTTTCTGGTGTTTCAGTTGAGACGGTGGGCATTCGTGGTCTTTCGTGTTTTCTTCGCGTGATTTCGTGGATCGTGCGATTTGGTGGCAGTATTAAGACGATCCAGAAGATCCGCTAAGACACACGAATAAACACTAAACAAGACCACGAATGACCACGGCCTATGTAACAACACTGAGGCTATCGAAGAACTTTGAGAGTTTGACCTGATCCAACTTTCCATCTGTCCGAACACCGCTACACACATCTACGCCAAACGGTCGCACCTGCATCACAGCTTCAGCAACATTTCCGCTGTTCAAACCACCGGCCAGAAACAACGGCACTTGTATCTGTTCGCGAATCGCGCGGCTGATGGTCCAGTCATGCGTTCGTCCCGTCCCGCCTAACTCTTTGATTGGCAATGAC
>JBKPCC010000069.1:0-16226 GCA_046727215.1 Acidobacteriota bacterium
TCTTGAAAGTCCCGAACGCGGCGTTACGGTTTGTGCCTCAGGATACGAGTGCACAAGGCAGCGGACAGAGCGGCGGTGCCGGCAGTGGTAATCGAAACGGCCAGTCGCGTGGTCAGAACGGACAACAAGGCAACGCCGGCACTGCGAAGGCAGGCGGTCAGAGCGACAGCCAGGGAAACGCTGGCACTCGGAATTTTGCACCTCCCTCGGCGCCTGTTCTTGCGGGGCAGACACGTGTCGTCTGGGTTTTGAATCCAGATAAGATGTTGGAGCGCAGGCGAATAACGGTTGGTCTGACGGACGGCGTCTCGACTGAAGTCGTTGACGGTAATCTGAAAGAAGGCGAAATGGTAGTAACAGGCCAAACGATTACGGCAAGCAATCGACCTCAGAACGCACAGCCCCAGTCTCCATTCGGCGGTGCTCAGAGAGGTATCGGCGGCGCCGGTGGCGGTGGTCGTCGTAACTAAATAGGCCCTATACGTTCTATGGGTCCTATACAAAGCTGAGTGAACTGGAAGGAAGAATGAGTCAGATGCAAGCTATTTTGGAAAGACCGGAACAGGTTCAGGTGCCGATTGCAATCGCACCTGAGCCACCGCCCGTAATCGAACTTGACCACATCCACAAGGTCTACTCGATGGGCGATGTCGAGGTCCATGCACTGCGCGGTATCTCTTTGACGGTTCGTCGTGGCGAATTTGTAGCCATTATGGGTATATCGGGTTCCGGCAAATCGACGACGATGAACATTATCGGCTGCCTCGATCGACCGACGCGCGGTACCTACATTCTCGATGGCCAGGACGTCTCACACATGTCAAAAGATGAACGTGCGGACGTTCGTTGTCAGAAGATCGGATTTGTGTTTCAAGGTTTCAACCTCCTGTCGCGCACGTCCGCGCTCGAGAATGTTGAGCTGCCAATGCTATACGCGAACGTTGATGGATCGGAGCGGCATCGGCGGGCGATCGAAGCATTGGCTTCCGTGGGTCTCGCCGGCCGTGAACAGAACCATCCGAATCAATTATCCGGTGGTCAGCAACAGCGCGTGGCTGTCGCAAGGGCGCTGGTCAACGACCCGGCTCTGATTCTTGCTGATGAACCGACGGGAAATCTCGATTCGCGAACGTCAATTGAGGTGATGGAAATCTTTCAACGGCTCAATCGCGAGAAGGGAATTACGCTCGTGCTAGTCACACATGAGCAGGACATAGCGCAATACGCACAACGCGTCGTAGTCTTCAAAGATGGAAAGATTAAGCGCGACTACAAAGTCACGCAGCCGCGAGATGCAGCTGAGGAGTTGCGTCTACTGCCGCCCGCGGAATTGGACGAAGAAGAGGAAGAGGTGGCTTAAGTTTAGCCGGAGTGTTAGCGATATGAATCTAATCATGATCATCCGAGTTGCCTTTCGAGCACTGGTGCGGAACAAGATGCGCGCTGTGCTGACGATGCTCGGAATTATCATCGGTGTCTCAGCGGTCATCGCCATGGTGAGTATTGGCCAGGGCGCGCAGGCATCAGTGCAGGCCCAGATTGAAGGTATCGGCACCAATCTGCTGTTCCTCAGCGCTGGAGCTCAGAATCTGGGTGGAGTTCGCACGGGTACTGGTGACACTGGGACTAACACGTTAACCGTAGACGATCTCGACGCTATTTGCCGAGAAGTCCCAAGCGTCTCGATGGTGACGCCAATGGTGAACTCGAGATCGCAACTTGTGTTCGGAAACATGAACTGGAACACATCCGTGCAGGGTGTCAGTGAACAGTATCCAGAGATCCGCAAGTGGACAATTCAATCAGGCGATTTCTTCACGGATTCAGATGTTCGCAGTGCCGCTCGCGTAGTCGTGATTGGCCAAACGATCGCTGACAATCTTTTCGCCGGCGCAGATCCGGTTGGGCAAACTGTGCGGGTAATGAATCTTCCATTTCGGGTCGTCGGTGTGATGGCCAGAAAAGGACAAGATCCACAGGGTCGCGATCAGGATGATGTGGCATTTGCGCCGTACACCTCTGTGCAGAAGAAAATTCTGGGCAGTCCGCGTTTGCAAATCGCGTTTGTTTCCGCGATTTCACAGGACGCAACCTATACAGCCCAAATGCAAATTACTGAACTGCTGCGGCAGCGGCACAAACTCGCTCCTGCGGATCCGGATGATTTCACCGTTCGTAACATGAGTGATGTTGCTGAAGCGGCAAATCAAACCAATACGATCATGACCATATTGCTTGGCAGCATAGCCAGCGTGTCGTTGTTGGTTGGTGGTATTGGCATTATGAACATCATGCTGGTGTCGGTGACGGAACGCACTCGGGAGATTGGTATTCGCATGGCGATCGGCGCGCGTTCGTCGGCCGTGCGCACGCAGTTTTTGATCGAATCAATCGTTTTGAGTTTGACAGGCGGATTGATCGGAATAGTGTTGGGACTAGTCGTGTCGATAGCAATACCAACGATGCTGGGTTGGCCTACGCTCGTATCGACTCTTTCGATTATCGGTTCAGTTGTCTTTTCGGCAATGGTGGGAATCTTCTTTGGATACTATCCCGCGCGGAAAGCGGCGGCGCTCGATCCGATCGAAGCTTTGCGGTACGAATAAACGGGCGGATTCGCGATTACCGATTGGCAATTGCCGATTGTGATTCGCCAATTATATTTGATGGGCAACGGCGAATTATTATTCTTCATACAGAGAATCGGCAATTGACAACCGGCAATCGCGGAACATCCAACCCACGGGTAGCGTCGGGGCACGATGCGCCATAATTCACCAACGACGGCATTGCGGCAGTGTTCTATAGGGACCTATATCTTCGCCTCTCTGGAAATCACTCCTTTACGCGCCGCCGCTAGCCGCAGCGGTTTTTGAACGCTTTTCCATCTCCTCTGGTGTGACGTCCTCTTTGTGCGTCGATATGTGCCAGATGTGACCAAATGGATCGATCAATGTGCCGGCGCGGTCGCCGTAGAACTTGTCTTCTACTGCTCGTTCTTCTTTGGCGCCTGCCTTAATCGCACTGTTGAAAACCGTGTCTACATCCTCAACGTAAACTAAGAGGCTCACTGGAGATCCATTCAGCGATTTCGGTCCCAGATATTTCATTTCCGGCCACTCGTCCGAGAGCATTATGGGAGAATCCCCGATCTTAATTTCGGCATGGCCGATCTTTCCTCCGGATGCCGGGAAGCGAAATAGTTCCGTCGCCCCAAATGCCTTCTTGTAAAACTCAATAGCTTCGGCGGCGCCATTGATAATCAAATAAGGCGTTACTGAATGGTAGCCTTCGGGAATTGGTTTAACCTGCGTTGCCATAAAAGTCCTCCTTACTTTACTGTTGCAGTTTCTTGACGTCGTGAAAGGTACTTGTTCGTGACGCCCTTCGTCATGCGCTATCTGCGATATGGGTAGCGATGTACCAGAGATTACCAAATGAATCATCGATCGCGCCGACACGATCACCATAGGCCTGATCGGCAGGTTCGCTAATCGATGTGGCACCGGAAGCTACAGCACGCTTATGCCAGGCATCCACATCGTCAACATAAAGGAGAAACATAGTAGGCAACGGTTGCCACTGTCCGTGAGCTTCACCCATCTCGATTACCGAATCGCCGATGCGAATCTTCGCGTGCTGAACGATGCCGTCAGGAGACTTATAAACCGCGATTGTCTCGGCGGCAAAAGCTTGCTTCAGGAATTCGATTAGTGCTACTGAACCGTTTGGATGCAGGTAAGGTGTTACCGACCGGAGACCTTCATCCGTATGGCTCCCAGATAACCTTTTTGCTATGTACCATTCGTTTCCCGCGACATCCCTCACGCCAGCTACCAACTCGCCGTGATCTTCCAGAGGCTCGTTCATTGAAGTAGCACCAGCTTCAAGCGCCTTGCGGTAAACGGCGTGAACGTCGTCGACGTAGTAGTGGAGGGCGGTGATCCTTGGTGTCCCTTTCCATGCGTCACCACCTCCGATCATGATGATCGAATCACCTATCTTGAACTCAGAATGGATTCCACCCTTCGAACCTGTCCCGTGAATAGTCCCTTCGGCGCCAAAAGCGTTTTTGACAAAATCCATAAGTTCATAAGCATTGCGAACCGCAATATATGGTGTAACAGTGTGACAGCCTTCAGCAGTCGGCTTCGCTTGTGAATCAGCTGTCGATGCTTTCATTCTGTTTACACTGCTCTGCAGCTCTTCTTTGAGACGTGTTTTGAAATTCTGCCGCGGTAGTAACCTTAGAGCACTGGCGATTTCTACCAACGGAGCGATGGAAACACCGCTGCCACCGGATGGGCTCGCCTTCTCGGCCGCGATAACCGCGTCGATATGCTGGTCTAGTTGGTCCTCAAGATTACTCGCCATCTGATTCACTCAGACTGGTCCGCAGATTCTGCAGGCCACGAAATTGAAGTTGCTTGACTGCTCCTTCGGTTCGACCCAGTTCTTGTGCTATTTCACGGATACTCCGTTCTTCCGCAAACCGCATTTCAATCACGCGCTGCTGGTCGGCGGGAAGTTGTCTAACTGATCGAAAAAGACGCGCCTGACATTCGACGGCCTCAAGCACTAGTTGCTGCTCGCCTGAATTAACGGGCTCGTCAATTACGTCCAGTTCTTGTTCTCGGGAAGACGATTTTGCTCGATCGGCGATCAGGTTGGCAGCAATACGAAACAACCAGGCGGCAAAAGGAGCGCCGCGCGATTTATAGCGCGTCAAATTGGCCAGCGCCTTGTGAAAGACCTCAGATGTGAGGTCTTCAACTTCTTCTCGGTTGTGTACGCGGCGAGCAATAAACGCGTAGACACGCTCAAAGTTGATCTCGTAAAGATCGGCGAACTTGTCGGGATCTGCCTGCGCAGCGATAACCAGAAGGCGCTCATTCGCCTCCTCGTCGGAGCGCGTTAATGGACGTTTCCCAGCCACCATTTTTCCTATTCTGATGGATAAACTGTCGGAAAGGAGAAAAGTTACGGGGGAAGGAGAATTTCTGATTTCAGATTTCGGACTTTGTTATCTGTGTAATCGTGGTTCCGGCATCATCAAGGCGCAAATACCAAATCCTAAGTCCGAAATCCGAAATCCGAAATCCTTCACTGTTGCGCGATGTTAGTCGGCACCGATTTCTTCTTCACGTACTTGTCATACCACGTAAGATAACGTTCATAGCGGTCTCGGACGTAGCTGGGACGTTGAATACCGTGGTTCTCGTTGGGATAGATTACGAGTTGGGTATCGACGCCCAGGCTTCGTAGTGCTTGATACATTTGCTGGCTGCCCTGAACGGGGACGTTAAAATCGCGCTCGCCTCCGAGGAACAGTGTTGGGGTCTTGATACGGTCCGCATGCAGAAACGGATAGGACAGCTTCACGTACGTGGCCCACGCTTTTCCGTTCCATGGTGGTCCAATCTCGTGATCGTATTGAATGATGTATTGGTCAGTGCCGTAAAAAGCGACCGTGAAAGCAGTCCCGGCGCCACTCGTAGCACCTTTATAACGAGTGTCACTGGCGATGATGTAGTCAGTCAGTATGCCGCCATAGCTCCATCCGCCCACGCCGAGCCGATCGGGATCGGCAACTCCCATCGCAATAACATGATCCACACCCGCTTGCAGATCTTCGACTTCATAATGACCCCAGTCTGCAAAGATTGCCCGCGAGAACTTCTGTCCGCGGCCTGAACTGCCACGATAATTAACGGCCAAAACGGCGTAGCCATTGGCTGCAAACCACTGCCGCTCGATGCTTAACGAGTGCTGATCCTGTCCATTAGGTCCGCCGTGAATACGAAGCAGCAAAGGGACTTTTGTGCCGGCGGTATACCCGACTGGTTTCGTCAGTAAAGCATGTATTTCGGTGCCGTCTTTGCTCTTGAAACTGACCTCTTCAGTTTGACCAAGATCGAGCTGGGCCATTAGCGAACTATTTTGGCGAGTGATTTGTCGCAGGTTGCCGCGTTCAAGGACATAAACTTCCGTCGGACTGGTGTCTGTCCCTGACAGCATGACGAAATGATCGCCACTGCTGGTCCAGTTTGAAACGACTACGGGCGCCGTCTTCAATCGTTCAACTGAACCGCCAGCCACCTTTACGCGTGCAGGAAACACCGATCGATCATCCGTGAGAAGGAAATATATTGATTTTCCATCAGGACTGAATCGTGGAGAAGAGACGCCGCGGTCAAGCTCTTCAATTGCTTGTATTCTGGTTGGCACGCCACTGCCGTCGGTGGCGATCAGGGCAAGGTGATCAATATTGTAAGCGCCAAAACGTTTCTCATCTCCTTCAAGAAAAACGATCCATTTTCCGTCTGGACTCCATTCGGGCCGTCCTCGACCGCGGCTGCTCAGCTGCGTTAACTGTTTCTCAGTCGCACTCGGCTTGGCATCAGCGACGAAAACCTGTGCCGTTGGGTCACGGTCGGGATCGTCAACATGATTGCTCATGAAGGCTATGCGTGACCCGTCCGGGGACCATGTTGGTGATGACTCGTCCCACTTCGAAGCTGTGAGTCGATCGAGCTTTTTCGTTGCTATATCGTAAAGGTAAATGAATGAGTGGCGGCCGGAAAGTAAGTAACCTTGTCCGTCCTGTTTATATCGATACCGGTCGATGACGATCGGTTTGGGAGGTTTGGGTGGTGAGGCTGTGCCTTGCACAGCGGGCGTTGCGGTCGCTTCGGCTTCGGGATCAGGATCACCGATCACTAGTGCTATGCGTTTGCTATCTGGCGACCATTCGTAACTCTGCAGCCGGCCTTTGAATTCCGTTAGCTGCATCGCCTCGCCGCCGTTTCGATCCAGCAACCAGATCTGATTCCCTTTCGCTTTACCGGGTCTCGAGGAAGTGAATGACAAGTATTTGCCATCCGGGCTCCAGCGTGGACTTGACTCGCTGTCCTGGCTGAAAGTTATCTGTCGATCATTCTGGCCATCGTAACCAACGATCCAGATGTGCGAGTTCGACTTATCTTCTTTGGTATCGACAGTTGATACGACATAGGCAATCCACTGCCCGTCAGGCGATATCTGCGGATCGCGTACGTCACGGAAGCGAAAGATATCGTCCAGTGTCATAGGATGCCGCGTTGTTTGTGGCAACACACAAATTGCGGCGCACAGGACGAGCAGCAAAGAAAGCGACAGTTGTTTGATTCGCATGAGCCAGGGGCCTCCTGAGGTGGTAAGAAGAGTGGGATTATAAACTGGAATCTACGAAATAACAGAGGAAAAACGGGAATACTACCCTTGAGTTTCACTCAGCCACTGATGTGGGTGGGATTCTTTCTGGAAAGCGCGTTACCGTGCAAACACGAAATTCGCAATTCGAAATTCGAAATTACGTTCCGAGATGCTTCTCAATCACTTTCGCCGTCGCCTTTGCTTTGTGGAACGTTGTGTGATGTAGCGGTGTCTTATCGTTCATGTCTGTTGCATTTACATCGGCGCCTCTTTCGATCAACAACTCAGCAATCGCGGCTTGATTCGCATGCGCGGCTGCATGTAGAGGAGTGGTGCCCCAGTGATCATTCTGATTGTGTGCGTTGACATCTGCACCATGGTCCAACAAAACCGAAACAACCCCCAAATGCCCTTTCCACGTTCCGCAGTGCAAAGGTGTTGAGCCATCCTTGTCACGCGCGCCGACAAGTTTCGGATCGGCTCTTAACAGCTCCTTCACCCGCTCAACATTCCCCGCCTTTGCTGCCTTGATCATATCTCTTGACGGGTCTGTCATAACTACTCGCGCTCTAAGAATTAGAAGTTGGAATTTCGTGTATTTTCGTGGATCGAATTTGTCCTTCGTGTAAAACGATCCAGGAAAACGGTCGAAAGCACACGAGGAAATCAAAAATCGAAATTCTAAAACCTAGATTTTGTTCAGGGGATCACACCCAGTTCGTCGAGAGAGCGATGCAGCTCCAACGGATCACGATAAACGCGGAACGCGCCTGCTCGGGTTAGTTCGTCTTCACCGTAACCGCCGCTAAGCAAACCTATAGAAAGCATTCGTGCCCTTCGCGCTGCAAGCAGGTCCCAGACTGCGTCACCGACGACGAAACAATCATCCACGGAGATACCGAGTCTCTGTTGACAATTCAAAAACAAATCGGGCGCAGGTTTGGCTCGCAGTACATCGCCACGTTCGACCACGATCGTATCGTTCGTCACACCGAGAGCTTGCAACGACGCGTCAATCTCCGGCCGGCGGCCAGAAGTTGCAATGCCATGTGGTATTTTGTTCTGCCGAAGATACCGCAGAAGCTCTATCGCGCCGGGTAATGGGCGACGGTCCGGCATTGATTCTGTAAAGAGCTCGCCGTGACGCTGTTGAATTGCTTCGGCCTCTTCCTGCGTAATCTCTCGACCGAGCTCGCGAGCAACTGCGCGCGTAAAGAGACCACCACTCATGCCGATGCGACGATGGATACGCCAGCCGTCAACAGCCATGCCAGCGTCGGCGAGCGCGCGCTGCCATGCGTAAACGTGGGCATACACAGTATCGACAAGCGTTCCATCAAGATCGAAAATTAGCGCAGTCATTGATCGTCCACAGATTACACAGATTACACCGATAAAAAAAGCAGAAAGCAGACAACAGAAAGCAGACAGCAGAGGGCAATAAAGCGTTTGCGTTCGCCTTTTGTTGTGTGCCTTCTGCTTTTTGTCTGATGCGTAATCTGTGTAATCTGTGGATGTTCTTCTGTGGTCAAGGTGCAAGCTCCGGATCATAGATTGCCGCGATTCCATGAGCGATTCGGCCCTGCACTGCCTGGCTCAAATTCGCAAACACGATAACCGTTAGTTTGTCGTCGACGTAACGCGAAATCTGTGCTTTGAATCCCTGCCACGATCCGCCATGTTCGATTAATCGATGCCCGCGGACCTCGTTTACAGCCCATCCAAAGCCGTAGTTCTCTGACTTCCCATCATTGAGCTTTACCCGTGTCCACATCTGGTCCAGGCTCGAACGCTTGAGCAGCTTTTCCGTGTAGAGAGCGGCGTCCCATTTCGCCATATCGTAAACACTCAAATACAGCGCACCGTCCGCCGTAGTGTTAAGACTCGGTGCAACCCACTCCTGATTCTTCAGTTCGTCTTTTACAAGTCGATAACCGGCGGCTCGGTTGGGAATAATATCGGCTTCACTGATGATACGAGCAGTTGTCATACCCAATGGTCGGAAAATCCGTTCCTGCAAAACGTCACCATAAAACCTTCCCGAAACTTTGTGGATTAGAATTCCTAACAACACGTATCCGAGATTGCTGTAACTCCATTTCTCGCCCGGTTGAAACGCAAGCGGAATTGACTCTGCGCGTTTCAGCAATTCATCTTCAGTATAGTCGCGACGAAAATCGAAATCGTTTGGATAATCAGTCGTACCTGCCGTGTGCGTTAACAAGTGCCGAATTGTGATGTTCTGCCAGCTTGCAGGAGCCTCGGTGAAATACTTTGTTATGGGATCGTCGAGACTAAGTTTGCCCTCTTCGACAAGCATCATCACTGCCGTCGCCGTGAACTGCTTGCCAACCGAGCCCGACTGAAAAATTGTTTCTGGTTTGACTGGAACCTGATGCTCCACGTTTGCAAGACCGTAACCTTTCGCGAGAACGATCCGGCCTGATTTGACAACAGCGACAGCGACACCGGGGATCCTCTGCTTTTCCATCTCGGACTTGACGAACTCGTCGACGCGTTCTTCCTGAGCCAGTGCCGTAACAGTAATGGCGAGTCCGACAATAATGGCGCTGATTAAACGATGCTCGCGGATCTTATGAAATGTCATCAAACCTCCTAAGATAAGAGCAATCTGCTAACAAATGGGCGGGTTCTCACTTGTATTGAAATTGCAATGATCCGCCGGGCTTGTCCTACTTTACACTCAAACGCAGGACTTGCCCTGCCTTACACACAAAACCTGAACCCCGTTCTTCATTCAGGAGGTGGCAAGTGAAAATTCCTATCTCAGTTTCACCCTTTATTCTGCTGTTTGCGCTTCTAACCGCATCGGCCCAGGAGCCTGCTATCAGGTCTGGACAGGCCGGTCAACGTACTTTCGAAAACGTCGAGCGCTCGGGAGACGATAAGTGGCGATCGTTTTTCATGTTCCAGGCTACCGGTCATGACTATACGATTCGTGGCGACGGGTTTGGACAAAGCACTCCCGGGAGGGCACGGCCGACAGGCTTTCATCTGAGTCTTGGCCGAGGCGGCCGGCTTGAGCGTGTCTACTTCCTTGAATACGAAGGCGACCTGCTGTTGGCATATGAAGCGACTGACGAGCGATATGGCTGGGGATACATTGAGCGATTCGATCCGCGAACCATGAAACGAAAATGGATCGCGCCCGTAAGCGCATTCAATATTGGTCCGGGAGTGGTTGAGGGTCATTCTCTTTACCTTGCCGCAGCAAACTTTGTCGCCTGTATCGATCTAGCTTCAGGCAGGTACATCTGGCAGCACGATGAAATACAAAAACAGTATGATTTGTTAGTCGAAAGTTTCCAGCCGCCCGCACTGGAGAACGAAAGCGTAATCTTTTATGAGAACGGCCATCGAGGTCGTACGGTGCAGGTTGATAAATCGACCGGCAGAATCATGCACGTCGGAAACTAGGTCTACAACATTTACGCACATATTCGAGACACAGAAGCGCCAAAACCTCAAAAAATTTAACTCAAACCATTTGTGCCTTTTGTGCTTCTTTGCGGCTGACCTATACCCCACCACTCACCACTGGTAATTCAATAAAACTTGTTTGTGTCGGCGTGTGGTAAATGCGCTGCGTGGCTTTCCGGTAATCTTGAGGTTTGGCCCAAAAGATACTCGGCACAAACGTCTGCGGGTTTCTGTCGTACAGCGGGAACCAGCTCGATTGAATCTGGACCATGATGCGGTGCCCGGGCAGAAACACATGATTTGCTGTAGGAAGTGTCCATCGATACAGCAGCGGCGCATTCGCGGTAATCGGCTTCGCCGTTTCCAGGCTTTCGCGATAGCGACCACGGAATATATCGGCTGAGATCATTAATTGATAACCACCCAAGTTTGGCTGCTGTGCTACCTCGTCCGGATAGAGATCAATCAGCTTAACTACCCAATCCGAATCAGTACCACTGGTTGAGGCAATTAGATTTGCAATCGGTTGTCCGCTGATCTTAACGGGCGATTTCAATGTTTCCGATACAAAGGCCAAAACATCCGGTCTTCCCGATGCTTCGCGTTGATCGTCCACCAGCCAACGCGACCAGCTGGTGCTGTCGATGGGCCTTGCACGATAGGGCACAGGCTTCGCAGGATCGGAAACGTATTCTTCGTAAGTCGAATCTGACGACTTGGGTGCAGTGAAACTTGCCGACAGATGATCTCCGAGGTACAACGGCGTCTGCTTGATTGTGCACCCACTCGGACAACCGCCAGGCCACGCCGATGACCTTAACCACCGGTTCGTACCAGTTTCAAAAGCAGTTACCGGCGCAATGTCCATTTTAGGTGAATTATCTTTAAGGTAGTGATCAAGAAAGGGTCGCAAGATCTCCTGGCGGAAGTATAGACCAGTATCGCTGTTGAACTTGATTATGCCCAGCATGCTGCCATCCCTGATTTCTTGTCCATGATGCCAGGGGCCCAACACCAGGAACACCTTGTCGTTATTGGTGTCTTTAGGCTCGATCGCTTTGTAGACGGCTATATCACCATAGATGTCCTCCTGGTCCCACAACGAGTGCACAAGCATCACGGGCACCTTTAACGGTTCCTTGGCCAGAATTTTATCGACTGCTTGATCCTGCCAGAACTGATCGTAAGTCGGGTGGTCGAGTAACTTGCGCCAGAAACCAACCTGTTCCATGCCGCGTCGCTTGCCCAGCTCGCCTGCCGATCCGGCCTCCATGAACATGTCGTAGTCGTCGAAATGGCTGGTCCACCATTTGACGTCATTAGCGCGGGTGGCTTCCTGCTCGTAAATGTAATTCATTCCCTGTTGTCGGAATGCGCCGTTGTGAAACCAGTCGTCTCCCATCCAGCCATCTACCATTGGATTCATTGGCACCGATACTTTCAAAGCTGGATGCGGGTTGACAAGCGCCATCAGTGGCAGAAACCCATCGTACGAGATTCCGAGGATTCCCACCTTTCCGTTAGTCTCGGGAATGTTCTTAACGAGCCAGTCGATTGTGTCGTAGGTGTCGGTCGCATGGTCTACATCCGTTGGGTTTTGGCGCCCGCGAAGGGGACGGTTCATCACATAATCGCCTTCGGATCCATACTTACCTCGAATGTCCTGAACGACGCGAATATAACCTCCCTCGACAATTACTTCGGTGGCATTGTCATAGCCGGTCAAGATGGGTCCGAGGTGCGAGCTTTGCGCATGGCTGGTTAACTCAGTGGCGTTGTACGGCGTGCGCGTCAGCAGAATTGGCGCGTTCTTCGCGCCCTTTGGAACTAGAATCACGGTATGTAACTTGACTCCATCGCGCATTGGAATCATCACATCGCGGCGCGTGTACTGGAATCCGTAATCCGTCGATTCGAACTTGGATGGGGTTTCACTCGGAAGGGTCTTAACAGGTTGTTGTGCGGCAATGGGAGTTTCAACAAGCAACAGCATTGCGATCAGGGTTGCGCAACGTGAGCAGATACGTTTGATGTGCATCATGAATAGTCCTCGAGAAAAGAATAATAGGACCTATACGATTTATAGCTCCTATCCGCGCGTCAGTTGCCTGTACTTGATTCGATGAGGTGTGTCGGCCGCTGTGCCCAGCCGTGCTTTACGATCCGTTTCATACTCCGAATAGTTTCCCTCAAACCAAACAACCTTGCTGTCACCTTCGAATGCCAGGATGTGTGTCGCTATTCGATCCAGGAACCAGCGATCATGCGAGATCACGACGGCACAACCAGCGAAATGCTCGAGCGCTTCTTCAAGTGCTCGCAGCGTATTCACATCGAGATCATTTGTTGGCTCATCCAGTAATAAGACATTTGCACCCTCCTTAAGCATCTTTGCGAGGTGCACACGGTTGCGTTCGCCGCCGGAAAGCATTCCCACTTTCTTCTGTTGATCCGACCCGGAAAAGTTGAATCGGGCAACGTAAGCGCGTGAATTGACGCCAACTGCCCCACCCGCCCTTCCACCTGAGCCTAGTGTCAACGTTTCTTCGCCACCCGAAATCTCTTCCCAGATGGATTTGTTGGGATCAAGCGATCTACTTTGGTCCACATATGCAAGTACAGCTGTCTCACCAACTTTAATCGTCCCTTTATCTGGTTCCTCCTGGTGCGTGATCATTCTAAACAGCGTAGTCTTTCCGGCGCCATTCGGACCGATTATTCCGACGATACCGCCACGTGGTAGTCGAAAAGTCATGTTTTCAACCAGCAGGCGATCACCATATCCTTTGCTGACTTTTTCCGCTTCGATTACGACATCACCCAAACGTGGACCCGGAGGGACATAGATCTCCAGGTCTTCGCGGCGTTTTTCTGTTTGTTCTTTGAGCAATGCCTCGTAGGAGTTAATTCGTGCTCTTCCTTTAGCATGTCTTGCTTTCGGCGACATGCGAATCCATTCCAGCTCTCGCTGCAATGTCTTCTGTCTTTCGGACTCAGACTTCTCCTCGCGTCGAAGACGCTCCTGCTTCTGCTCGAGCCACGAGGTATAGTTTCCTTTCCAGGGAATTCCGTGGCCGCGATCGAGTTCCAAAATCCAGCCTGCGACATTGTCAAGGAAATAACGGTCGTGCGTTACGGCAATGATTGTCCCTGGATAACTCTTTAAGTGATGTTCGAGCCAGGCCACCGATTCAGCGTCAAGATGGTTGGTAGGTTCATCAAGCAATAGAATGTCTGGTTTTTGTAGAAGCAGCCGGCATAGTGCAACACGCCGGCGTTCGCCGCCGGAAAGCACTTTTACACTGGTCTCAGGTGGTGGACACCTGAGAGCATCCATTGCCATTTCCAGGCGCGAATCGAGATCCCAGGCGTCCTGAGAGTCGAGTTGTTCTTGTACCCGCCCTTGTCGTTCGAGAAGAGCAGCCATCTCGTCGTCAGACATCTGCTCACCAAAACGCGCGTTGATATCTTCAAATTCCTTCAGCAGCTTGATTGTTTCGCCAACTGCTTCTTCCACGATCTCACGCACTGTGCGCGCATCGTCGATCAGCGGTTCCTGCTCAAGATAACCAACTGTGTACCCGGGCGAGATCACCCTCTCGCCGTTGAATTCCTTGTCTACTCCGGCCAGGATGCGCAACAACGAGGATTTGCCAGATCCGTTTAGACCAATGACGCCAATCTTCGCGCCATAAAAATAAGACAGGTAAATATCTTTCAGCACCGGCTTCTTGTCGTAGAACTTGCTGACGCCAACCATCGAATAAATGACTTTGTTTGGTTCCGTACTCATTTAAAGATTCGGTCTTTGGTGTTGGATTTCCAGAAGGCCACTACCAGGGGTTATGGTTTTCGGATTGATGTCGCGGGCGCTCGCGCCCATGTCGGACAGTTTTCTAACTATGTTTACGGATCTGCCGACAGAGTAAACGTTAGAGGTCGAAACTCAAAATATCATCGCTGTCTTCTCTGTGCTACCTTTGTGCCCTCTGTGTCTCTGTGGTGGACGACTTCGAAGGTAGAATTAACCACAGAGACACTGAGAACACCGAGGTTGCACAGAGAAAAAACGCAATAAGGAGAAGCTTATGGATCCTCACCTAAATGAGCTAACGCACGAGATCATTGGCAGCGCCATCGAAGTCCATCGACATCTTGGTCCCGGGCTGATTGAATCCGCGTATCGCCTCAGCTTATGCCGAGAGCTGTTCCTAAGGGGCGTCAAGTTCAGAAACGAAGACTGGCTTCCTTTTGAGTACAAAGGCCTTCGAATACCCCGTGTATACAGAATGGATATTCTCGTCGAGAATTCGGTAGTTGTTGAAGTCAAATCAGTCGACGCGCTAGCACCAATTCACGAGGCTCAACTCTTAACTTACCTGCGGATCGGCGGGTGGAGACTAGGGTTGTTAATCAACTTTAATGTTGTCGTTCTCAAACACGGGATTCGCAGACGCATAATGGGTTACGACAACTGATCTCTGTGTGCCCTCAGTGTTCTCAGTGTCTCTGTGGTTAATTCTGCCTTCGAAGTCGTTCACCACAGAGACACGGAGAACACCGAGGTTGCACGGAGACTACCTGCTATTCTCTGGGGTTATTTACACGTCTTCTGGGATTGATCCCAAGGACAGCGAGTCTCGTTCCCAACAGGAGCACGTGATGAGGCGCGGTGAAGGTCACTGAACGTCAGCGCTACTGTGCTTTGTAAATCAACACACGCTTGCCGCCGCTCTTGGCGACTAGATAACCGGTGAGCGCTCCAGCAGCGGCGCCAACGACCGCCAATCCAGCCGTTATCGCGTGATCGAGCTTGTCGAGGTCGAACCTGTTGTTGTCGTTACTGCTGCCGGCAGCGCCAATTGCCGCGCCGGCGCCAGCTCCCACTCCGGCGCCAATCAACGTTGCTTTGGTGGCGGACTTACTCTTGATCTGATGAACCGTAAGGACATCCGCACGCTTTACATCTTCAGATCCCGTCTTGCTCGACACTATGAGTCCATCATCCGAGACACTGTTCAGCGTCCCTTTAAGGGTTTTTCCACTTTTCAATTTGACTTCTAGTTTACTGCTGACTGCGACAGCTCTGAGCGACGACCAATCGCTCGTTGCAGCAGAAGTATTCTGCGCAGCCACTGAAACTGAGGGTAGTAGAAGCGAAATTATCAACAGAAAACTGAGCTGAAGCTTTCTTTGTCGATGCATATGAGCTCCTCATTGGGAAGATTTGTGGAAATGGGGTTGTTGAGCGCGCAGATGTTACCAGCTAGGCGAGGAGGAGGAGTGTAATAATTCTGTAAGACGGCAGTTTGAAGTTCTTGTCAGAGGCCCATCGAAAATATCCACAGATTACACAGGTTCACTGATTAGAACAGAAAAGAGGATAGAAGGAAGAAATGAGAGGTGGAAAGCACTAAGCACAAGGGATCCAGCACAAAGCACAAAGCCCGAAGCGCCAAGCACAAAGCGCGAGCGATTACGTTCTACTTTTAATCTGCGGAATCGGCGTAAATCTGTGGATGCACTTACAGATTCACCCCCAGCGCCGCAAGAATTGCCAGCACAACCGCAAGAATTGCTTCGCCGGCAAT
>JBKPCC010000070.1:0-24369 GCA_046727215.1 Acidobacteriota bacterium
CGCCGCCCTGCTCGTTCAACTACTGCTTGCAGCTTCAACTGTTCTGCCGCAACAGCAGTCGCGCGAAGAAAACCGTCCACGCCGCGTCCTGCCCTTGCAGAGCTCTTCCCCTTCCGAATCAACCACTATTACCGCTTCAGACACGCCGGCACTGAGGCCGGAGCCGAAAATTCGTATCGCGCTTGCAACCGATGCACGTTCAGCAGTGATCTCAACAGCCGGTCAGTTGATGAACGCCAACGAGGAACAAAACACTCTCGTCGCACTAAACACCTCACGAGTTCGTGTTGAGGCGCGAATGCTTTCACCTGTTCCGCCGAAAGCAATTGAAGATTCGTTTCAACTTTCCGTTTCCGGCTCAGGCACGCACGAGGAAGCCGAGCAAGCATCTCACGATGTAAAGAAGCTCACGGGTGAAGAGACGCACCTCACTTACGACACCGAGACAAAAACCTGGGGCTTGCTGGTAGGCGATGGACATGCGCAAGACGAGGCCGAAGAACTGAGGGCAAGACTGGAGGATTCCGGATACGATGCGGTAGTCAAGCCAATCTCTCAAAGGTCCGCATCGCCTTTAGTGCAGAACGAGAAAAACAAATCCGATGCGCCAACGACCGCCAACACAAAAATCCGGCTTGCTGCTCGACCGAGTTTCCCTGGCCGCGAGGTGGTTGCATCTACCGCCAACGCACGAATCTTGAGTTCAAGTGCGCCGGTGAGCTTTGCTTCCGATAACGAAACAGGCAGCCCGGTTCGTTACAACGATCGGGCCTACCGCGGCCGTATTGAAGTGTTCGCGAATTTGCGAGGGACACTTACGATCGTGAATGAACTCGGCCTCGAGGACTATGTTCGCGGTGTGGTTGCTAACGAGCTATCGCCGGGCGGTTATCCCGCCATGGAAGCTTTGAAAGCGCAGGCAGTCGCAGCACGAACGTACGCGTTGAAGAATCTGGGTCAGTTCATGTCGCAGGGCTTTGACCTGTTGCCGACTACAAGATCACAGGTGTATCGAGGTCTCACCTCCGAGAACCCGCTTTCCACACGCGCAGTCGACGAGACACGCGGACTCGTTGCCACTTACAACGGTGAACCGATCAATGCGCTCTACACGTCTACGTGCGGGGGGCGTACTGAGGATTCGGAGAATATTTTTAATGAACCACTAGCCTACTTGCGTGGTCGTGAATGTGCGGTCGAAGGTAAAGGGGCGCTAGCGCAGTTCACTGTGAAGACATCTCGTGAGCTTCCAGACGTACAAGACGAAAAGAATGTTCCCACCGCCCGTGAAGTCGCATTACTCGCGGTTGAAAACTTCGTTTCACTACGCGGGCGTGTATCCGATTCGTGGCTTGCGACGCCGGTGTCGGTTGGTGAACTTCGAAGTTGGCTGTCCTCAGTTGCCCGGCTGGCCCATCAAACGCCACCGGTCGTGACTGACGGCGTTATTCTGCCAGGCGGCTTTGCCACAGCGTTGAACATCGCGGTCTTTGGAGAAAGCAGAGGAGCCGCACTTCTCAATGACGCTGACGTTGAATACTACCTCGCAGTTCGGGACGCGACAGCGATCCCTGCAGCAAACCGGGCCGACGTGGCTTTGCTTCTCCGCGAGGGGTATTTGTCGATCTACCCGGACGCGACTTTGCGTCCGCAAGAGCCACTTTCACGCGGCCGTGTTCTACACACAATTGCCCGCGTGATGGAGGGTCGCAACCTGCTCCAGACTCAAAGGGCCACTTCGCGACCGGCATCCGGCGATCTACTTGTACTGCGTCCAAACAAAGGAAAGGAGCAGTCTTTCAGAATCAGCAATGACGCGTTTCTGTTTCGGCAGATAGGAGAGGCCACCTACCCTGTCCGTTCGGTAATACTCGTTGGCGGAGAGTCCGTGATGTTCCATACCAACGCAAATGCCGAGATCGATTACCTTGAAGTGCGTCCGTCAACTAATGGCGCCGCAGCCGATCGATTTTCGCCGTTTTCAAATTGGACAAAGGAGCTGTCACTTGGACAGGTACAGGCACGTCTGGGCCGCTTTGCTGCGGGAGTTGGACCAATCACCGATCTTCGCGTCAGTAGCCGAGGGAAATCAGAACGAGCCACTGATTTAGAAATCGTTGGAGTGAACGGTAACGCGCACATCCGCGGAGGACGTATCAGGTCGGCCCTTGGACTGCGCGAACAGTTATTTGTCATTGATCGCCGTTACGATGATAGCGGTCGCGTCGTGGGTTTCAGTTTTGTGGGTCGCGGATTTGGCCACGGTGTCGGCATGTGCCAGGTGGGAGCCTACGGCCTGGCGCGCCAGGGTTGGACCTATGATCAAATCTTGAAGGCTTATTACACTGGAATTGAAGTGACGCGCATTTACTGACAAAAACACTCATTTGTCATCTGTCGTTTGACGTTTGTCATTTTTTATTGGAATTGATGCGTTTCTCACGCGCACAACTCATAGGTGGCTTTCTCCTGCTCGCCCTCATCTGGGTAATTATTGTTTACCGCATGCTATCCTTTCGTATGTGAATCGTTCGCGTGTGAATCCAGTAATCGCGATCGTTGGACCAACGGCATCCGGAAAAAGCGAACTCGGGATTAGTCTCGCACTTCAACTGGATGGCGATATCATCAACTGCGATTCGGTCCAGGTTTACCAACAAATCGAGATCGCTACCGCCAAGGTTCCATACGCCGACAGACATGGTGTTCCCCATCACCTCATCGATTTTGTTCCACCATCCGTTAACTACACAGCCGGGGATTGGGCGCGAGCAGCAGCGGAGAAGATTGAAGAGATCGAGAGCCGTGGCAAGCTGCCGCTCTTAGTTGGAGGCACAGGCTTCTATCTGCGCGCTTTACGAGCGCCGTTGTTCGTCAGTGAGCAAACGGACGAGCTCCTGCGTCGTCGTCTGAACGTGATTCGGGAAAAGCATGGACCTGAGCACCTTCACCGGTTGCTGGCTCGCCTTGATGAGCAGAGCGCCGCCAATTTGTTTCCTCGTGATTGGCCGCGCGTCCAACGGGCCATAGAGGTTTATTTTCAGACCGGGCGGGCGATGTCAGACCAGAAAATCATGCGGCCTGAGCCTCACGAGAGCTCACGACGTCTCCGCATTTTCGCTCTAAATCCACCACGTCAGGAACTATATAGGCGAATCAATGAACGAACAGAGCGCCATTTTGCGGCGGGTTTGGTAGATGAAGTTAAGGGATTGCTGGCCCAGGGTGTTCCTGCTCATTCCAACGCGTTAGGAGCACATGGTTATCGACGCGTTGTTGAATACCTTGAAGGAAAGCGCGACCTGCCGAGTGCGATCGAGCAAACGAAACTTGACGTCCGGCATTATGCAAAGCGGCAGATGACCTGGTTCCGAGGCGAAGCTGACGTTGAGTGGTTCGAGGGGTTTGGTAATGAAAAATCGGTGCAGGAAGCGATTCTTGCACGTATTAAGGGCCAAAGTTAGTCGAAAAGATAAAGTTTCCGTCGCGCAAACCGGAAATTCTTGTCAGCCGATCATCCGTGTTGTAATCTGGCAATAGCGGGCATGGACTCTTCAAATATTCAAGGTGGGTTATGTCAGACGGGAAGCAAGCGCCACAGAATATTCAGGATGCCTTCCTAAACACAGTCAGGCGAGAAAAGACGACGGTAACGATCTATCTCCTGAATGGCGCAAAACTGAGTGGCCGCATCCGAAGCTTCGACAAATTCTCTGTGCTACTGGATTCGGGCTCGGTTGAACAACTTATCTTTAAGCACGCAATCTCTACAATCTCACTGTCGAGGCGAACTCCGGGAGACATACGTCCACAAGTATCGACGGACGTTCAAACATCAACTCCGACCCCTCACCTTGCAGACTCGCCTGAGTCGTAACATTCGTTTAAACTCTCGACGCGCTGCATGATCTGAGGTTTTTGGTCACCGTTGACGTTCGCCATAGTTTACGTGTAATTGCCTCGCCCACGGATCAGTTCGCGCGCTCAACAGTTACAATATTTCGTGAGGATCTGTGTGACGGGAACGTTTATTACGTTTGAAGGAATCGATGGCAGCGGGAAATCTACTCAACTGCGATTGCTGGCAAACTTTTTGCGCGCTCAGGGATGCGACATAGTTCTTACTCGCGAGCCTGGTGGCACCCCGTTAGGCGTACGGTTGCGCGCTGCACTACTGGATTCTCACGAACAGGTTGATCCCCTTACGGAGTTGTTGGTCTTCGCGGCCGATCGCGCTCAGCATGTGCGCCGGTTGCTTAGACCGTCGCTCCAGTCAGGCCAGATCGTTCTGTCCGATCGCTATGCGGACGCTACGGTCGCGTATCAAGGTGCAGGCCGCGGTTTCTCGCCACAGTTGATTTCTCAAATCGTCGAGTTAGCCACTGACGGACTCAAACCCGATCTCACGTTGCTTTTTGATCTGCCTGTTGATGCCTGCCTTGAAAGAACTCGCCGCCGCACCGAAGGAAAACACAAAGGCGATCGTTTAGACGCGGAGAATGCGGCATTTCACACACGGGTAAGAAACGAATACTTGCGGCTCGCGTTGGCCGAGCCCGAACGAGTGAAGCTGGTAGACACCAGCGGTACAGTCGAAGCGACCCATGAAACCGTCAAAGAGATCCTTCTTCCGTTTTTGAAAGAACGCGGCTGCGAATTCCATGAAGGATTTGGAGGTGCGACCAGAAAAATGAAGAGAGGTCATTGTTAGTAACTGAATGTTTGACGAACTCAGCGGTAATGTAGGCGTGAAAGAAATCCTCCAGCGGATGCTTGAGTCGGGGCGGCTGCCGGGAGCCTTATTGTTCACCGGCGAGGAAGGAATCGGAAAAAAATTATTCGCGCTGGAACTTGCAAGAGCACTCAACTGTCGCGCTCCACGAGAAAGTCACAAGTCGGGAGTCGCGAGTCGAGAGTCCGGACTCCAGACTCCAGACTCTCGGCTCTCGACTCTTCAGCAGGGTTGTGGAGAATGTTCAGCCTGCAAACGGATTGGAAAGTTTAACTATCCCCAATCGGACGACCGTGACGATTGGAAGAGCATCATCTGGACAGATCACGGTGATGTCGGCATGGTTGTGGCGCCGAAACGCTTACTGTTAGTGGATCAGATGCGGGAAATCGAGCGCGAGGCAAACTTCCGACCGTTCGAGGGGCGCGCGCGGATATTCCTGATTGATGACGCTGATAAATTGAATGAGCCATCAGCAAATGCCCTTCTAAAGGTTTTGGAAGAACCGCCACCTACCGCACATTTGATTCTGCTGACAGCTCGTCCAGCGATGCTATTGCCCACTATTCGCTCGCGGTGTCAGGTAATTCGGTTTGCGCCACTCGTCTCCGAAGAAATTGAGAAGTATCTAATCGACAATGGAATCTCAGATGGAAAGGAAGCGAAGCTTCGCGCGCGGGTCGCTGCCGGCAGCCTGGGACGTGCATTGTCGAGCGATCTTAAAGACTTTATCAGGCAGCGCACGGCAATGCTAAAAGTTCTGAAGGCAATTGCTTTGAGCGTGGATCGAGGTCAGTTGTTGCGCTTGTCAGAGCAGTTGAATGAAGCGGAATACAAAGATGAATATGAGGCTACTTTGGAAATTCTAGAGACGCTGATCCGTGATTCGCTCGCTGTCGCATTTGACGCTCCCGAACGTCAGATAGTGAATATCGATTTACTTGACGAACTGAAAGAGATAAGTAAGAACGTGACAGGTGGTCGAGCAATTGCGTGGATCGCTCAGATAGAAGAGCTGCGAGAACAGTTAGTTGTAAACATCAATCGGAAACCCGCCACTGATGCACTGTTCCTAACGATGGCTTCGGTCTAGGTTCCGATGTCGTATGAGTAGCGACTGCAGAGGTAAGATTTTTCGTGTGACTGCGTGTATTTTCGTGGATAGCCTTTGATGTGAAGCGCTGAATTTTCCACGAAATCGCACGAAAAAACACGAATCAATACTACTTACTGATAAGCAGTTCTGATTCCGTCTCTGTTTTTGCGGCTTGACCTTCCGCAAGCAACTTCTCAGTTTCTTTCACGAAAGCTTCAACAATGTCTTCGCCCGCGACTTTTCGCATCGGCACTCCATTCTTAAAAATCATGCCGACGCCACGACCAAAAGTTACGCCTAGCTGTGAATCGTGAGCTTCGCCTGGTCCATTCACCGCACAACCCATGATCGAAAGATGTAACGGCTCTTCAACGTGGGCCAGGCGGCGTTCGATCTCAGTTACGATCCCTACAAAATTATCGACGTCCAGCCGCCCACACGTAGGACAGGCTACAACTGTGACGCCGCGAGTGCGCAACGACAGTGACTTGAGAATTTCCCAAGCCACGCGCACTTCCTCCTGAGGCTCGGCAGCAAGCGATACGCGAATCGTGTCGCCGATTCCTTCGTGAAGCAGAATGCCTAGTCCAATCGAAGACTTCACCGTACCCGTGAAAGCTGTTCCCGCTTCGGTCACGCCCAGGTGGAAGGGATAGTCCACTTTTTCTGCCAATAATCGATACGCAGCCACAGTGCGATGAACATCAGAGGCCTTGAGCGAGATGATTGTGTCTGTGAAACCGAGATCTTCGAGGATCTGAATATGACGAAGAGCTGATTCGACCATTGCTTCGGGCGTCGCGGTGCCATATTTCGCAAGCAGATCCTTCTCCAACGAGCCACCGTTCACACCAATGCGAATAGGCACTTTTTGCGCCTGGGCGGCGCGCACGACTTCCCGAACGCGTTCGTGCTTACCAATATTCCCCGGGTTCAACCGCAGCTTATCGATGCCGGCCTCCAAAGCCAGCAACGCAAGTTTGTAGTGAAAATGAATGTCGGCCACGAGCGGAACATCCGGAACTCTCTTGCGAATTTCTTTCAGGGCAACAGCAGCGTCCTGATCCGGCACCGCGAGGCGAACGATCTCGCAGCCGGCGCGCACCATCTCCTCGATTTGAGCCACGGTGCCGCCGACATCCGACGTGTCAGTCTTCGTCATTGACTGCACAACAACGGGGGCGCCGCCCCCGATCTGAACGTTCTTTACTTGAACTGCCTTGGACTTTCGCATCGAGATTACGTGCCTTGGTGCCTGTGGCTACCCCATTCCATATTAAACACGAAATTCAACCTCTATTTCGCCGGCGTAGTTGCAGGCGGCTTGTCCTCGCTTGAATTGCGACTAAACGTCTTCAAAACATCGTTAGTAATCACAAACACCATCAGCAGGATCACTACAACAAATCCTACCTGTTGAATACGCTCCCGAACAGTGGTCGAGATCGAGAGGCCTATGATGGCCAATGCTCCCTCGATTAACAACAGGAAGATCGCGCCTCCATCCAGGACCGGAATCGGAAGCAAGTTAAAGATCCCCAGATTCAAGCTTAGAAAGGCGAGCATCTGAAATAACCCGTCCCAGCCAAATTTCTGGACAGAGGTGGAAACGGCTTTGTAGATACCAACGGGACCAGAAAGCGTGTTACGGACGGACCTTTGTCCGGTAAATACCTGACCCAACGCCTTCCCGGTCAGACGCATAATTTCGACATTGGTTCGTACTGCGTACTCCCCAGCACGGGTGAGACTCGCCCGTTGGAAGGGTACCTCTTCATACGTTTCTATTCCCAGACGGTCCCGGCCATCTGCCAATTGACGACTCTGCGCCTTAACTTCGATCGTTTGGCCACTGCGTTCGATTTTTAGCGTAATTGGCTGGCCTCGGTGATCGCGGATGTACTGGGTCACTTGTTCTGCACTACGAACAGGTTCGCCGTTTACGGCCACAATGCGATCGCCGACCTGCAGTCCTGCTTCCGAGGCGGGCGAGTCGGGCGTTACGTCGCGAATCTTGACAGGAAGACCGCCGTAATCGGGAATAAAATCGAGGCTGCCGGCTGTTTCGCCATCTTCAGTCCGAGGTGTGGGTTTGATCGATAGATTTACCTGTTGACCACCGCGATCGACCGTAACGGGCAAAGGTTTTCCGGGTGAGAGCAGCGCATCTCCGCGAATCGAATCCCAACGAGGATTGTCGGTTCCATTGAATGAGGTGATGCGGTCACCGGTTTGTAAGCCGGCAGCTTCTGCAGCGCCGCCTTTCAGCACATAACTTACTACCGGAGACGGAGTGGCAGGTACACCATAAATCAACGCCCCGGCTAACGGAATTGCCAGCGCGGTGAGAATATTCATGACCGGCCCTGCTAACGCTACAAGGACGCGTTGCCAGCGTGGGCGAAGGTTGAACATCTCCTCTGGTGGTATGTCTTTAGCCCCGCCTCCTTCGAGCGGAGCATTCGATTCGTCACCGCCCAATTTCACATATCCGCCAAGCGGAATTGCCGACACTCTGTAATCAGTGTCTCCCCATTTTTTTCCAAAAAGTCGGGGCCCGAAGCCGAATGAGAATGTTTCAACGCGGATACCGAGCAGCTTGGCTACGATGAAATGGCCAAATTCGTGCAGTATCACCGCTGCGCCCAAAACAAAAATAAATGCAATCAAAATGACCATCTAGCTACTCTCTTTTCTACTCCAGTCCGATACTCAGCTCGTATGATGCAAAACCGATACTCGGGTTGCACAGCCGAGTGTACGCGTCGCGTCAGGTATCGTCAAACAGTCTTTTCCGCAATAATCCTGTTGTTTTGCGTGAGTTTTTCAATCACTTCTATCGCGGCGAGACGCGCGTTTCGATCAGTCTCGAGCACAACATCGATTGAGGTGACGGGCTTGGTGTCGTGTGCGGCCATGACTGCCTGAATTACATGCGGGATGTCGGTCAGGCAAATACGCATTTCGATGAATGCCCGTACGGCTTCTTCGTTTGCGGCGTTCATCGCTGCGGGAAGGGTCCCCCCAGCTCGCAGCGCGTCATACGCGAGTCCGATACATGGGAACCGCTCATGGTCAGGACGTTCAAAGTGCAATGCTGAAAGTGAGGCCAGATCCAGTGGTGGTAAATCGCATTGGTGTCGCTCGGGGTAAGTCAGCGCGTATTGAATGGCATGGCGCATATCGGTTATCCCCATCTGGGCCATTACCGAACCATCGATCAGTTCGATCATGGAATGCACGACCGATTCAGGATGGACGAGGATGTCAATTTGATCGGGAGCAAAACCGAAAAGCCAGTGCGCCTCGATCACTTCCAAGCCCTTGTTCATCAATGTCGCTGAATCGATCGTGATCTTCGCTCCCATGTTCCAGGTTGGATGGCGCAATGCTTCGGATACGGTCGCATCCTTCATTTCCCTCTTCTGTTTTGTGCGAAATGGTCCACCAGAGGCCGTAAGGATGATGCGACGCACCTCGCTTCGTTTCTCGCCACGCAAGCACTGATGCAAGGCATTATGTTCAGAATCTACGGGAAGCAGTTCGGCCCCAGACTCACGGGCGGCATGGGTCATCAGTTCTCCGGCCATCACGAGCGTCTCTTTATTGGCAAGCGCAACTCGTTTGCCTGCCTCGAGCGCCCTTAGCGTGGGGACAAAACCGACGGCGCCAACAGTGGCTGAAACAACGCATTCAGCTTGAGGATGCGTTGCGACCTCGACCAATCCTGATTCACCAATTACTATGCGAGGTAAATCAACATCGCGTTCAAATAGCATCGCACGCAGATCGTGGGCGGCCTCCTCGTTTTCTACGGAAACGACTTCAGGAAGGTATGTTGCCACTTGACGGGCCAAGAGCCCAAAGTTCCTGCCCGCGCCCAATGCGACGATGCGGAAACGTTTGCTGCCCAGCGATTCGATCACGCGCAAAGTGTTACAGCCGATCGAGCCGGTCGAACCGAGTATTGCTACTCCTTTAGGAATCATGCCAGAAAGAATGTTGAGGAGCTCGGGAGAAAAGAATCGTAGGGGTTTAATAGATCCACGGTTTGACCCGCTTCATTCTTGTACGACGCGGACGTTACTCGCCAAGGGCGTCCGCTGAGGTATAACAATTCTACTGTGGCATTTACCGTACGCTTTTCACCGATCACTTTGAGACCAACAGTTGCGGTGCCATTTCCGTTGCTGATACTTACGTTTCCTGAGACAAAAGTGCCAAAGCCTTCGACCTCCCCGATCTCCTGCTTCAACTGTTGGTTGCTGCGGAGAAAGTCCTTCGCGGTCACAGCCGCGTCACTAGTGCCGAAAGAATAAAGCGCGAATAGTATTATTGCGAAAACAAAAATGCCTACTAGAACGCCGAGGCCAACCATTGCGCCACCGATAAGTAAAACAAGCTTCTTCGTAGTCATTATGGCGCACTCAATGGCTTAACTCCCAAGGAAAAGATGTTCGAAATAGAGCTTGCCAAAATAGTAGATGAGCGGCGCATTGAAGAGCAAGCTATCAAGCCGATCGAGTAATCCACCATGGCCCGGCAAAATTTTCGCTGCGTCTTTCGCTCCGGCTGACCTTTTCAGGACACTTTCAGTTAGATCACCGAACACACCGAGGACCGTCATCACCACGGCAAGGGGCAACGACCATTTCAACGGAAAATCGCGAAAGAACCAGTAATGAGAAAGCAAAGCCATGGCCACGGCACCCACAACACCGCCAATGACGCCCTCCCAGGTCTTTCCCGGACTAATATTCGGTGCGAGTTTATGTTTCCCTACTGCTCTACCGACGTAATATGCGGCGACATCAGCCCCCATGATGACCAGAAAAAAGAAACCCAGTAAATGCGTGGATAACTTCGGTTGAAATCCCGTGCGTATAGCTACAAGGTGACCGCCAAGCAAGACGACGTACAGCACACCGAGGATGGTCGATCCGGTATTTGCAATAATTTGATCGAATGGTGGTCCTTTGATCGAACCGGCAACCAGAACGCCGATAGTGAGGATGATTAGGATTAACTGTACCATGTCCAAATCTGTAGTTTTACCTGGCTCAGTAAAGGCAAAAACGGTGAATAATGCTCCTCCGGCAAGGTATCCCGCCGCGATGTTGGGCTTGATCCCGCGTTGTCGTGCAAGGAAATAGAACTCGTATAAACCGAGAACCATTGCTGCAGCAGCTAACACAATGAAGATTAGTGGTAGCCATGAAAGCAATATTGAGGCGATAAGAACGGGCAGGAGGATGGCCGCCGTGATAACGCGAGGCCAGGAGGAGTTCTGGGTTTTCGCTGGTGGTTTCAGATGACTAGGTTCCGGACCTATAAATCACTTTGCGTTCGCTACCAATTTGAGACCACCAAATCTGCGATCGCGTCCCTGGTAATCAATAATAGCTTCGAGCAGGTGCATTCGACGAAAATCCGGCCAAAGAGTTTCCGTGACATATATTTCACTGTATGCCGTTTGCCATAACAGGAAGTTTGAAATGCGTAACTCCCCACTCGTGCGCACAAGCAGGTCAAGCTCCGGCAGGTCTCGTGTATAAAGTTCGACGGCAATCCGCTCTTCAGTCAGATCATCAGGCCGATGCCCCTGCTCGAGCAGCTTTCGGACTGCCGCACGACATGCGTCCACGATCTCGGCGCGTCCGCCGTAGTTCAGCGCTACCGTCAAAACCATCCCGGTGTTCCCTGCCGTTCGCTCGGTGGCTTTCAAGATTTCGCGTCGGACGTTTTCATTTAGCGCTTCCGTTCGCCCTATTGTTTGAAATCTGATGTTTTGTCGATCGATCTCATCCAGCTCTAGACGCAAATAGCGTCGTAGCATACGCATTAGAGCATCAATCTCGTACCGCGGCCGCTTCCAATTCTCAGTTGAGAAGGCGTAAAGCGTCAGCGCCTGCAGTTCGAGACGGGCTCCCGTGTCGACCGATGCGCGAACTGCCTCAACACCCGCTTTGTGCCCAGCTATCCGAGGCTGTCCACGTTGTGCCGCCCATCTCCCATTGCCATCCATGATAATAGCGACGTGTCTGGGTAAGCGGTCCCACGAAATCGTAGACAGGAGAAGATCCTCTCGACTTCCCTTTTTAACTATCCCTTTAAAATTAGCAAGCATTTGTCAGGCTACCTGGCGAGAAAACGAAGGCAAGCCTTCTGTGGTTTATCGAGCGCGACTTACGTCACTGCCATTTTTGCCGCAAGCAATGAGCCTGTCAACGTTACTAGTCATATCGAACCGAAACAAGCGATAGGCCGCACGCGGGCGCGGTCGTCGCAGCAAGTGACCTGTCACCGCTGTCAATTGCCCTCTGCACGACGTGACCGTCAATCTCGCCTCGGCCAACAGCCATGAGCGTCCCGGCAATTGAGCGCACCATGTAGCGGAGAAAACCATCCGCACTGACTTTTATTTCGATCATTCGTCCGGGCACTCGGCGGTCGCATCGTTCGGATAGTTCAAGCTGGGTGATGTTGCGAACCCTTGACTCCGAGTCGGTCTGGGCGGAAGAGAATGCGGTCCAATCATGAGAGCCAATGAAGAGCTTCGCCGATTCCTTCATTAGTTCCAAATTCAGTGGTCGGGCCTCATGGCAGGCATATCGAAACCAAAACGGGGAAATTACTCTCCCATTTACGATGCGGTATATGTAAGTCTTTTCTTTTGCGGAGTATCGTGCATGAAACTCATCTTCAACTTCTTTTACATCAATGACTCGAACATCATTAGGGACATTTCCATTAACTGCCGCCTTGAGCTTTTCAGGGCTAATCTCCCGCTGCAGCACCACACTCGCGACCTGAGCTTCCGCATGTACGCCTGCATCCGTCCTGCCGGATCCGTATAGCACGATTTCCGCTCCTTCGATTCGGTTCAGGGCATTCGTTAATACGCCTTGCACGGTGCGCAAGTCGCCTTGCATTTGCCAGCCATGGAAATCAGTGCCGTCGTATTGGATCGTGAGCTTGAAATTCAACTTTAAGTCTAGAGTCTGGAGTCGGGAGTCTCGGAGTCTCGCTACGTTTTGCTTTCCGCCTTCTATTTCTGCTTCTGCCTTCTGCGTTCTTAGCTATTCCTGCAAACGCACTGCCCTTTAACTGCGGCTTCCGGGTTTTACGAGTTGCTCACCACGTGCGCACTGTTCGCATGCAGATGGATCAACCGAAGGAACGGAAAGAGTGGCAAGCGCGACGCGCTCTACGCCTAAATCGACGCGGCCAGCCGATCGATCGATTATCGACGCCGCCGCGATCACTTCAGCGCCCGCCGCTCGCAAGGTTTCGATCGTTTCGCGAGTTGAGCCACCGGTAGTTATGACGTCTTCTACCACCAACGTTCTTTCGTTAGGCAAAACCGAAAAGCCACGTCGCAAGATCATCGTTCCGTCCTGTCGCTCAGTCCAAACGAATCTTGCTCCGAGCGCGTGTGCCACTTCGTGACCGATGATGATGCCCCCTATGGCAGGCGACGCTACCAGGTCAATCTTCTTTCCCTTGAAATTCTCCGCGATGGCGGTGCCGAAGGCAGCCGCCTGCTCCGGATACTGCAACACTAATGCGCACTGCAGGTATGCGCTGCTATGCAAACCACTCGTCAGCTTGAAGTGGCCTTCCAACAACGCACCCGCGCTTCGGAACTTTTCCAGGACCTGGTCTGGTTTCAAATTACTTCCTCGGATTAGATCAAATGCATGCTACAATCCAAATCGAGTATGCCGCCTTACTCGAACCTCGTATTGGATTCAAAACTCGTTCAGGAAACTATTGAACTTCTGGTTAGTTCCGGCGGCCGCGCCGCTGCTACCGATGTAGTCGACATCGTATTCAGGCTTTCACACGTCGACAATCATTTAGCCACTCAGCTCGTTGCGGACCTCGTTAGAAACGACCGTCGGTTCAAAATAGTTGACGACGACACGCTCGAGCTGCAACCGAGCGACATCGACTCGCGACTGTTGAACGAACTCGATTTTGTAGTCGTCGATGTCGAAGCAACTGGCGCAAAAACCCCACCGAATCGAATTATCGAACTCGGGGCGTATCGCATACACCAGGGACGAATCGTTGACCGGTTCCTAACGTTGGTCAATCCCGAGATTCCGATTCCTCGCTTTGTGATGGCGCTGACAGGTATCAGTAACGAGATGGTAAAGGACGCTCCGGTTTTCGCTAACGTGGCTCCGCGCTGGCTCGACTTTGTGCGAGAGGCGGTGCTGATTGCGCACAACGCACCTTTCGATACGAGTTTCATAAATCACGAAATCTCGCGTGTCTATCCGGGCCATCGTATGGTGAATACCCACCTCTGCACGGTTAAGCTTTCCCGTCTCGCTATTCCCGGTCTCGACAACTATCGCCTTGAGACAATTGCCAACCACTTTGCCATTCCGATTGCTAGTCGGCACCGTGCGGGCAGCGACGCTTTGGCAACAGCTCACATTTTCCTGTTGTTGCTTGCTCGCCTCGAGGAGCGCGGTATCAGAGACCTCGCTGCTGCTCGCCTCTTTCAATCTGCCGAACCAAAGATCGTGGCCGCATAGAACGATCTGCTCGACTACAAGGTTACGTTGCTCTCTGTTTCTAATGCCTGCTCAACAACTGGCACTCGTCTCGCCTTTATAAGGTTGCGAGCTACAAAGTAAGCAATTGCTAGCAACGCCAAGCCGAGGCCTATCCACGGATAGTATCGCATCAGAATGGCCTTAGCCTGCGACCCATACTGAATCGCTAAATAGCCTTCCAACAAAAACCTGAAAGCCCTACCACCGATGATGGCAAGCATGAACCTTGTCAGGCTAAACCGGCATACGCCCGCGGTAACCACAAACAGCTTGAAAGGAAAAGGCGGCGGGAGCAAAGTCACTACAAGAACAGCTGCAAAATCATAACGGTCAATGAGTTCCCGCACCCGCTGTTGTTTAGCCGGCGAAAACCTCGACAACGCCCGATGACCCGCTCGTCTCGAAATGAGATAGAGAATCAAACAACCCAATGCCGAACCTGCGGTTGCCATCAACGCGTAGAGCGGCATCCAGCTGGGACGTGCCGTCGAAAGTAAAAGCATCAAGGCATCGGCACTACTCGGCAGAGGAACAAACGTCGAGTCGAGCAGGGCGACAGCAAACAACCCCAACGGGCCGAATGCAATCAGGTAATCGGAAAGGCGCGTTAACGCCACAGTAAGCTTATGCATGAATGGAATGTCTCTTAATCTTTCAGGATTCCTTGGTAACCACGCTTGTGCGGCGACGATTTACAGCAATGTACACAAGCAGTCCGATAAGTAACAATGCGGCTACGACGCTGATAATCACCAGGCCGTTGTCCTTGAAAAACAGTAAAACGCGGCGACCGTAAAAAACGGCCAAAATACCCTCTACATAATAGCGGAACGACCTCGCCAACATCACTGTCAGCAAGAATCTCCATCTCGGATATTCTAATGTTCCAGCCGTCGCAACAAAGATCTTAAAGGGCAGTGGCGGAGGTAAAATCGCCGGGATGGCGATTGCCAGAAATCCAAACCGCGCGTACGCCCGTTCAACCCGTTCAATACTCTCCTTCTTAAAACGTTTGCGGAGCAGCGCCTGGCCGCCGCGTCGCATTATCGTATAAAGAAGATAACAGCCTATTACCGACCCCAATGCAGCGAAAAGCGGAAAGTAAAATGCCGCAGTCGGGTGCTTAAAACAACGGCCAACGACCAGATAATCGTTGATCTCTGGCAGAGACAACAGAGATGAATCAAGCGCTCCTATTATGATCATTGCAGGAGCGGCCAAGTAGACCGGCAGCCCTATAACATAGTGTTCCAACCATCTCCCGAAAGTATTTAACCAATCTCTCATTCGTACTCAACCAACCTCGCACTTATGCCCAACCCAAAGCGCATCCTCCTAATCCTGGATTTCCAGTAATCAACTGCCAACGCCATGACACTACGCATACTGCATTCGCATCGGCAATCGGCAATCAAAAACAATCTTACTGCTTGACGGGAGCAAAAACGGTAGGAGTGTCGTAGGTAACGCCGACCGTGACACCTGAGTTCGGACTGAAGTTCGTTAGGCCTTTTATCCCCGCGACATCGAAGCGTAATCCTGAAGCGCGTATTTGCATTCCCAGACGAGCCTCAGATTGAGACTCAGTTCCCAACGGCCCGGTTCCTGGCCGGGTATTGGCTCGACCGTTAACCTCGCCTGCAAGACTAAACTGTCGATTGATACGAAAAATTCCTGCGAGACCATAAGTCAGAACATCGTTTTGGGTGAAAAGTTGGGTAGGAGCTGTAAGAATCGCGATGCCCAAATTCCCGAACGTGTTGAGTCTTCCTTGAGAGCCAAACTTCTTTCCTATGAGTATCGAACCAAATGCGTTAGTTTGGTTCAACCCTATACCATGGGCCTGATTTGAGTTTGGCAACTGCACACCAAACCGGAAACCTAATGATGGCCCATGCTTTGTTTCCGCGCGAAGTTTGATTTTCGTGGACAGCGTGAAGTCGCCTATGTCGTTGGTTGAGTTACTTCCCGGAGCAATGGATAAAGGAATGGCTGAGAAACCTCTTGTATTGATGCTCAGAAAGTTCTGACCTACTCCGTCAACTTGAAATTCTACATTCGGTGCAAGTCCGATGTTGACGCCGATTACTCCAACGCGAGTGAGATCGCCAGTCAGACCGGAGACAGGAAATTTTGCTCCCTGAAGGAAATCTATTCCCGCCTCGATGCGTAGGGTTCCCGGCGGAATGATATCTACATCTTCAGTCATTAGTGGGCGCTGTTGCGCTTGTGCTGTGAACGAAAAGACAGCCGCACAAATGATTGCCAGGGAAAGTTGACCTAAATTGAATTTCACTCGTGTTCTCACCGGTCGATTACGTATGAAAATCCCGCAAATTGTAGAGTGTGGCTGTTCACCGCGTCAATCTTATTAGTTCTCGGTAGCGATCCACGAAGCAGTCACACGAAACGAACCACAAACAACGGCAGCACTCAAATGAATTGCTGCTGTGCTACTATTTCGATCACTCTACTCTCCCATGAGGACCCAATCTATGATTCGTGCGTTTACCTTCTGCCTCCTGATTGTCTCCCTCTCATCATCAATCCCAACCAGCTTAAACGTGGTGGCTCAGCAAGCCGATGCGCAACCCACGACATTGACCGTCCCCGGACTGCGCGAACGCACCACTATTAGGCGCGATGAACGTGGCATTCCATACATCGATGCCAGGAATGAACACGACTTGTATTTTGCGCAGGGATACGCGACCGCAGCAGATCGACTTTGGCAAATGGATTTCCTCAGACGCACGGCGAGAGGTGAGCTCTCGGAAGTGTTAGGGGCGGGTCCAAACAATCTCGCACTCGAACAAGATAAGATTCATCGCACATATGGTTTTGCGCAGGTAGCCGATGCAGAGTTTGCACAAGCGACGCCTGGAGGAAGGGCTGTCCTGCAAGCTTACGCCGAGGGTGTAAACGCGTTCATAAATTCGCTTGATTCGAAATCTCTTCCGCCGGAGTTTCAAATCCTTCAATACAAACCTCGCGAGTGGACGCCGAGTGATTCTCTAGTTCTAGTCAAACTTTTCTTCGAGGCCCTCTCTTCCTCGTGGCGCCTGGATGTGATGCGTGAAGTCTATGCAACTCTTCCTCCCGAGAAGCAAGCTGCTTTGCTGCCCGAAACTTCGCCACTTGATGTCCTTGTCGTCGGATCGGACGGCCGGAGGCGCAACGCAAACTCACTGACCCGTCAGCGCGTGTCAGGTTCAGAAACCGCTCGAAATGAGCCGCACGGCATCATCGATCAGCTAACCAGAGGCTGGGAGATTGAGCAGAGCGCATTGGCGCAGGTCGGTTTGTTTTCAGAGAATCTTGCTGCTAGTAACAACTGGGTGGTGAGTGGAAAATTTACAACTTCAGGCAAACCTTTACTGGCGAACGATCCGCATTTGATGGCAACTGCTCCTCCAATTTGGCACATGGTTCACTTGAATGCGCCGGGTGTAAGAGTAGCGGGCGTGACTGGTCCAGGCTTACCAGGCGTAGTAATTGGTCACAACAGTAATATCGCGTGGGGATTCACGAATGTTGGACCAGACGTGCAGGACGTCTATATAGAAAAATTTGATCCTGCAAACCCCACTCGCTACCTGACGCCCAACGGCTGGCGTGATGCTGAGATTCGGCATGAACAAATTAAGGTGCGAAAGAGCTTTGGCGACTCAGCCGTTGACGTCGTTAACCTCGACGTGACTGTTACTCGTCATGGGCCAATTGTTCTCGAAAAGGAAGGAAAACGTTACGCGCTTCGCTGGACTGCCCTGGATCCAAAACTAAACAACTCGAACACAACGTATTCGCTGAATCGCGCGCAGAACTGGAAGGAATTCACGGCGGCGCTGAACACCTACACGGCTCCGACCCAAAATATTGTTTATGCCGACACCGAAGGGCATATTGGCTACTACGCCGCCGGAATCGTCCCGATCCGTAAATCAGGTGATGGCAGTCAGCCATATGATGGGTCGAAAAACGATGGCGAATGGGTCAGTTACATCCCGATCGAGAAGATGCCACATGTATTTGATCCGCCGGACGGAATTATCGTCACAGCAAATCAACGCATCATTGGGGCAGATTATCCTTACTTCCTTACTCATTCGTGGGCCCAGCCATATCGCGCTCGCCGCATCTTTGACTTACTTCATGAATACACCGCGAAGAAGAAGTTAACGCAGGATGATTTCAGAGCCATTCAATCGGACGTTTATTCAATTGGGGGCGTTCTCTTCGCAAAGCAGGCCGCAGCCATTCTACGCGGACGATTGGACTCGCCGGCCGATGCTTCGCTGCGCGACACAATAGCTCAGTTTGAAAAATGGGACGGCCGCATCAACCCCGACTCAACGGTTGCGCCGCTTGTGTTACAAATGCGAATTGCATTTCGCAACCGAATTCTGAGTGGCGCCCTTGGCGAGGCGCTGTTCAAGATCTTTGCCTGGTCAAATTTCGACACGACGCTCGATACAATCATTTCTGAAAGGCCGCCGAATTGGTTGCCAAAACCATTCACCACATATGCCGATCTGCTGCGCGCCTGCTACCAGGACGGGATCGCAGCGCTCAAACGGAATTTGGGAGAGGATCAATCGAAGTGGACGTGGGGTAATTTTGCAAAGGCACGTTTTCCGCATCCGCTTGCGTCCGCGCCTTTCATCGGCGCGCGATTCGCGATCGCACCGCTACCACAAAACGGGGCCGGCGGAATCGCGGCTACGGTAAACGTCGGCGGGTCCGTCTCAATGCGGCTGATCGCAGATCCAAGTGATTGGGACAAAACTCAACAAGGCATCACACTGGGTGAATCAGGTATTCCTGGCACATCACACTGGAAAGATCAGCTGGAGGATTGGTCAAATGTGACGCCAAGAGCATTCCCATTCAGCGAAGCAGCCGTGGCAGCTGCAACCAAAGCAACACTGGTGCTTGAACCGAAGTAGCGGCATGGAAAGATGAAACGGGTTCGGGGCAATGCGCCGGAGCTCACCGGTCAACCTTCCAAAGATCTCGATAGTCAAAAGTGGCGTGTCTTCTGTGCGGTAGACATACCTGAAAAGATCACCGAGTTATTGAGCAATCGCATTGAAGCGCTTCAGAGGCAAGCGCCTAACGCCGCGGCAAGTTGGGGTCGAGCTGGAAAGTTTCATCTCACGCTGAAATTTCTCGAGCATATTTCACAGAATCGACTTGTCGACCTATCGGAGGCGGCGCGGAAGGCAACCGAATCGATCAAGCCATTCGAGATCACAATCGGCGGCGCCGGAACATTTCCGAAGCATGGACCGCCGCGTGTTCTTTGGATCGGTGTTGAAGATCCAACCGGATTGCTTCAGCGCCTACAAAAGCAACTGGAAGAGGAGTGCTCTGTAATTGGATTTCCAGCAGAGGAGCGAAAGTTTCAACCACACCTGACTCTAGCTCGCCTGCGGAAGACGGAAGGAGCAAGAGAGCTGGCTCGGGCCCATCTGGCGTTGCCCTTCCCGCAAATGGATGCACCGATCAAGGAATTGAAGGTCTATCGCAGTGAGTTAGGCCGCGAAGGCTCGAAGTACAGCGTTATTTCAACGTATCCATTCTCTGAGTGACGGCGATGGCAGCAGGAGAGATGACCGGCGACGCTAAAGTTAGAAAGTCTCTCAGGTAAGGAAGGACGGTTTACCCCCGCTTACACCTGGAGCTCATTGAATTTGACGAACCGAAACGGTAAATCGCCCTTCCTTACCTGAGAGACTTTCTAAGTTGACCACTGCATCATGACTTGAACGCCTGCATAGACTAGCGTTCTGTATCCCTCGTCCCCGCGTCCCCGCGTCCCCGCGTCCCTGTGTCCCCGCGTCCCCACTCACCTCGGCAACTGTCTTGGACCAGGAGGTGCCGGCGGATTCTGTTCCCCACTCTGGTCTCCAGTTTGGCCCAGAACTTCCTTGATGGCGCCGACACTCGACAATAGCGTTGACGTCTCGACCGGCATGAAAATTACTTTCGAGTTGTTGGTCCGGGTCATGTCGCGGAGACTCTCGATGTAGCGCGTTGTGATTAGGTACTGCGCCGGGTTGCCATGATCCTGCATGGCCTGCGCAACGCGTGTGATTGCTTCCGCTTCTGCTTCCACATTACGCAACCTTGCTTGTGCTGCGCCTTCCGCAGCCAGAATCGCCGATTGCTTCTCGCCTTCTGCTCGTGTAACCGCAGCCTGCTTCTCGCCTTCTGCTCGAGTGATTGCTGCCTGGCGATCACCCTCAGCTTGCAGGACTAAAGCGCGACGATTGCGTTCAGCAGTCATCTGCTTTTCCATCGTGATGCGGACGTCTTCCGGCGGGTTGATATTCTTCACATCCACGCGCGTGACCTTTACACCCCACTTGTCCGTAGCATCGTCCAGGATCAACCTCAGCTTGGCATTTATCTGATCGCGTTGGGACAGCGTGTGGTCCAGATCCATATCTCCCATCACAGCGCGCATGCCCGTAATGGTTAGCTGCACGATGCCACCGACGAGGTCGTTCATCTCGTAGACAGCTTTTACTGGATCCGTAATCTGCCAATAAACAACCGAGTCGACATGGATCGTTACGTTATCGCGGGTGATTACAGGCTGCGGTGGCAAATCGATGTACTGCTCGCGCAAATCAATCGAGGTGAGCCCCGGTCGCGTATTCGTCCAGTAGACCGCTCGCGGCCGGTCAAAAAACGGGACCAATACGTTCAAACCACTATCCGCAACCCTGCTAAACCTGCCTAAACGTTCAACCAGCATTACTGTGGCCTGGGGCACAATCCTGATCGTTTTGAAACCAACCACCAATAAGGTAATGATCATGAAAAGGATGAAGAACAACATGAACACGGTAAGAATTGGCTCCATAACTTACTCCTCAATCACGCAAGGCGATAATTCGACAGAACGTGATATGAACTATATCGGATCAAAACCGATGAATGGAAGACTCACTCAAACCCCGGCGGAAGCCGCCAACCACCAAGCGCCTGTTCGACGACTGCGGCCGCGGCAAGCAACTCATGCTCTGCAACAGGGCGGCCGATAATCTGAACCCCAATCGGTAACCCTTCGGCCGAGCGGCCGGCCGGAACACAAACTGACGGTAAATCGAAAACATTAAAGGTCTGCGAATAGCTGAAGGCGCGAAACACTCCTACTTCCTTCCCCTCGACATCTAGTTTTAGACGATCGTGCTCAAACGCCGGAGTGGCTCCCACGGGCGCTATGATCAACGGCACTTGTTCCATCCAATCGAGCAATGCCTGCCGCAAAACATCGCGTTCCATCCAGGCACGTAGATATTCGTCGAGAGATAGAGGCGGAGTGTCATCCGCCGTAGACAAACGCCAGCGAACGAATCCGCCGCCTTCTTCCTCGTGATCTTGATACACGTCTCGAAGTTGAATTACGGATGCACGAGAAAACAGTTTCAGCCAGAGTCCGTAACCTCGTTCAACACCCGGAGGGCGGCGTTCGTCTACCGCGCACCCATGGGAGGCTAACGCGCCCGCCGCAGTGGCGACTGCTTCACGTGTTTCGGCCGTCACAGGAGACACTCCGTCATCCGCATACCAAACAACATGCTTACCGCGCAGGTGTGAGACTCCTCGAGACTCAATGGACGTGTTGTCATTTGCGAGTACATCGAATAACAACTGAAGATCAGTAACCGATTTGGCCATGGGTCCAATTACGGATCCCAGACTGTATGGTCCAGTGCTCGGCGGAAACTGGCCCGCTCCGGGTACTCTTACCGTCGAAGGTTTGAGGCCGGCGACTCCACAAAAGTGGGATGGAATTCGAACTGATCCTGCCAAATCACTTCCCAATCCCGCTGGAGACAGGCATGCGGCAATCGCTGCAGCTTCACCGCCACTGGATCCGCCAGGACTCCGTTTGATGTCATGTGGATTGTTAGTGCGACCGAATACAGGATTATCAGCGGTGTAGTCCATCGCCATCTCGGCTGTATTCGTCTTTCCGAGGATGATTGCGCCCGCCTCACGTAACCGACCAACTGCCGGTGCATCTCGTTTGGGAATGTAGTGTGCGCGCCGTAATGAGCCACTGGTTGAGCGCAGCCCCGCGGTCTCAATCGTGTCCTTGACCGTGAACGGCAAACCAACAAGCTTGCCACAATCAGGCCCGCGCATGAGTGCTGCTTCAGCTTCCTTTGCTCTAGTAATAACGTCGGGCGCAATAGTGACGATTGCATTGAGGGCCGGATTGAACTCTTCGATCCTTTTCAAGTAAGCGTCAACAACCTCAACAGGAGATATCTCGCGTTTGCGCAACAACCGCAGGAGATTGGTTGCTGAAAGGCCAGTTAGGTCGTTTTGCATTTCGCTAATCAATCTTTATAATTTTGGTTTCTTGTGAACATTCTTTTCCACCTGCCTAATCGACGAGCAGTGGCGTTGAATCCGTCCATAAACAACAAAGGAGTCTCTACTTGGCGATCCCTTTGAGCAGGACCTTCGTTCTGCGCAAGTTGCACCAGCTGACGGGAATTATTCCACTTGGGCTGTTTTTGCTGGAACACTTTTACACAAATTCAAAGGCACTCACCGGAGCGGCAGATTTTAACAACGGCGTTAAGGATCTTCAGTCGATCCCATACATCCTGTTCGTCGAGATAGGTGGTATCTTTATACCGCTCATCTACCACGCAGTCTACGGGTTAGTAATCACCGTCGAAGCTCGGCCAAACAACCTGTATTACCCGTACCCACGAAACTGGTTTTACCTGATTCAGAGAATTACAGGTGTAATTCTCTTCTTTTTCATTACATTCCACGTTCTTAATTTTCGGTTCGGAATGGTTCCCGGACTCAATACTCTCTCAGTCGCAACACACCCTGACCAGGCATTCAGTATAGTGGCTCGCGAGTTCGGTATGTGGTGGATATTTATCATCTACATGGTTGGAATCGCAGCAACCGTTTGGCACCTGGCGAATGGCATCTGGCTGTTCATGGTTGACTGGGGCATCACAATTGGTGAGCGCGCGCAGCGCCTCACCGGGTACGCATGCATTGCCTTCGGTGTGTTGCTGCTGCTGGTCGGCGTGAATGCGGCGGTTGCATTTATCAAATCTGGTGGTCTCCTGGGAGGCATTCTCTAAACGATGATCAGTAAGGGGATCAAAATTGGAATTGTTGGCGGTGGGCTGGCAGGGCTCGCTGCCGCGATGAAGATAGCCGAAGCGGGCCATGAAGTAGATCTCTTTTCGGTGGTTCCTGTGAAGCGCTCTCATTCAGTGTGCGCGCAGGGAGGGATCAACGGCGCTGTCAACACCAAGGGCGAAGGTGATTCGACGTGGGAACACTTTGACGACACGGTGTACGGCGGAGACTTCCTTGCGAATCAGCCTCCAGTCAAAGCGATGTGTGATATGGCTCCTTCGATCATTTACCTGTTTGATCGATTGGGTGTTCCCTTTTCACGTACTCCCGAAGGCTTGCTCGATTTTCGCAGGTTCGGCGGAACGAAACACCATCGCACTGCATTTGCCGGCGCTTCGACTGGTCAACAATTGCTGTACGCACTCGATGAGCAGGTTCGTCGTTTCGAAGGCGCAGGAAAAGTACGTAAGTTCGAACACTGGGAGATGCTTTCACTCATACTTGACGGGCATCAGGTGTGTCGCGGATTGGTCGCGATGAACCTCCAGACACTAGAGCTAAAGGCATTTCCTGCTGACGCTGTAATCATTGCCACTGGTGGCCCTGGTTTGATTTACGGTAAATCGACCAACTCAATGGTTTGCACCGGTAGCGCCGTCTCGGCCTGCTATCAACAGGGTGCGAAGTACGCAAATGGGGAGTTCATTCAAGTGCATCCGACATCGATACCGGGCGAGGACAAATTGCGTTTGATGTCGGAATCGGCGCGCGGTGAGGGCGGCCGCGTTTGGGTACCAAGAAAAAAAGGTGATACTCGACCACCTTCGCAAATTCCAGAA
>JBKPCC010000071.1:0-37653 GCA_046727215.1 Acidobacteriota bacterium
TCATACTCGAGCGTGAGCAGTTCAGTCATACGGCCGACGATAAACGGTTGCGAGATCGTTTGATTACCATTGATCGGAAGTGCGTGATCGCCGTAAGCTCTGCTTCTTAAGGCCTCGGGAACAAAAAAGTGTCTGGGCACGGCGTTCAATGCCGCCAGTACTCTCTCGTCTCTTATTCCGTAGTGTTCACGCAATCGCGCGACCATACGATCGCGCGGGATTCGGTAATCCTGGTGGGAGTCGAGGTGACGTTGGGTTGGCTGCACCTGTTTCTTATGGCCAGAAGTAAGCCGCAAATAAACGCGGATAACGCAGATCCGTCAGCAGAAGATTGTAACAATTTTCCTCTTCCGATCGGCGTTATCCGCGTTCATCAGCGGCTGAATTGCTCTGTTTCCGCCGTGGTGGTTTCGGAGGCTTCTAATCTCAACCACGCTGCAAAACTTCGGAGGCGTTTACGAAATTCCACGATTCGATCGCTGTCAAAGCCCTGTGGTCGGTCATGTCGCTCTTCAACGGCGTCACAGAAATGTACCCCAATTCGATCGCCTGGTAATCCGTGCCCTCGGCGGAATTCGTTCGAAAGTACTCTTCACCGATCCAAAAATATGCCTTCCCTCTCGGATCTATGTGCTCGGTGATTACGGGACGGGCATTCTTAATCCCTTGACGCGTAACCCGCACACCCTTGATCTCACCCGGCGGAATATTAATGTTCAATAGTGTCCCTTCGGGTAATCCTTCAGTGAGCACTTTTCGCGCTGCGGCGACTGCAAATTGTGCAGCTTCTTTAAAATCAAAGTGTTCGCGCGCAACAAGACTGAGGGCCAGACCGGGTACGCCGAGAATTGTGGCCTCTAACGCTCCTGCGACAGTTCCCGAATAGGTAGCATCGTCGCCCAGATTGCCTCCATGATTGATACCCGAAACGCAAATATTGGGAAGTTCGTCCGGCGGCAGGATCTTATTAAGCGCCAAAGTCACACAATCCGTAGGAGTGCCGTCAACCGTCCAATGCCGTGAATCGACCTGGCGAATCCGCAGCGGCCGGGCGAGCGTTAGACTATGCGAAGCACCGCTCATCTCCGAAGCTGGAGCGACGACGTAGACATCACCCAAGTCCTTGAGCGCCTGTTCGAGCTGAATCAGGCCGGCAGAATGGATGCCGTCGTCGTTTGTTATTAAAATCCGGGTCATAGCTACTTTCAGATCGCGGTCCGCTCGCTACACACTTCCGTACTCACTGGCTCGCTCCACTTCTCAGAATGTTAGTTGCAGACGACTGGCGAGATAAGAGCAGAGAGCGCGGTTTGCGCTGCCAGAGGTTTAATCGCGAGGGGTGCGCATGCGGCCTTTTTTCTTATTTCGTTTGCGCGCCAAGGCTGACTTGAGTTTCGCCTTCTGACCGGGTGGGATGAAAAACGCGTGTTTCTTCGCGTCTTTGATGATCTCCTCGGTCATCACCTTGCGCTTAAACCGCCGCAGAGCGCTTTCAATCGACTCACCTTGATTCACCGTTACTATTGCCATTCAGTCTTCAGCTTCCTTTATCTAAGTCGTTTTCGCAGTCGTCTATTTAACACGCTAAAAATCGTTCTGGTCAAGTTACGACTGCCGTAATTCTAAAGGGCGTCCCTCTGTGGGGTTCCCCAGCTGTAAAAAACATTCTGATGCCTGCGAAAGCGGAGGGACCCTAATAACCGCTCACCCTGCATTCGCAGTTGAACCCCGCAAACCACTTAACAGTGTGTCTGCGGGGTCCATCGGCTACATAACCGAGGCTTATCTTTTACACAAGAACTGCCTCGGCCTCTTCCTCCTGTTTGCGAGGTAGCCGCTGAATCTGTACCGGTTTATCGGCATCTTTTGTACTCAGCTGCTTCTTAAGCACCATTTCCTGGTAAAGTTTTCTCATTATGACGGCTTCTTCGTGAGCCGTCTTTGGACCTTCCATCTGCGGTTTATTTGGTCGTGCCAAATCAACTTCGTTCAATACGAGGCCGTGAGTTGGGTCCTCGAGCTGGACTGATTTGCCGCCCGCAAAGATCTCATGGCGACCGTGATCTTGATACCACTTAGCCACAGTTGCGTTTTGGTGCATGTTTTCAATGATATTTCGCCAACCGATACCGGTGTTGTATGCGCAGAATGAGATTTCACCTTCCTGCGTACCGTACGGAATAATGCACATTTCGGTGCGGCGAAAATCGTAGTTGAAAAGATCCTGGAACCACATCCCCGCAATGAACAGGAAGTTCCATCGATCCGCTCGGCGCTGCTGAATATCCTGCACAGTGCGATCACCACTCACCTTGCCGTAGTTCTTGCCGGTCAAGCCGAATGATTTATCGAACTTCTTAAACAACTGATACAGCGAAAATTCGGATGGCGCGTGATATGGGTTGTAGTGCTTCAGGAGCGTGAGGCCCATCATGACGTTCGACATCCACTTTCCGCGCGCGGCATCTGTGATCTTCTGCATATCCTTCACGAGACCTGGGATATTCAGAAACTCCGGCACCGGTCGCATTTCCCTTGATTCTTTGTCGATCATCACCGCCGTTCCAACACCACAGTTCGGATGGCAGCCGCAGGAAACCTGTCCCCATTCAGCTTGCGGTCCGTGCACTAAGTCGGCGAAGTCCGCAAACGCTCCCATGAGTGACAGTGGAAACCAATCTCGAGTCGGTTCGGTAATACCGACTTGATTCTTAACGTCGTGAGCCAGATGTGAAAGCGTGTAGCGTTGTTGCAGACGCCGTTGTTCCGTAATCTCCTCGTCACGACCCGTAAAGGAAACTGGCTGGAAGGAAAGGAAAGCGATCTTTTTTGGATTGTCCAAAGCGAACCGGATAATCGAACCAACCTGATCGTTGTTGATGCCATTTACGAGTGTCGTCACAAGCACAATCTCGACACCTGCCTCGTGCAGGTTGTTGATCGCTCGCATCTTCACGTCGAAGAGATTTCCTACCTGGCGATGGCTGTTCGCGTCATTACCTATGCCGTCGAATTGGAGATAAACGTAGCGTAAACCGGCTTCAGCGGCTTGCCGGCAAAACTCCTTGGACTTTGCAAACTCAATCCCGTTCGTCGCGGCCTGAACACTGTTGTAGCCAACTTTGCGGGAGTACCCGACGGCCTCAAGAAAATGTGGAGAAATGGTAGGCTCCCCACCTGAAAACTGGACCGACATTTGTCGTCGGGGTTTGATGGAGATCGCGTTATCAAGGATCTCCTTTATCTCGTCCATGCTCAGTTCATGAACGAACCCAACCTGGTTCGCGTCCATGAAACAGGGATCACACATCATGTTGCAGCGATTCGTGAGATCCACTGTCAGAACAGCTCCACGACCGTACTTAATTGTGCTTGAACCGTGATTATGCAGTTTCTCGTCGTTGTGAGCGTCGATATCGCGACCGGGAAACATCGCTTCGATGTGCTTTAGAAACTTCGAGTCGATTGCCATCATGTCCTCAAAATGGCCATGCGTCGGGCAATCTTTGATCATCCAGATCTCACCATCTCGCTCGATGATCTGCGCTTTAATCTCTCCGACTCTTTCGTTAAGGAGGACTGTGACGTCTTTCTTACCATTGATGATGGCTTCACGCGCTTCAATCACGCAGTTTGGACACAATGAATCAGTTGTCCTCGGCCATCCCAGCGTCGGCTTACTCTTCTGCCAGGATTTCAAAAGTGGCTTATCTGACCACTTGGGGGTAAAAGATGGATTGGGCTTGTATTTATTAACTGATTGAATTGCACTGAATGCTCCCCTTGCTACAAGCGTCAATCCTTTCTCAACATACTTAATCGGTCGCATCGATCCTCCGTCTCAATTATTCCAAGCCTATGTATTGCTTTGTGCTGAAAGACAGACTAAAGCCATAGTCTTCCGCGCACCTTTGGGCAATGACTGTGCCGCTTGGGCCAGCGATCCGCGAAGATCATTACCTGTCAGCTATTTACGCTTGATTTGGTAGGGTAAGAGAAGTGATGAAACGAGTGCCCGTGGTGTGTCGCACTGCTACACCAATGCATGATTGGAGGGAAGTGTAGCATTTTGGACAGGCTGCCGCGCTAGACGTTTTGCTTGCGGCGTCGGTGTAAAACGCTCTGCTATGGAAGGCTATTTCTTAGCAGGATAATACCCAATTCGCGCGGACACCTTCATCGTTGAGTCGGTCGTTTCCACCCGCACGCGGCGGAATTTGCCGTCGCGCGCCTTGTTGGTCGGCGAGTAATAAAGAGCGTATTGATGACGTAATTCGTCGGCAACTTCCCTGTAAACGGACTCTAAATCCGAGAAGGCTTCAGGCCTATATAGACGGCCTCCGGTCGCGCCGGTCAGCTGTTCAAGATTCCGCTCGCTTGCTTGCAGTGCTTCAAGTCCCATTCTCAGATCTTGTATTTGCAGGTCATTGAATTTGATGGAAGCACTTGTACCGGTCAGTAACTGCGTCAGTTCGTGCTGCTTCTTCGCTCTTTCGATCTCAGTGTTACTTATTACGTAGATCGTCGTTTGCGATTGCAAGGCTGCTCTCAATGCAGCTTCGAATGTAGCTCCCCGTCCACTATCAATCCCATCGGTCAGAACAATGATCGCGTGTCGCGCACTGTTTCGCGGCGCCTGATCTCTTGATGCGAGTAGCATCGCGTCATGAAACCGCGTGAACATCCCCGGAGAAATCCGCCGCAAAGCCCTTCGCAACTGCGCAATACTCTTGGTCCAGTCCTGAAGCAACAAAACACGATCGTCGAATTGAATCAGACTTATTCGATCGTCGTCGGCAAGATGCGTCGCAAATCCTTCTGCAGCCCGGCGAAAGTCGTCAAGATTGTCAGCCACGGATGATGAAGCATCCACCATCAACACGACATCAACTGGCACCTGACGCAGACTGAGATCGCTCAGCGTCTGTTCCTGGCCGTCTTCGAAGACACGAAAGTCTTTACGTAGGAGATTCGTTACGAGCTGCCCTCTTTCATCGCGAACAGTCACTGGAAGCAAGACCTCAGTCGTGCTGACCGAGATTACATCTTCCGGATCAACTTCCTGCTCTTCCTGTTTAGCCGGGGGTGTAGGCGAAGGACGTGAAGGTGGTGGCGGAGGCGGAGGGGGATTCTGAGCCTGCGCTGCATTGGCCAGCAGCAAAAGAAAAAGGATTGCGAGGGCGTGGATTTGAATGGAAGCCGCGGTCCCGGAGCGCCTTCCGGTTCGAAAGGGCGACATCAGGGTTAGTTCTCCCTGTCTCTTTCCGGTGCGTTTGGCTTAGGCGTAGAGCCATCGCTCATAGCCGCCGTCATCGCTGTGATTATGGCCTCGCTCACCCTTCGTTTGCGCAGTTCCTCAAGCTTTGCCGGTGACAGGTCAAATTCCGCTGGAGAATCCTCGATACGTTTTATGATCGTGCCTTCGGAGAATCCCGCCTCAACAAGTCGCATGATAGCTTCGTTATCCAGCGTGGGCGTTCGCTCGAGCTTCACAGGACTGTTCCCACCCGCCTCTGTAGGTGGACGGATAATTCTTACTGTGGCGCTGCCGCTCGTGACTGAATCGCCGGTATTCCCTCCGCTCACTCCACGCGCTTTTGTCTGGCTCTTCGACCCACCGCTAGAACCAAAGATATCGGTGCTAGTGCCCTGGTCACCGCGACCCTTGTCTTTACCTCGGCCATTGCCGAAGAACGCGTCGTCGTCCCAGTCATCCGAGGGCGAGAAACCCTCATCCTGCGACAACATTGCCAAAATGACGTTTTCGCTAACGCCATTTCGCTTTAACTCAATCAAATGTTCAGGATCGAGGTTGAAGTGACTAGGTCGACTGCGGACAATTGCTATGACGGTTTTTTCTTTGAAACCCGCATGAACAAGTTTCATTACTGAAGCATTAGTTAACGGAGTTTCGGCTCCTTGCTGTGCGTATCCTAAAGAACAGTTGAGACAACAAAGCGCCAGCAACAGAATTGCCTGGTAGATGAACTTCATTTTTTGGAGATCTCCGTTCGCGGAATCTAGTTACCACCAGACGCTGCCGACGATGCGCCGGTTGCGGAACTTGCTGGGGGTTTGCTGCGCTTGTAGCGGTAACTAATTTTCTTCACGTAGTTCCGCGTTTCTCGATATGGAGGAACCCGGTGACCAAACCTGATTACGGCACCTTCACCGGCATTATAACTCGCAAGTACCAGATCAACCCGTCCGTTAAAGCGATCAAGCAACTGCCGCAAATAGCGTGTTCCGCCTGCAACGTTTTGCGCCGGATCAAAGGGCCGCCGAACTCCAAACCGGGCTCCCGTTCCTGGCATCAGCTGCATCAGACCACGTGCTCCTTTGGGCGACACCACACGTGCGTTGAAGTGTGATTCCTGCTCCATAACGAGAAAGATGAGATACGGATCCACACCGTGCCGCGCGCCATTCTGCCGGATCAAATTGTCAAGTTTCGGACTACCCGTGCTCCATCCACGGTCTCTCTTGTTAGAAGACGCCGAATCCGCAATCTTTTCCGGATCTTCCCGCTCGATGTGGTCAATCCGGCTTTTTTCGAGGAAAAGTGAAAGCGAGCCGCGGCGATACCAAACGCCGGATGCCGATTCTGAAGCACTGTCAGCCTCTACGCGCGCTCCGCCAACTAAATAGATCCATGCCGGGCCATCTGCTGTCGAGGTCTGAGTTGAGTTGACCTCAGTTACCCTGGCAATCTGTGGCTCGGTCTTAACTTGAACTGTAGTTCGTTCGATTCCTACAGCGCGATCGCGGCCCAGAAGATGAGTTAAGCCACCCTGGCGGTACCAGAAACCCTGCTCACTTTCCCAAGCGTCATCGACGACTATCCGACTACCGTCTTTGAGTTTCAGACGGATTTGGGGAGGACCGCTTGGTTCGGCCTGATCATCGCTCGCGTCCTGACTCGCAGTAGCAACGGCTTTTCTATGCTTGTGTCTGCCGCGCCGGTGAGTATTGGACTGAGCTAAATCACCACACAGGAACAAGGTCGCACAAATCATCAGAACTCGCAGGGTTGCTGACTTGTCTACCATTCGATTCGCTTTCGCCGAAGCGCCTCAGGGTTACAACTCGAGCGGGTCTGCGAGTGTCCTTTCGATCATTGTCTCCTGCGTTGGAACCGGGGCGAATGTGTGCGAAGTGCCGAAATAGTTACGCCAGGCGATATCGATTACTTCCGGAGTGAGTGCTAACTTTTGCCCTTCGAACCGACAAATATCGGTTACGCGATCAATGATGTCTCTGGGCTCGCAACCCTTCATCATCTTGTTTTCAATTCGGTATTTGTTAAGCACGTGCTTGATGACCGGTTCATCGCAAGCGATACCGCGTGTGTAAGCGACTCGCTTAAAGATTTCTGCGTAAGCACTCGGAGTCGGAGGTTCAACACGGGCGCGGTATCCCATACGCCTGAGGAAGGCCTGGTCAGCGAGATCTTTTTCATCGAGGTTCGTTGAGAAGACAACTAACTGTTCGAACGGTACCTCAATCTTTTTGCCGGTGTGTAGTGCCAAATAATCGACACGCCTCTCCAGCGGAACGATCCATCTGTTCAGCAGATCCTGTGGCGCGACGCGTTGGCGACCAAAGTCGTCGATCACCAACGTTCCTCCATTTGACTTCATCTGAAAGGGCGCTTCGTAAAACTTCGCCGCCTCGCTCCAGGTCAGGTCTGCATTTTCCAGCGTCAGTTCTCCACCGACGACAACCAGCGGACGCTCAACGAACACCCAGCGGTGGTCATACTCTGCCGGCGTATATTCTTCGGCAGCGGGCCGGTGACAATGCGAATCGAAGATTCGGATGATCTGACCGTCAATCTCCACTGCGTAAGGAATCCAAATCGCGCCTGTCAAAGCGCCATTAATTCGTTCCGCAACTGCCGTTTTTCCTGTTCCGGGGAGTCCGGTGAGAAACAACGAGCGGCGGGAGTTGATTACACATCCCAGCGTCTGTAGTAGAGATTCCGGGAGTATCAGATCATGGAATGCAGCCCGCACGCTTTCCATTGTCGCCGGGTCAGATGGGATAGACTGTAGGCGCATCATGTGCGCGTAATCATTCAATGAAACCGGAGCAGGACCAGTGTAGCCGCAGAGCGTCAGGAGCCGAGCATACCGTTCCCAACCATGGTCCAACATTGCATATCGAGTAGCGCCGATCGTGGTTTGCACGCGGACTTCAATCAGCTTCTCTCGTTGCAATTTTTGCAGGATGTCTTCGGCGAGCGTTTTCGGCAGGCAAAGCCCTTGGGCAACGGCTGCGGTTGTTGGCTCGGGCAACATGGCGACGTGTTTAAGCGCCAGGTCGCAAAGAAATCCTGTGGCTATGCCAGTATCCGCCAATTCTTCGGGGCTTGGCGGTCCCATGGTTTCGATCTCAACTCGATTTAACATCGTCGTCTGCGACATACACAGTCTTCTTTCGGTAAGGGATTATCTTTCAGTAACTGTGGCCGTTTGTGCCGGCGCAGCGGCTAGCGCATCTCGCGCGGCCTGAGCTTCGTCCATCCGTCCGACACGCCCATAAAGATCGGCGAGCCGTCTTAGAGCGAACGTGCAGTTCGCATCAATGCGCCGGGCGTTTTCGTAGTACTTAATCGCATCATCCTCGCGCGCAAAGCGTTCCAGCATCTTCGCCGTGTTCAGACTTCCGGTCAGTGGTCCAGCTGCGCGAGCGAAGTACTTGTAAGCATCTTCGAATTTGCCCAGACGGCAGAGCGCCAGCCCGAGATTGTTAAGGATGCGATCGTCAGTTGGCGAAATTCGAGCAGCTCGTTTCAATTTGTCCACGGCCGCGCGATAGTTGCCATTCTGATAAAGTGAAAAGCCGAGATTGTTAAGAGTCTGCGCGTCTTCCGGTTCAGCCTTCACTGCGCGCTCGTATGAGTCTTTCGCGCGCTCAGCCATTCCCTTCTGATCGAAAGCAACGCCGAGCAGGTTGTGTGCTTCCGCCAGCTTCGGATCAAGCGACGCGGCTGTAGATAATTCAGCGATTGCCTGATTGATCTGGCCATTCAGTAGAAAGGCTCTGCCGGCTTCCAGATGCTCCTTAGCTGACGCACCCGCGGAAAGATTCTTTACGTCTGGGTAACGGCTGTCCTCCACACGCGAGACTCCGACGCTCTCAAAATTCTCAGCGTCTTTCTCGGTCATTCGTTCCAGTCTGGGTCCCTTGTGGCCGAAAAGCTTGCCAAAGGCCTTGAACGGAGCGGCGAGTATGCGGACTACCTTGTTGCCCTTCTTATCGCCTGTATTGCCGGCGTGTGAACCCGAATCTTCAATAACATTGACGTCCGGATCGCCTTCACGCTCGATTGTCGCAGCGCTCCACATCGCGCTTACAGCGAACGTTATTGCTAATGCAACCAGAATGGCTATCAGTCTACGTTTACGCATGACTCCTCCCTTACATGTTTCCCAAAGTATCAATCAGTTGGAGGACGGCAGGGCCAAGAATTGCAATAAACAACGTCGGGAACAGAAAACAAGCCAGCGGAAACAAGAGTTTCACTGCAGCTTTTTGCGCAGCTTGCTCAGCTCGCTGGCGGCGTTTGGTCCGTAATGAGTCCGAAAACACGCGGATCGCACGGGCGATTGAGGTGCCGAATTTGTCTGTCTGAATCAGCATCGCGACTAAACTCTTTAGGTCTTCAACTCCGGTTCTTTCAGCCAGGTTCCTCAGAGCCTCGTCGCGCTCACGACCAACGCGAATCTCCAGATTCGCTAATTCGAACTCATCACAGATATCGGGATGTACTTCCCTCAACTCGGTGCTGACCTTTACCATCGCCGCGTTCAAACCGAGTCCGGCTTCAATCGAGATGACCATCAGGTCCAATGCATCAGCCAGACCCCAGCGTATGCGCAGCTGTCGTGATTTGATCAATCTGTTCAGGATGTAACGTGGCAGGAAAAACCCGGCGACAAACGCAATCAGAATCGCGATGAATGCACTGTTGAGTGGTTTGGCGAAAAGCGCGCAAGTCAGCGCTACCGCGGCCGGCAAGCCACCGAGAAATCCGAGCTGAATCGCGCGATAAATCATTGGCGCGTTCTGTGAACGAAAACCGGCATGCATCAGTTGCTTCTGAAGCTTTCGGGCCTCAGCCGCCGACGGGGGAAGCAATTTGTTCAGCGGTGTCGCGAGTTTTTCAGCTATCTTGTCGCCGCCCGAAGCTTCTTCGACGAGCGACACTGAAACTTGTGAAGCCGTACCGTGCGATTGGCCCAGTCTCCTTAGCCGTTCGGTGGCAGCGCTCTGCGGACGATTCAGCAGCCAGTACGCTCCCATCATCGCAAGGCTGATACAAACGAAAGTTGAAATGCCGATTATTAGAAGCATGATGTTAATCAGTGGTCAGTGACTAAATCTTGATGTCCAGGATTTTGCGAACGATCAGCATTCCCGTGATTTGCATAAAGATCGCTGTTGCAATCAAGTAATGGCCACGCGGATCTTTCCACAAAATACTCATGTAATCCGGATTCATGAAGGTCACCGCGATGGCTACAAAGATCGGCAATCCGCAAAGCAGCCAGGCGGAAATGCGCGAACTGGTAGTAAGAGTTTTCAGATCACCCATGATGCGGAATCGTTCGCGTATGGTGTAAGCCACCTTCTCGAGAATCTCGGCCAGGTTTCCTCCGGTTTCTCGCTGAATCAGAACAGCCGTAATACACATCCGCAGGTCGAGCAGGGGGATTCGTTGCGTTAAATTCTCCATTGCAAGCTTCAGTGAAAGTCCGAGGTTCTGCTCCTCGTACGCTTTCTGAAACTCGCCCGCTATTGGTTCCGGCATTTCAGTCGCAACCATGTGCAGGGCTTCCGGAAACGCGTGGCCGGCAGAAAGTGCGCGACTCATCAATTCGAGAGCGTCAGGCAAATGCTCGAGAAACGCCTCGAATCTTTTCTTTCTCTTCCACCACACGTGTATGAACGGCAATGACGCAGCAGCCAGTCCGCCCATGGGCACGAATATGAACGAAGGGCTAACAACAGCGACTGCGAGGCCCGCAAGTATTCCCGCCATCACCGAAAACATAATTAAGCGTGACGGAGTGATGTGGAGATCTGCCTGGTCCAACATTCGCTTTAAGTGCAATGCAGTCTGCAACCGCAGCAAAAAGCGATTGACCGCAGGAATCTCGCTCATCAATTCATTTCGAGCGAGTATTACCTCAACGTCCTGAGTATGGGCCGAATGAAGCAGGGCCTCCTGGAGCCGTTGACGCAAGCGGGCGCGTTTCGCATCCGAACCGTGCGTCGCGGCAATGTAAGCACCCAGAACAAGGAAGAGTGCGAACAGAAATACTATGAGAGGAATTATCATGGCCTACGTTTCCTCGAAGAACATTCGTGGCATTTGCAAACCACAAGCCTTAAGCCGCTCGGCGAACCGCGGTCGAATTCCCGTTGGTCGGAACCGGCCCAGAACCTGACCTTGCGCTCCGACACCTGTTCGCTCGAATTGGAAGATTTCCTGCATCGTAATGGTGTCGCCTTCCATGCCGGTAATTTCGGAAATCGACGTGATACGGCGAGTACCATCGGAAAGACGAGCTACTTGCAGCACTAAATCTATTGCAGAGGCAATTTGCTGCCGCATGGCGCGTTCCGACAAATTCATTCCCGTCATCTGAATCATCGTTTCCAACCGGGATAAGGCGTCGCGAGGCGTATTGGCGTGAATCGTAGTCAAACTGCCGTCGTGGCCGGTGTTCATCGCCTGCAACATGTCTATGGCTTCGCCACCGCGCACCTCGCCGATAACTATTCGGTCTGGTCGCATACGCAGTGCGTTCCGAACGAGATCTCGCTGCGTAACTTCACCTCGTCCTTCGATGTTCGGTGGACGAGTCTCCAATCTCACAGTGTGTGGCTGTTGCAGTTGCAACTCAGCCGAATCCTCGATGGTAACGATTCGTTCATTTTCAGGGATGAATGCTGAAAGAGCATTGAGCAGTGTAGTCTTACCAGCGCCAGTACCACCGGAAATCAGAACGTTCAGACGCGCAATCACGCACATCTGGACCATCTCTGCTATCTCTTTTGTCAGCGCCTTGTTCTCCACCAACGCCGCCATACGCAAAGGTTCAGCGCCGAAACGGCGAATTGAAAGTACTGGGCCATCAATCGACAACGGCGGAATGATTGCGTTCACGCGCGAACCATCACGCAGACGCGCATCAACCATGGGAGATGATTCATCGATGCGGCGCCCAACTGTTGAGACGATTCGTTCAATAACGCGCATCAGGTGTTCGTCGTCTTTGAACTCGACTTTTGTGAGTTCCAGCTTGCCCCTCCGCTCGATGTAAATGGTGCGGTGTGAGTTCACCAAAATATCTGAGATGGTCGAGTCGGCCAGCAGCGGCTCGAGTGGACCAAGGCCGAACAATTCATGATGAACTTCATTTATCAGGCGCTCACGTTCGGCAGCCGAGATAGGAGTTGCCTCCTGGGCAAGCGTACTTTCTGCCAGCCGGGCAACCTCTTCTCTAACCTGTTCCGCGGTGAGGCTCGAGAGTTTCGTGAGGTCCATTCGGTTGATCAGAGCACGATGCAGGCGAGACTTCATCTCCTGGAACGTGTTCAGTCCGGAACCGTCCGAGCCGTTGTTGTTTCCTGAAGTAAGAAAGCCAGTATCTTTAACTAAACGTTCGCGTAGGGCCATGATGTTTTATTTTCGTAGATTTATTCGATTGACGTTCCAAACTGCATTGCTGGTGAGCTCTCGTCGCGTTTGAAAAGGGACGACCATATCGACTTTTTAGCTGCCGGTGCCTCGGTTACTACGACTCGTCCGGTGATCGTTTGTGCGATTCGTTTGATCTCCAGGGCTATCTTAGAATGCGGATCAGACATAACGAGAGGATTCCCGAGGTTGATCGATGTCACCGCGGTCTGGTAGTCGCTGGGTACAAAACTTACGACTGGTTCACCCAGGAACTTTTCAACCTGATGCAGATCGAGATCGATCTGCTTGCTCCAACGATTCACAACGATACGAATCTTCTTGCGCGGGTAACCGAGGCGGTCAAATATTTCGAGTGCGCGCTGCGTGCTGCGAATGGCAGGAATGTCGAGTGTCAGCACCAGGATGATCTGGTCCGACTGGTCCAACGCAGCAAGTGTAATTGCGTCAAAGGTGTGTTGTGGGTCAAGTACGACGTAGTCGTAACATTCCCGCAAACGCTGAAGTATTTCGAAAACGTGCTCGGGCTCGATCTCGTCTGCGGAATCCGCCGACTTTGGTGCTGCTAATAAACCAAGTTTCGAGGAGTGGGGTGTCACAAAACTCGTGATCAAAGCTTCATCAAGCCGTTCGCGATTTTCCGCCATGTCGGCGATCGAGTACTTGGGATCGATACCAAGGAACAGAGGAAGATCGCCTGCTTGAAGATTTAGATCGACAAGTGCGGTTCTAACTCCGGTCGCGGCTGCAAAATTTGTCGCTATGAATGACGTGCCGCAACCACCCTTGCTTGAAAAGACCGCAACCATCCGGCCCTTGTTTTTCTTCACCTCAACTTTGGCACTGGAGAAATCTGAGATGCGATCGAGTACCCCCTTCAATTCTTCGGCTCGAATGGGCAAATTGAGAAATTCGCGCGCGCCGGCTCGCAGACTTTGCAGAATCAATTCTCCTGAAGCTTGCTGCGCCGCAGAGATAACGGTTGTGCTCGGGATTTCACGTGATAATCGCTGTATGAGCTTGACTGCTTGGTCAGCATTTGCACCTAACACAATGAGTGCAGCGGCTGGCTTCAATCTCACGATCTCGTCGTAGAGCTGATCAGCATCGTTACCGCCGGCAAGGAGTTGAACGCGATTATCGGCAACGAGAGCTCCGCGAATTTCTTTAAAGTTCTCGAGTCCGGTACTTAAAACTACAAATGTAAGTGGTTGTGTCATTTCGTCGCTCGGGATTGAACAGAGTGAGAAGACCACTTGCGCCGGCACTAAGGCATAACGCCGGCGCTTTCAGCGGTCAGGGTCGTTTGATAGTTCGGCATTGTGATTGTCGTCCCCACCATTGGTAGGACGAACTGGAATTGATAGCTCTGGATGGACACTGCAACAGTGCCTTCACCAAGACCAAAATTGCTGTAGGTCACTGACACGTTAGCGGGTGTCAGATTGGTTATGGTCGGATTAGTACCGCCAGCCGGATTCCCATACACGACAACGTTCTTGATTGCGGTAATGCTTGGTCCAACATCTGTACCAGAAGTTATATACCCAGGAGGGGTACTGGCGGGTTGGTTGATGGCATAACGAGCACCGCGTCGAGCGGCATCGCAAAGAGCGTTATGCGTCCACAATACCCGGCCAAATTCGACGACCGCAAACAACGCTGTCAGAAAAAGTGTTGCGCCAATCGAGAATTCAACAAGAGTTGCGCCACGTTGTTTTTGTTTTGCACTCGAAATCCGAAGCATGCCTGCATCTCCTATATCAATGGCTGCGTCAATAGATACTTCATGGTGACGCTCGGTTTCACCGGGATGTTTAGAGTCGCTGATGAACCGGTGAGACCGCTCAGATTAAAGAGTGATACGTGTTGGAAATTAACTATCTCGACGGTAACCGTATTCGGGACGCCGCCAGTCATAGTTCCACCAGACGCATCGCGGCGGGTAATCTGAACATTCGTAGGATCAAGCCCGCTTAGTATCGGACTACCCGTTCCGCCAAGATTCCCGTAGACGACGAGGTTTTTCGCGGCCGGATCATCAGTGCCGTCCGTATGGGCAGTTGCCAGATAACGTGTTGCAATCCTGGCACCTTTCGCCAAAGTCGTGTACTCATAGAAGTAACGACCAAATTCAGCCACAGCGGCTAGGAGCAGGGCTATTAGTGGTATCACTATGGCCAGTTCAACCAGCTGTACGCCCCGCTCGTCCCGCCGAACACCATGAAAGCTACGGATGAGTCCTCTACACATGATTTAACCGCCTTACCGATAAAGGACTGGTTTCACGATTGGTGGGCCCGGGTTTGGAGGAGCACTCGGGTCATAAAATCCGCTACCAACATTGACGGCGGTGCCGATGTATTCAGCCTGAATGTCGCCACCGTTTCCTCCTGAGACTTTGCTACGCAGGAAGAAAGCGCCGAAATGATCGATTTGCACCGTTGTGCGACCGTTACCGACCTGGCTTATCGCCATGATTGGAAGTAGCACCACTCGACGTCCGGCAATCCCAGGATGAGAAGGCGCCGTGCTTGGCGATCCGTTCAGGTAGTTGTCGTACGTAATTCCTTCCATGACATTGGTATCGGGAGGGTAGAAGGCCGGATCCATTCCGGATGCGTAATCGTCGAAGCGAGTGTTAATACCCTGTCTTATTGCACCGGAGGTCACGCCCGGTTTGGTGTCGACATAACCGCCCGGTCCGACCGGATTTTGAACTGCGCTCGCGAGGTCGGTTCGGTCGTCGGCACCGCCGGAACCATCAATCGCCAGGATTTGATAATTTCCTGGGGAGATCGAGTTCGTTGGTGCACCACGAATCGTATAAACGTTGCCCGGAATCAGCAGCGACATGTCGTCGTTGTCCACCGGAAATAGCGGCAGGTATCCGGTAAAGATATTCAATGGTGCTGACACGCCAGCAATGGCTTCCGCGTCCAGGTTGCGGTTTTGGCCGATTACGAATCCGACAAAAGACATCCTTACTGGCGAGCTAGGAGTCTTCACCTTTACAAAGCGAATTGTTGAAGCTACCGCCATGGCACCAGCTTCACTCGTGTCGGCACCGGCATCGAAGTCGCTCAGATTTGCTGCGAAGCGAACATCTGAGCGAGAAAAAGTGATACCGGTCTTATTGAATTCGTAATTGTTCATTGCGGCCACTGCACGATTGGTAGCTTCGGTGATACCTGCTGCGTGGAAATTCAACGCAGAGGCACCTGCTAAAGCCGACGCGTCGGCAGCGTTCTGCAGTTCAGTTTTTGCGAGGTAGAGATGGCTGATATCAACACCCAGCCCGACGGCAAGAAGAAGTGAAAGCATCCCCAACGCAGACAGGACCATTATCGAACCACGTTCGTTTTTCCTGTTGCGTTTTTGTAACCCTTGCTTATTCATTTTGCCTCCTTCTATGTTCTGTCTTCTTTAAGGTTTTACCAGCTCGGCGCTGAAATCCATCTTCATGGTCCGGGCTACCGGCAATGGTTTGTTAATGTTCCTGCTGGAACTCTCAGTCGAAGGAACGGTCTTGGAATCTGTTGTGCCTTCAGAGCTCTTCGGTTTCGGCTCTGCGGCCTTCGGTTGTTCTTGAGTTGCTGGAGCTGCAGCCGGTGCCGGTGCAGTTTCAGTGCCCTGTCCAGGGATGGAGAAACCTGATCGGCCCTGGATGCCTTCACCTTTAGGTTCGATACCCAACGGTGAACCATTCTTCAGTCCGTCTATGCCGCGCATTTGCGGCAGGTCGTCACGATTGACTGGCTTAACCATCTGCGCCGTGACGAGGAACATCAACTCAGTCTCGTTCTTTTGGAACGATGTTGATCTGAACAACTGACCCAGAATGGGAATGTCGGCGAGTACTGGAATACGGGAAAGGGACCGCGTTTCGCTGTTGTCGAGCAATCCAGCTAGCGCGAATGATTGACCATCACGCAACTCAATCCCTGTCTTGGCCCGACGCGTCTTTAATGCCGGGATCAGGAAGCCGTCGAATTTGACGCCATTGGCGAAATCGATCGTAGAAACTTCTGGTTCCAGTTCCAGACGAATGTGATCTTCGTCAATGATCGTCGGTTTGAAGTTCAGGCGGACGCCGTATTCCTTGAATATGATCGATACAGTGCTTCTATCTCCGCTTCCCTGCACGATGGGTACCGGAAATTCTCCGCCGGCCAAAAAGCTGGCCTGTTGACCGTCCATCGCAATGAGATTTGGCTCAGCCAACTCTCGCAACGCACCTTGCGTTTTCAGGGCATGCAGGAACGTGAACATGTTGCCGCCCATCACGAAGAGGTTGAGCGTGCTTGCGACGGAGCCAAAGATGGTTCCGCCCTGGACCTGGCTCAACGTATACGGACCAGCGCCACTGTTCACGTAGCCGCCCACACCCGGAGTACCTTGGTAGGCCGGGGTGAATGAGAAGTCTTTCAACCTGCTACGACTCACTTCAGCAACGCGAACTTGCAATTGAACCTGTGAAGCGTTCTTTACAGGAGTCTCAAGCATATTGACGGTTTTGAAACCAGCGGCTTCAACAACACTCTGTGCCTGGGCGGAAATTGTGGAAGTCGCCACACTTCCAGACAACACCACTGAACCGTTTGCCTGGCTCAGACGGATGTCTTCCTTCGGAAAGAGCGCTCGTATTTGTGAATCGATCAGCGACAGGTTGGCTCGGACGAAAACGTCAAACACCAGGTACTGTCCTCCCGTCTGTTCCCAGGCGATGAAGTTGACCTGTCCAAACGCCTTGCCATTGACAATCACTTGATCTGGCGTAACGAGGACGGCCTCAGCTATCTCTGGGTTAGAAACGGAAAAGCGGCCGACTGGCCGATCAAAGTTAATCACGCGAGACTGGCCCACGAGTACGTTTACCGCCACCGGCTCCGAGTTCTGTTTGAACGAAGCCTTGTACGAGGACTCCTGGGCGTGCATCACGGAATGTGCGAGAACGAGAATCAGTGACGCCAGAAGCAGGCTTCCTCGGCGTTTGATTGGGGAACGGCTATGCATGTCTTTTGCTCCTTTTGCTGCCAAAACGGTTGACGGTTTTCGTCTTTGACGATGTCTCGAGTGGCCCGGCTACGGGCGAATTACGGAAAATCGACGTTGCGTTTCTTCGCACCTTCGATCATCTCTACCTGCGCTTTTGGCACTGCCGGGGCAGCAGGTGTTGCGGGTTTGGCTTCAGCCTGTACGCGAACTCGACGCGTTGCCGGACGAGGTTCCGCTTTTGGCTGTTCGCTCTTTAATGAACCTGGTTCAGGGGCCGGCGTTGCGCGGTCGCCGCCAAGCAGTCCCCGCTTATTGATACCGGTCGTCTGTTCGTCACCCTGATCGATTGAATTGCGCATCACGAGCTGAAGCTTGCCTTCCGTTGAGGCGAGGGCGAGTTTCTCTGCTTGCTCAGGAGTGACCTGGAGGGTGATAGCCTTCACGCTGTTTGCTTCGCGCGAGTTATCCGGCTTGTCTATGTTCTGTCCATTGGCCAGAACCTTGATGTTCTGCAAAACGATTTTCGAAATTGGATCTGTCTGGCCGCGATCGCCTGGATCAATTACCACCACGACGTCGACTAAAGTGCCAGGCATGATGAAACCGGAAATGCCTACAACGTCATCAACCTTCACGGTCATGGCGCGATAACCTTCAGGAATAACCGCCGACAAGCCACCGGCTGTTCCTTCCGGAGCAAGTCTGGCCTCGGTTATTGGTTCGCGGGCGGCGATATTGACTACCGCAACTCGGCCGACCAATTTGTCTGAGGTTTCATAAGAGCCATCAGGCGTTGATTCCTTAGGAAACGGAACCACCATTACTTGTTCCGCTATGATCTTGGTGCCAATTGGAATCGCGACCTTGGCAACAGCTACGCGGCGAAGGTCTTTCGAATATGCTTGGGCACTCGACAGGTAACGGCTGACAGTAACTGCCGCCAGCAGTCCGAATAACAGGGCGCCGGCCAATACGACAAAGAAACGTTTGTTGCGCATGGTTAATTCTCCGTTGGGGGGTCAGCATCTTCAGCCACCCGTTGAAAAGGCGCTCCGAATTAAGCGCGGAAGACAACTAACGAAATCAGACTGCCAAAAGTGATGGCGACTCCATAAGGAATCGTCAGACGGCGATCTGCCGGCACTGGAAAACGCGGCACGCTGTACCCTGGCAATAGACCGATAAGGATTTGAAATACACGCATCATCGTAAGTTTCAGTTGGCCTGCTCGAATCATTGAGACCAGGCCAAGGACGCCGCCGATCACTGCCACAACAACAAATGTGGGCAGGACCAGGTGCGCACCTGTGATCGAGCCGATAGCGGCAAACAACTTCACATCACCAGCGCCCATTGCGCCGAAGAGATGAAGAGCGAACATGATCGAGAAACCAATCGCGCATCCGCCAAGACTCGAAAGCACACCACTAAATCCTGCATAACTAGCATTCAAAAAAAGCCCGACCATCAGCGTGGCCAGGACAAACGGATTCGGAATTCGCCGGTAGCAAACGTCGTAATAAGAAATGATGAACGCCAGCACGACGAGAAATGCTGCTGCGATAATGCTGAGAGGGCCTGACATCCGTGTTCTGTTCTGCGGCCAAGGCAATTGAGTTGGCCGCTACTCTCTGACTATTTGATATTGCTGGCGAGGTTACTGATGACCGTCTTGACATTGGCGCCCAGAGTCGTGAATGAAGCGAGCACGGCGAGTGTGACTAGTGCCGCTGCAACCGCGTACTCAGAGAGCTCAAGTCCGGTTTCATCTTTCAGAAAGTTTTTAAACATCGGGACACTTCCTTTGAACTGCGAAAAAGGAGGGCGCGCGTAGCCTGGGTCGGTTTAGCGCGCGCGCTCCGTTCTCGCGTTTTGCTTGTGACTACTTGATGTTCGTTGCGAGATTGCTGATGACGGTCTTGATGTTGCCACCGAGGGTGGTGAACACGCCGACTACTGCCAGAGCGATCAAAGCCGCAGCTACTGCGTACTCTGAAAGTTCAAGACCTGTTTCATCGCGAAGGAAATTCTTAATCATTTTTTTGCTCCTTAGTTTGGGTTTAGTTAAACCTTGCGCCCTTACCCACCGCGCTAAGCGTGGCAGTAGGACCAGTTGCGAGAATTAGTAACCAGGACTAATGGTGGACACTCGTCGAAGATCAGTGTTGTCATTAGTCTTGACATAACCGCGTTCCGCTTGCTCGGTCCTACCTGTAGCAGCCAAATAACCGTCGAGAATCCTGACTGCGACGCTCGTCAATGCCAGGAGGACGAAGAACAAATCCATCCTTACGCTATCGGCAAGCGCGGCAACGTGGACTCCAACGACTGACGCCACTACAAGGAAGGGTGTTGCTATCGCAACGCCAATCAGGGTCATAAGAACTATGCGGTTTACACTTTTCATGAGCTTGTCCAGCCCTCTTGCTCCCGAGTCTCTTGGACGCGTTGGCGTCGAGGACGGAGGTCGTTAATACAAGGGGTGTGCCGTGACCGATGTTGACTGAAACAGCTTTGTTTACAGGAGAATTCAGGCGGTTGAGGTGTTTGTTTGTCGCCCGCAGTTGACAAGTAGGGAGGTGGACCAAGTCGAAGAGAGTTTGACGAGCATCGCAAAGGTCACAACTTTTCGCTCTTTCCAAGTTGTCGCCCGCAGTTGACAACAACGCGCCTTCAATTCACCTGCGAGACACTGAATAATGCGGAAGTGAGTGCGAGAGATTCCTGGAATAGAAGAGAGAGCAATCCAGATCCAACCGTAAGCGCACGCATAAATGCCAAATGACAAAGGTCCAATCTCCAATGTCAAATAAGTTTTTTCCTGATGACCTTATTTCTTGGTGAAGATAACCGCTTGAGGATCTTGGAACACGTTTGACCAACCTGAATCTTCCGCTAAAAGGCGGGCAACGGGCGCTTCTCGTTTAACGATCACTGTTCGGATTCCTTGCCGGTCCAGTGGTTCCCGCCAATTTGGTCCGCCATCATGAACCCTTAAGAATTCTTCAACAAATGCGTCGCCGTAAACGTCAGCGCGACCATCGATGTAAATGCGGTAATCCGGATACAAGCGCCAAATCAGATAACCACCCCAGCCGTACTCGTTGTAGATCGGCTGCGCTAGTTGCCGGCGTGTCAGAAAGTCCGCAGCAGCAACAGGAAAGTTTTCAGAACTGGTTAGATTTTGTTTACCCGCGGCTTGCGAGACCCTAACAAATGCCAGGGTCGACGGAATGAGGATTAACACCACAACGTTCAGCGCCACTTTGGTGAGTGCGCCGCGACCTGTCTCGCGTTTTTCAGGTCTCATCAAGAACTGCGACCAGCGCTGGCCAGTAATCCACAACCATGAGTGTTCCGCCAGTAGTGGAATAGCTACCAGGGCGAAGAAAGGTATGTTGCGAGCGGACCTTAAAGCAGCCGCACAGGTGACCGCCATCAACAGCAGCTCTCTTAGACTCGCACGTTTTTGCGAAAGCGCCATGACCGCGAATGTGCTCAGCATCAGGATCGCGAGCGGTTGAAACATTGGCTCATGAAAATCAGGTGACCACCATTCGGTGATGTACTTCATCATCGCGTGCGATCTTAACGTTTCCAGTGGGTAGGAATAGATTCGCAAGCCATTCGGATTCAGTATCACAGCAGCCACAGATGCGAGAAGCACAAACGTAAGTGAGCGAGTACGGCTCCAGATCGAAGCGATCGCGTCTTCAGGTGCAACGAATCCGTCGAGCATGACGCCGATGATCGTCAAAGCGATCAGCCCCAGGCCAATCGCGAATCCCGCATGTAGATTGACCCAACAGATCATCAATGGAACAAGCCACCACAGCTTCTCCGTCCCACCGGTCCTCACGTGATTGTCGATGATCGCAAGAAATACACTTGCAAACAGGAGCGAAAACATTTGTGGTCGCACACCCCATGTCGGTAACGTCGAAAATGCTCCAAGGAGCAACGCAAACCCAATCACATATGGATGTCCGACCCGACCGCGGAACGTGCGATAACAAATGAAGAAAGACAGCGAGATAATCAGCGCGAAGATCACAATCAACCCGGCATAACTAAAGATCTGATAACCCGCAAAGATAAAAACTTCCGACAGCCACTCATGAGTCACCCATTCTTTGCCAAAGTGAAAGCTGGAAAAAATGTCGGTATGCGGGATCGATCTTGTTTGAAGCACATATTGACCGGTTTTGAGGTGCCACCAAAAATCTGGATCAGTGATGGGCCGCGCTGCTACGGTAAAAATCATCAGGAAGAACACAAAAACGAGTAGCTTACGGCTGGACAGATGGACGTTCGCCAGAGATTCTCCGACTGCCTCATGGTGCGTCACGAGCGTGGGATCGATGGTTGGACTGTAGTTGGAATTGCTCAACTGGCTACCTGATGCGTGAGGTTGCTTCCTGATCTCTGAATCGTACGCGGTAGAGAACAAACTTACCTACGCGTTCGCCTGCGTCGCGTTCGTACCAGTGGTCCAATTTCGTAAAGTCGGGTGACTCGTCCAGCGGCGCAACGACGTACGAGAGCCTGGCTCTGTTAGCTTGCTCGGAACTAAAGGATGCGACGTAGTCCTCGTACTTTTTGACCTCGGCATCGAACTCCTCGTTAGTGATTGGCTTTGCTGCATGGCTCAGGCCACGAATGGTCCGTTCAAAGCCGAACATTCCAACTGCAAATCCGTACCTTGCTTCTTTTCGAAGAATCGTTCTGAGCCGCTCAGGGCTGATGCCCGAGTAATAGAGGTACTGATAGAACCGCTCCTTGGTCTCGGCAACGGAAGCGCCGGAAAACACAAGCATGTGTGGCGCCCAAAGCACTGCCTGGGGCGCGCTCGAGGGCAGACTGTCAGCCACCAGTAGGTCCGTGGATAATAAAATCGCACGTTCGCCCATTGTGGAATCGCCCGCATCGACATTTACCAGGCGCTTCGCGACAGCGCGACCGTCATCGATGTCATGATCGAAGGACATGCTGCCCCTCGTTGCGACAATGGTTTCAAAACAACCCCATTCAAATGCGAGTAACGTGATCCATAAGAGAGCATGTTTCGGCATTCGAAGTCGCAGGCTGCGATCCATCTTGAGGATCAATGTCGCCGCTATGACTACCGAAATCAGTACAGAGTAATTCGCAACAAACATTTCGTAGTGCAACGGCTGTAGTGAATGTCCAGTCAACACCTGCTGGTTGAAAACCAGTAGTGATAACAGAGCAAATGAAGCTGCTAAGAGCACTCGTCGATCGTTAAGCGCAAATTGCTGTCGCCGAGCAAATGATGCGAGGAGGACGAGAACCGCAATCCCTAACAGACAAGGTAAACGCAAGAGATCGGGTGCATGCGAGATCTCGAGCGCTTGCACTGCATCCATCGACGGCGCCCTATTGGAAAAATAAAGAACGAAACCCGTCAGAGCTGCCAGCCCGCCAAACCCTACGACGGCAAACGCCGGCAGATTGTTCCGCCACCCTTCCGGTTTCGCCGTTATCCACAAGAGGAGGAGAGCTATTCCCCACGCAACGGCGGCCGTCCACAAATAAACGTATGAGAACACCAGCAATGAAAAAATGATGGCGGCTGCTATGGCACAACCCATCGTAGTTTTTCTATTGCGGGAAGTTATCGCCATCACAAACGTGCCGCAGAACATAATGAATAGGGGAAAGCTTGCGGCTGGCTGATAACGCCTCAAAAACATCAGGTAGTTGTAAAGCGGATCCTGGCCAAAGAAAGTCGTTACTTGACCGTGACCGCCGACGACGGTCCCAAGACACAGCACAATGATCGCCGCCGCCGCGGACACCCTTTCATCTCGAGTCACAATTGAGATTAGCCAGAAAATTGCAAGAGCGGCCGAGCCGGCCGCGAGTGGGCTAAGCAGGATGAAGGCTGTAGCTGCTGACATTCCGAGCACACGCGCGGGCAGTGCGATCAGGTACGCAGGGACAAACTGGATTGAAAAAAGAGAATCTCTTTGCTTGCTGTCGCTCGTAAAATCTCGCCCCGTGTACGGATCGTTGCGGCGGGGCCTGCCATCGATCAGTGCATTGACGTAGGCTGAATACGCAACCTCATCTCCTACGCCTTCAATTGCGGCGTAGGACCCATTCCAATCGTTGCCGCGTACGATCCAGAAGTGAACTTGCGGGTAACAGGACAGAACCATCATTGCGAGCGCAGCGATAACACCCCATCGCCAGCGGACCTTCACAACTTGGGCCTGGTCGTCCATACGCTCAACCGAGTTTGAAACAACGAACCACAAATGCCGCGAATAAAATCAGGCTTAAACCAGTGCCCGCAATCGTAAACGTCCACTCGACGAACCGGCTCTTGCGTTTCATCAATCCGCGAAGCATCACCATGCCGCACTTCCAGCCGTCTTGTTGATACAGAGGCAAAATGTTCGTAGCAGCGAGCAGATAATTCATGGCACTAAACCGAGTACCATTAGTCGCGCTTGCGGCAACGAGGTTGACGATTATGCCCGCTAACAAAACGAGCACCTGTTGCGCGAGTGGACGTTCTTGCAATTCTCTTAGATCCAGCCGGACGTAAGCGCCCATGGGCCATGCACGTAGCACGTAATCGATGCCGGAGACGCGCATTCCAAGGAATCGTCGTCCCCACCCCACACCAAACTCCGTTATGCTCACCCGGCATGCGCGGGCCGCGGTAAAGTGGCCCATTTCATGTAACACCAATGCCAGGAGAAAACAGAGGGCGTAAGAAACAAACATTAATGTGATGCGGGCCGGAAGGTATTAGATCTAAATGCGGTTTGCGCAACCAGGAACAGAAAGCGCGTTTACCTGGGCACGTGGTTGGAAGGCGGACGCAACTGCAACCCTGGTTCTGTGTCTTCTTGCAGAAAGTCTCCGATATCGATTGCCAGTCGTTTTAGCTTCTTGTAAAGCGTTTGCCTGGAACCGAGCCCGAGCGCTTCACTTGTGCGCGCGACATTGCAATCGTGACGTTTGAGAGTTTCGGTAATCACCCGGCGTTCGTAGTTCTCGAGCAACTCATCGAGACCCTCTCCAGAACTCTTACCATTAGCGTTGGGCCGGATCCGTTCACTTATATGCTCAGGCAAGATGTAACCATTTTCATCTGCATACAAGACCAGTCGCTCGATCTCCGCTGCCAACTCCCTAATGTTGCCGGGCCACGAATACTCTTCCAGAATCCTGATTGCCTCCCAGGTGATGCCGGCAATTCCACGGTCATTCTTTCGGGCGTAGTGCGAAATGAAGTACGAAATCAGAGTGGATATGTCTTCCGGCCGCTCGCGTAACGAAGGCACCTTTACCGTCAGAGTGGCGATTCGATAATAGAGATCCTCTCTGAATAATTTTTCTCGAACCAGTTGTTCCAGGTCCTTGTGAGTGGCTGCAATAACGCGCACGCTGACTTTCCGAGGAGCGTGTTCGCCAAGCGTGTGTACTTCTCCCTCTTGTAAAAAGCGCAGCAGCTTTGGTTGCAACGTTAGCGGCAGATCACCGATTTCATCCAGGAACAACGTGCCGTTTTCCGCTGCACGTATCAGTCCGGCATTGTCGCTTAGCGCGCCCGTGAAAGTGCCACGGCGGTGGCCGAACAACATGCTCTCAATTAGTTCGGCGGGGACTGCGGAACAGTTGAACGGGACGAACTCGCGGTCTGAACGCCTGCTTAACCGATGAATCGCCCGGGCAATCAGCTCTTTACCCGTTCCTGATTCGCCATGAACAAGAACGGTGGAATCCGAGTCTTTGATCTTTTCAACGGCGTGCGCGACCTCTGACATCGCTTTGCTGCTGAAGACCATGCCGGGAAGTGTTGAACTGATTACGCCGCCTTCCTTGGGCTGTTGAAGCGCGGGCCAGTTTCGCGCCACCGCACTCGAATGAGCGAGGTAGGCAACATCTACAATTGTTTTGAGATCTTTCGCTTGAAGCGCATCCAACGGCCTAACGCAACGCCCATAAATCACCGCACCCTGACGATCGCCTCTTGGCAAGGCCAGCACGAGGCAAATGGAAGCGTCACCCTGGTTGATTTCAACTGGCTGGTAATTAAGTGATAAGGCTTCGGCGACCACTGTTTCAGCGGCCGCGATTTCGTCTTCGCCCAAACCCTCGGCCCATTCGAGGCGGGGCTTCTGTGTGCTTGAGCCGGTCCAGATGGAAAGCCCGTAGGTCGGAGCCATAGCTTCCACCATCAGACTCAATTTCACCATGACCTCGTACAGCCGATCAGGTCCTGCATTCGCGGCCTCGCACACGGCGCGAACAATAGAATTCAGTGGCAAACGTTGCTGATCTGACGGTGACGATGCAAGGTTCGGATCTACTTCCGAGGAATTGGCCATCTGTGCCCTTCGCGACAGGTAGATAGTGCTCGCTGGGGGTGCCCAGCGTACGAGGCAAGATTTGCAAGCAGGTCTGGGATCGGGGCAAAGCTGGCAATCACCGCGCACCAATTCTAAGAAATCTTCGCGCAGCCAAGAGCCGAACCCAGGCTTTGTGAGTTTAAACGCGCCCGATACGGTGTGTCAACAATATTCAACATTGACGAACAACAAGCGCTGGCCAGACTGATTTCCGTTCGCCTGCCGTTCGCCATTTTGGCCCATTAAGCACCGCTAGCTGATGTAAATGTTGAAGTTAGCGAGTTAAAGTGTTGCAAAGAAATGTCTTTACTACCTTAAGCGCCGATGCTACATTCCGGCCGATTTGCTGCTAAGTTGTTGATTGACAACGAATTGACGGCTCCAAAAGCACATTCTGTTGCGGTCGCAGCGCTCGAAATACCGCGTATATTGTGGCAGCGTCCCGTCAAGAGCAGTTAAGCAGTCTCTTAAGAACAGGGTCTTTCCATTCCCGCGGAACAGGACAATAGCAGAAGCATGGACCTGGACGCGGTTTGATTCTAAAGGTGCCAATTTAGCGGCCGAGCTTTTTAAGATTTGCCAACGGAGAATTGGTGATGAAGCGCAGGGCCTCAGCAAAGTACCGGCACGACCAGCAATCAAAAGTAAGGATTCGCAGAAAAATGGCTTCTTTACGCATCTGCCTCCAGCGAAGGCAGCTTCGCCGCATGGCGCAATCGTGACGCTCAGGAACAATTTTGCTCAGTTAAATCTATGTAACCAGTAATGGAGCTTGGAGGTGCAGCTTGATTAGGGTAGCAAATACTTATTGGGTTGATGAAAGGATTAAGGCGCAACGGGTTGCTCAGAGAGCTGCTTCACTTGCTTCCGTTCGCGACGTTTCGTTGGACATCATCGGAAGCCGCGCAGATGTACGTCGCCGCGGCGGCATCATTCCCTCCTGGGTGGTATTCGGCATGGTTTTATTGGCGACACTGGCTGTCTGCCTCACTGTAAACATGCGAACCAGAGCCAAAATGCTGAGCGCAACCGAGCAATACGGAATCATTCAAACAGATGTCGAAGCCCTTCGCAGTTCAAATCGAACACTGCGAGAGGAAATAAACGAGCTGAAAACGGATCCGCGAGCCATTGAGGCTGCGGCCCGTAGCCGTCTAAATATGGTTCGCAGCAATGAAATTGTTGTGCCCGTGGAGTGAGTTAAAGGAGAGACTCACTTACTGCGGGTAACCCGAAATTCCTTTACCTGCCCGTCCCTTGCCGCAAGTTCTCCTGCTTGACACCGCGCGTCGAAAGTTCCTGCCGAGTCCGGCGCGGTTGTGACTGCCATCACAACCGCGCCCCCTTCTTTAAACAGTCCACAGATTACGCATCAGACTACACCGATTAAAAAGCAGAAAGCAGAAAGCCGCACGCACTTAAACGGCAGTAAGATGCGTTCTGCGTATGACCGCCGGCAACTATTATTGCCTACCCGCGTCTTATTGCCTTCGGCCCGTTGTTTCTTAGTCTCTGTAATCTGTGGATCGATTGACACTCAATTGACCATTATCTAAGATTCGGATCTTGCTAAACTCGGCAAAATAGAGAGGTTTATGTCGCAAACGAAAGAGTCTACGTCGCCGGTCGAGGCCGGTGTTGAACGGTGGGAACGTGAAACCGTAAAACCTGTCCTGGACAGACATCCGGAATCAAAAAAGCGATTTGAAAGCGTCTCACTGGAAGAAGTTAACCGCCTTTATACCCCTGCAGACATTGAAGGCGTAGACTTTTCTGAAGACATCTCATTTCCTGGTGAGTTTCCCTACACTCGCGGCATTCATCCAACAGGCTATCGCGGAAAGCTCTGGACCATGCGGCAGTTCGCAGGTTTTAGTACGCCTGAAGACACCAACGCCCGTTTTAGGTACCTGCTGGAGCAAGGTCAAACTGGCCTTTCAGTCGCATACGATTTGCCCACTTTGATGGGCTACGACGCGGACTCACCGCTATCCGAAGGCGAGGTTGGCAAGTGCGGCGTCGCAGTTTCGTCGCTCGCCGACATGGAAGTGCTTTTTGATCAGATCCCCCTCGAGAAGGTGACTGTATCGCAGACAATCAATGCGCCCGCGTCGGTTTTGCTTGCGATGTATCTGGTCGTCGCAGAAAAACAGGGCGCCGATTGGAAGAAGATTTCCGGTACCCTTCAGAACGACATCCTTAAGGAGTACATCGCGCAGAAGGAATGGATCTATCCCATTCGTCCGGCGATGAAACTCGTGACGGACACCTTCGAGTTCTGTACCGAACGTGTGCCGAAGTACAACCCGGTTTCAGTAAGTGGCTACCACATACGCGAGGCCGGCGCGACCGCCGTTCAAGAATTGGCTTTTACGTTGCGCGACGGGCTTGAATATGTCGAATGGGGTGTACGCGCCGGTCTCGATGTAGATAAGTTCGTGCCGCGTGTTTCATTCTTTTTCAACGCGCACAACGACTTCTTCGAGGAAATTGCGAAGTATCGAGCGGCACGCCGGATATGGGCGCGCGAGATGCGCGACCGCTTCGGCGCAAAGAGTGAACGCACATTACAAATGCGTTTTCATACGCAGACTGCAGGAGTGTCACTCACGGTCCAACAACCTCTAAACAATATTGTCCGCGTAGCAATTCAGGCGCTAGCCGGAGTACTGGGAGGTACGCAAAGTCTGCATACTGATGCCTACGACGAGGCACTGGCGCTACCCACCGATCGCGCTGCGCTGATCGCACTTCGCACACAACAGATCATCGCGGATGAGACCGGCGTTGCTAATACTGTCGATCCGCTGGGCGGTTCCTACTTTGTGGAAGCGCTTACAACCAAGATGGAGCGTAGTGCGCTCGATTATTTCGCGAAGATCGACGCAATGGGTGGAATGGTTGCCGCGATTGAAAAGGGTTTTCCGCAGCGGGAAATTCAGGACTCGGCGTACCAGTATCAGAAGGCTGTCGAACGGGGAGATCAGGTCATTGTTGGTGTAAACAAATACGCCATGTCGGAAGAACCTGCGGAAGTTCCGATCCTGGTGATTGATGAATCCGTGCGAGATCATCAGGTCGAGCGTTTGGAAAGGACTCGTGGAAGTCGTGACGCCGGGGCAGTGGCAAATTCTCTTGAGAAGCTGAAACGGGCCGCAGCGAATGACGAAAATACGATGCCTGCAACAATCGAGGCAGTCGCCGCTTACGCAACGCTAGGTGAGATTTGTTCCGCTTTGCGAGACGTGTATGGCGTCTACGAAGAGCCTGCCTTTTGATCGGACTAGCTCATGACTGACAAGAAGATTCGCGTGCTGGTTGCGAAACCTGGGCTTGACGGCCATGACCGTGGCGCAAAAGTCATTGCTCGTGCATTGCGTGACGCCGGCATGGAAGTTATTTACACAGGTCTCAGGCAAACACCTGAGATGATCGCCGCAGCTGCTTTGCAGGAGGACGTGGATGCGGTGGGAGTCTCAATCCTGAGCGGCGCCCACAATACGCTCTGTCCACGTATTGTTCAGTTGCTTCGCGAAGAAGGTTTAACTGATTGCCTTGTGCTGGTAGGCGGCATAGTTCCGCAAGAAGACATCCCTAAACTCAAGCAGGAAGGGATCGCAGAAGTCTTCCTCCCGGGCACGTCAACCGAAGATATAGTCAAGTTCCTCCGCAATAACGTAAAACCGCGCGAATGAATGATGCGGATCAACCTGCCCTGATCGAAATCATAGAAGCGTCGGCGATCATCCGTTTCAATTCTCCGGAAAAACGAAACTCTTTATCGCGGGAGGTACTGGACCAGCTCGAGCTGTCATTGGCCAACGTCCTTCCCCGCAATGATCTCACCGCTGTGATCTTCACCGGTACAAATGACGTGTTTGCTTCAGGCGCAGATATTCGTGAGTTGGCTCAACTGAATGCTGAAACTGCTCGTGATTTTGCCGGGCGGGGTCAGTCGATTCTCAACCGCATAGCGAATGCGAGGCAAAGAACAATCGCAGCAATAAATGGTTATTGCATGGGCGGAGCCTTAGATCTCGCACTTGCATGCGATGTCCGCGTGGCGTCGAAGAACGCTGTCTTCGCACACCCGGGTGCGAACCTCGGAATCATCACCGGGTGGGGCGGCACGCAACGGCTTCCGCGGCTTATTGGTCAAGCGAGAGCGTTGGAGTTATTTATGACTGCAAGACGGATTGATAGTGTCGAAGCTTTGGAGATGGGATTGATCAGTGAGATTTCGGATCCGGTCCTTAAGCGCGCGCTAGAGCTGAGCAGAAATTTAGCCGCAGATGAACGCAGGTGACGCAGATCACAAGGAGAAGCAGCAAGCAGAAGGGACGCGTGGTTCGTGTGATTTCGCGATGATTTGTTGGTCAGATTTCGTTGATGTCGATTCGTGGTCTTCATCGTGCACGTGACGGTTGAGCCATGCGCAGCAGAACTTGAGTGCCCACGTCTAGTTTCAAATTGTTTTGCCTGGTGCTGAATACTGTGACTGCTGGAGGAATGGTTAGTTGCCACGACAAGGAAAGATCGTTAGCAAAACCTATCGCTCCCTGAGAATCTTGCTTAAGCAGCAGGCTCTTATCCGGTGCACCCGTGATGTTCGCAGTCGCTATCGCCGCGGTTGACGACACTTTGCTTGAGGAAGATAGATCGCCAGTGCGAACCGAACCCCCTGGACCACTCGCGACCATTTTCGGTTCGTTCGAGTGCATCATTCCGTAGGTGGGATCTGAGGACAAGCTGTTGTCCTGTGGCGCAGCCACTGCTGCAATTATCGCCTGAAGTGGGATTTCCTGAGTTCCATCGACTACCGCCTTATCAATAACTATAGCAAGCAACGATTTTTGATTTCCCTTTCCTTTCGGCGTCAGCCCCGCCACGTGCCCTATTACACTTGAACCTTTTGGGATCACCACTCGACCGTTGACGACCACCTCAGAGATCGTTTGTAGGTTCAGCTCCTGATTGACGCTCGCCGTTTTAAGTTCAATTGGTTTCGTGAGGATGGCGAACGTTATGCTCACCGACGGAATTCGATCCTGCGCGCATACGCCGTTCAGGGTTATCAAAAACAAAGCCAAATGCATTGCGACGAGCGGCGCCCGTTTGTTTAAGCGTTTCACGATAGATCTACCTTAACTTTCCAGGAGTAATTGGAAGAGGGCGGCCGATACCACAGGCCGCCCTCAGCTGCAATAGCGGTATTGCTCAGAACGTGAATCTTACTCCGATCTCCGCGGATAGACTATGCGGAATTGTCACTCCGCTTGGGGTGATGAAGTTAGTTGGGTGAGCAAAGGTTGTCTGTCTGACATCTGTGCCGAAGTTATTGCCGAAGTTCGCGCGGTTGGTCAGGTCAAATACCTGGAAAATCGCCTGAAGATTGGCTCTTTCCCGAATCCTGAAGTTTTTGGTTACCCGGGCATCGAGTTGGAAGAAGGGCTGTCCACGTAGAATATCAAACGCCGCGTGCGTGCACTCCCCGCTGCGTAAACAGTTTCTATATTTGACAGCATTGGATACTTGTACGACGGTCCCGTTCGCTAGCGTCACTGGGAAGGTACCAGCCGGATCGCCAAAAGCTGTGAGAGTGGCTTTGAGGTCATTTGGGCTATTCGTGAAAACCGTTACGTGAGAAGTACCACGACCGCCGCCGACTCCCAAAATGTCCACGGCTCCGCCGTACCCGGCAGTATATGGACGAGCCGATTCCCACTGAACAACCGGTGCAACCTGAAAGCCTCCTGGGAGATTTAATACACTTCCCATCGAGAACCGATGACGAGAGTCGTTCGGCGTTGGTCCATACTCGTACGGCGCAAAAAAGTTAAAGGGATCCCATGCTCGATTTCGAAACGCAGCTGAGTTTCCGTTGTAAGCCACCGCGTGCGCAAGGGTGTACGTCGCGTTCACTGTTACGCCCTTATGCAAACGACGGCGATAACTCAGATTGAACCCATCGTATCGTGATCGGCCGCTGGAAACCTCCAGGTCGACGCGACCCAGTACCGGCTGTCCCGCAGCCGCAAGTGCCGCCGTTAACGGGCGCGACGATATTTCTTGACCATTTGTATCCTCTGGCCCTCGACCACAAGGTGTGTGGCCAGTCGCACAAAAAATCCGCCGTGTGGGATTAATGTTAAGTGTTTTCGATTCATGCAATCCAAGAATGTGCGTGTACTCAAACTCGAGAACGGAGTATGAATTTAATTGCCACGCATATCCAACATTCCATTGTTGCGTCAGGGGATTCTGATAATCCGGATCCATGATGCGGCCTGTGGAATTCGCAGGTAGCTGTGTTGGTGGTGGTGGAATCGTTGGTAATGGATCGATTCCAAATCGCCAGCTCGACAGCGGAATGCTGGTACCCGGAACGATATCGTTGCTGGCAATGCTGAACACGCTCACAAAAATCGTGGGATTGATCTGCTGGATCATGAACAGCGGGATATTCAAGAAGGTCTGTCCGTAGTAGAGGCCGTAGCCGCCGCGTAGTACGTGTCGGCCCGTGCCACCAATGTCCCAAGCAAATCCCACGCGCGGACTGAAGTCACGACTGTCGTCTTTTGGCAGCGATGCTGCCGCCGGATGATTTATCGCTTTTAACGCAAGGTACGTCCGGCTTCGGTTCTGGGCTTGTGTGCCAATGAGATTGAAGTCTTTGTCCCAGCGTAGTCCTAAGTTGAGCGTGAGATTCTTTTTCGCTCGCCAGTCATCCTGGAAGTAAAACCCCAACATCTTGGCCCCACCGGGCAAATCGAAGTAAGGATTTCCGGCAGTCGCTGTCATGCCTCCGACCTGGCCAGCAGTTGAGAAGCCCTGCGGCAGTGTCACAAGGCGGCTTGGGAGTGAGACGAAATCAATCTCGAGCGTCGGATTAAATTCAAAGAACCCTCCGAGTTTCGGTTCCCAAAGGTAATCGACTCCGGTACGGAACGTGTGATTGCCTCGGTTGATTGAGATGTCGTCCTTGAATTGATACTTAATCTGATACGACTGCTGGGGCACGTTCACATTTGTACCGAATCCAATACCAGTCGGAAATGTGAATGTCGTGGTTTTTTGCTCACTGTCGATGAGGTTGTTCCAGTATTGGTAACCTACGGTAAAAGCGTTGACAACTCGGCTACTCAACGCGGAATTGAGTGAGAAATTACTGAGTATTAATCGGTTCTTGGTGAAGTTTCCCTGCGTCAGATCAACGCGTTGGGTTGCCTGATCGTTTAGACCAATGTTTGACTGGTCGTTATAAGTGAAGAACGCGTTATGCTTGGAATTGAACGTATGGTCAATTCGAGCATTGATTCGCCAATCCTTATATGGCGTGGGCAAAACTGTCGCCGGCCGGGCGCCCAGAGACTGTACAAGCAACAACTCTGCGTACGCATCAGACGCAACCGGAATTGAGGTTGCTTCGTTCTGCCGTTCAAGTGCGAAAAAGAAGAACGTCTTTTTACCCGTCTGATAGTGAGTTGGACCACCTTCACCAAATCTCGGCAAGTGCAACGGTCCACCGATGGATCCACCCCACTGCTTGCGATTGAACGGCGGTTTTGACTTGAGAGTCTGATCGCTCGGAGACACCTCACTCGCATTTAGCTTTTTGTCACGCAGAAAATAAAAGGCTGAACCGTGATACTCACTGCCACCGGACTTCGTTACGACGTTCACAGCGGCACCTTCACTTCGTCCGTTCACTGCAGAAAACCGAGCGGTGCTGATGACAAACTCCTGAATGGCCTCAAGAGGAAACTGCATCACAGGTCCACCGACAGTATTGTCTTTGTTATCAATACCGTTGACCGTGACGTTCACATTACGGCCGCTGGAGCCGTTAATACCAAACACAGAGATACGTCGCTTGGTCGGATCATAGGAATCGACTGGCTTAGCGCCGGGAGCAAGATAAGCTAGATTTCCGAGGTCGCGTCCATTGATAGGGAGGTCTTCAACGTCTCGGGGAGTGATGTTCAGACTGATGTCCGTTTTTTCCTTGCTGACTAACTCAGTTTCACCCGCTGTCACAGTAACGTTCGCTGTTTGGACGCCGGGATTCATAGTGACATCGAAGGTGCTGGTCTTCCCAACCAACACTTCTACGTTCTCCGCTGCAACATCGCCGAACCCGCTGGCAGAGATCTTTACATCGTAGCGGCCGGCGGGGAGCAAATCGATTTTGTATTCACCGCTGTCATTCGTGGTCGTGGTGCGACTGGAGCGCGTCGCCTTCTTAGTAATGGTTACGGATGCATTACTGATTACAGCCTGATTTTTATCTCTGATTGTGCCGCCTATCGCACCACTCGCCGTTACCTGCGCGGCAGCTATTCCAAATCCCAGGAGAAGCAAACCAACCGCGCCCAGGACGCTAGCAAGCGGACTACGTAGTAATGCAGAACCTACTCTTCGGTTAATGCAAAAATACAAGACTTGCCGATCGGTTTTCATTCGAAGTCTCCCTTCTTGCGTGAAGTAAAGCAGTTTGACAGTCGCCTGTCGGGGCACCCTTTTGCTGTAACACTCTGTGAAATCCGGGAGTAAAGGCTGGCTGGGCTTCTGAAACGAAGTTACCCACCCATGGTGATTGGGCGCAGGTTAATGCCGCGTTAACTTAAATGTCAACGAAATTGTGTAAGTAATTACGAGAATCTGGGTGTTTTTTATCCCTTTGCGAGGAATCGGGCGATTCCCTTCTGACAGTCTTCGGTCATCCGGGCGATGACGTTTACATCAACTCCGGCTTCGAGAGCCTCGCGAAATGCCATTCCATCTATTTGATAAAGCAGTTTCTTTGTTAGTGACACAGCCGACTTGCTGAGTTTCTCGAAAACCCGAACATAGGCCACAACGGACGCTTCGAATTGGTCCTCACTAAAGATCTCGTTCACTAACCCCAGCTCACGAGCCCGATCCGCTCCGATCTCCGCGCTACGCGTAACCAACTCGAACGCGTTCTTCTCGGAAATGTTTCGCCGCAAAATTGCCATGACCATCGCGGGAACAAAGCCAATCTTTACTTCTGGGTAACCGAAACGTGCTGATTCGGTCGCCAGTACAAGATCACACGCACTCGCCAAACCACAACCACCTGCCAAAGCCCTTCCGCGGACTGCAGCCACGACCGGAACGTCGAGTTCCCGGATCAGCATAAATACTTCCATCAAAGAACGCGCATCTTCCATATTCTCAGAAACAGAAGCCTGTGAAATCTTTTTTAATTCTGACAGGTCAGCTCCAGAACAAAAGTCTTTGCCTGCTCCTGTAATAACTATTGACCGGATTGAATCGTCAGCTTCCGCTTTACGAAGTAACTGCTTCAGCTGCCCAATCATTTCATCATTGAGGGCGTTTCTTTTTTCCGGCCGATTAAGCGTGATGCGAGCAGCCGCACCATCCACGGAGTACAGAACTGTGATATTCGATGTCATCTTTAAGAAAGACCAAGCGAGCGCGCTTCAGTGTCCGGCACTTCGATTTCCATTCTCAGCAAAGCAGTTGAAAACGTTTTCCCTTGCGCATCCGTCATCAACGAAAGTGTGCCGCCTCCGCCCAGGCTTTGATGAAGTAAAAAGTTCAGCGCCGCAAGATTTGGGAGCTCGAATCGCTCAACGTCACCTTTGCAGATGCCCGCAAAATGTTGCTTCACTCGACTTGCGGTCACTTCTCGGACGAGTAAGGGATAATATTTTTGTTCCAGAGCGATAAGGCCGATGTTCGCAGTATCGCCCTTGTCCCCCGAACGCGCATGGGCCAGTCTTAATAGTTGAACCTTCATGTCGGAAGCTTCAATTCGTCCCGTTTCTGATCAAACAAACAGAAGGCTGTTAGTACGAGCGCGTGGTCAATTGCTCCACTCGCGATTAGTCGTGGGATTTCACTCCTATTAACCAGTCGTACTGCGATGTGTTCCGAATCGTCCGGTGTTCTGGATTGCGACAAAGTGCAATTCAGCGCGACAAAACTATGAAGCGAATTGTTTTGAATTGCTGGATTAGGCCTCGTGCGTCCTAAAAATCTGAGATCGTTCGTGGTGTATCCCGTTTCCTCCAACAATTCACGTCTGGCAGCTGCAAGGGAAGATTCACCTTCATCAACCAGGCCACCGGGAATTTCTAACGTAACCTCATTCGTGCCGTGACGGTATTGTTCAATTAAAATTACTTGTCCCTCGGCAGTAAGTGGAATTACGTTAATCCAATCCGTCGCTTCGATTACAAAGAAGTCATATTGGCGTTCATTCCGTGGGTCAACGGAGACATCACGCCTGACACGAAAAACGCGGCAGTCTGCGACGTGCTGCGACTCAGCTCGTTTCCAGGCCGGGATTTTTGTCTCATCCATCAGTTAGAACTAAGCTTCTATTACCTCAACGGCTGGCGTGATCTCTTTCCTTGGAATCAGCGCCGGCCAGTACGCAACAATCTCTTCAACTTTTGGTCTTCCGCCCGCGAAACCGGTGACTGCCGGCGGGCCGGTCAGGATCAACGGAGCAATCTCTTTCGTAAATCGCTCGACCGCGTTCCGGTCGGACCCGCGCACTCCAACCCGCAATTGCACTTCAGCGATGTCTCGTGGCGGATCTCCGCCCAGCGGACCATGTGTGGCGTTGGCGCCGACGAACTCAGTCAGTATCTGATCGAAACGAAGTCCTAACCGGTCCAGACGCTCGCGCAAGATCTTGTCTGCAGCCTTAGCTTTCTCATAAGCGTCTGGCCAAGCGTAGACCAGCGTGCCGACAGCTTTGTAACCGGCAGAGTAACTGATTGAAACTTTTAAGAACTCAGTAGCCGGGCGACCTTTAATGCCAAATACTCGCACGCGATCCGTTCCATCATCCTCAAGTTGAATCGTAGTAAAATCAGCGACACAGTCGGGTGTGATGTATTCGTGTGGATCACCCATCTCGTATACGAGCTGTTCCTTAATCGCCGGAATATTCACTCTCCCGCCGGTGCCTTCATGTTTTGTAATCACGAATGTTCCATTGGCTGATGCTTCTGCGATTGGAAAGCCAACGTTTGCCAGATTCGGAATGTTTCGCCAGTCGTACTGACAATTCCCACCGGACGCCTGCGCGCCACACTCAATGATATGGCCCGCGATAGTCCCTGCGGCTAAGCGATCCCAATCATCTGATCTCCACCCGAATTCGTAAATCATCGGCGCCAACGTCAAACCCGTATCAGTAGCTCTGCCGGTTATTACAACTTGTGCGCCCTGGGCCAAGGCCTGGACCATGGGCCATGCTCCCAGGTAAACGTTTGCACTTTGGATGCGATCGCGAATCTGTGACAAAGGGTCACCTGTATCCATGTTGCGCAACTCAATGCGACGTTCTAAAAAGTCATCGAGACGCTCCATGATATCGTCGCCCATGACGAGACCTATCCGGAGCTTGCCTCGAAGACCGAGTTCTCGCGCTACAGTCTGAACGGCATTTGCGCACCCCTGAACATTCACACCGCCGGCATTTGCGGTTACGCGGATGTTACGTTCGACGCACGCCGGCAAAATGCGCTTCATCAAAGGCACAAAATCTTTGGC
>JBKPCC010000072.1:0-26432 GCA_046727215.1 Acidobacteriota bacterium
TTTCAGAGACTTGCTCAATTGTCGTTCAGCTGGTCCAGACGCAAAGTGTCTGATAATTGGTGAGGTCGCGCAGTCGCACGATGGCAGCCTCGGGATGGCCCATGCATTCATCGACGCCATCGCTAATGCCGGTGCTGACGCGGTCAAGTTCCAAACGCACATCGCTGCTGCTGAAAGCACACCGCAAGAACCATGGAGAGTGAAATTCAGCTCCCAAGATGCAACCCGTTACGACTACTGGAGGCGAATGGAATGGACGGACGAGCAATGGTTGGAGCTTAAGAAACACGCTGAAGCTCGGGGGTTGTTGTTTCTTAGTTCGCCCTTCTCGATTGAAGCCGTCGAACTGTTGGAACGGATTGGAATTCGAGCGTGGAAGATTGCTTCGGGCGAAGTATCTAATGCGCCGTTATTCCAGCGGCTCGCAACCACTAACCTTCCAGTGCTGCTATCAACCGGCATGAGCCCGATCAGCGAGATCGATAAAGCTGTAGCGATACTCGACGAATATAACCTGCCGCATGTGGTGATGCAGTGTACGTCCGCGTACCCGTGTCCTCCGGAAAAAGTTGGACTCAATCTGCTTGGCTTCTTCCGTGCCCGCTACGGTTGCCCTGTTGGACTGTCTGATCACTCAGGGACGATTTACCCGGGACTTGCTGCAGCAACGTTGGGCGCTGAAGCAATAGAAGTTCATGTAGCGTTGAGCCGTGAAATGTTTGGGCCAGACGTCCCGGTTTCAATTACCACAAGCGAGCTGCATCAGCTGGTCGATGGTGTGAGATTCATCGAGACCATGAATGCGCATCATGTCAATAAGGATCACGTGGCAGAGGAGATGTCTTCCCTGCGCGAGACATTTACCAAAAGTGTGGTCATGCGAGTTGACCTCCCTGCCGGATCCACGCTTCGCGCGGAACATCTGCAGGTAAAGAAACCGGGGACTGGAATCGCAGCAGCACGCCTCGACGAACTAGTTGGTGCGCGGTTGCGGCGCAGTGTACGAGCAGATCAGTTGCTTCAAGAAGACGATCTCGAGGGCGTTAACCTATGAAAAACGGAAGACGAAAAGCAAAACGAAAAGTCTGTGTCGTCGTTACTGCCCGGCCCAGCTATAGCCGAATCAAGACGGCATTGAAAGCTATCAAAGAGCATTCGGATCTGGAATTACAGCTGGTGGTCGCCGCTTCTGCCCTGCTCGATCGTTACGGGACCGCCATCAATTACATGGAAGAGGACGGGTTCGATGTCCTTGCCCGCGTTTACATGGTCCTCGAGGGCGAAAACCCTACTTCAATGGCAAAGACGACGGGGCTGGGACTACTCGAATTGGCGACGGTCTTCGACAATTTGAAGCCCGATGTAGTCGTAACAATCGCCGACCGCTATGAAACACTAGCGACTGCAGTGGCCGCGTCGTACATGAACCTCCCTGTTGCGCACGTGCAAGGTGGTGAGGTGACCGGGTCCATTGATGAGAAAGTTCGCCATGCAGTGACGAAGCTTGCAGATATGCATCTGACGGCCACGCAGCAAGCAGCTGAACGCGTACTTCGTATGGGCGAAGATCCGCGCAGCATTTTTGTGACCGGGTGTCCTTCGATTGATTTGGCAGCCGAAATCATGACCGACCCCACTCTGACGTTCGATCCGGTTAAAGAGTACGGCGGTGTCGGCGCCGACATTGACTGTAAGAATGGTTATCTCGTGGTAATGCAGCATCCAGTGACAACAGAATATGAGCTCGCCAAAGCACACGTTTTAGAGACACTTCACGCCGTGCGCGACAGCGGTATACCAGCGCTTTGGTTTTGGCCGAATGTTGATGCAGGCTCGGATGGAACTTCTAATGGATTGCGCGGTTTCCGCGAGACTGAGCATCCGCCTAACATCCGTTTCTTTAAGAATATGACACCGACGCATTTCCTGCGTCTGCTCTATAACAGCAAGTGTTTGGTGGGGAATTCCAGCGTAGGAATTCGTGAATGCTCGTACTTAGGCGTTCCCGTCATCAACATCGGTTCACGTCAAGCGGGCCGTGACCGTGGTGAAAATGTCTTAGACGTTGGATATGACCGCAAAGAGATCGCCGCCGCATTAGTCAAACAGACCAGAAACGGTCATTACCGCCAGAACACTCTTTACGGCGATGGCAAAGCCGGAGGCCGGATAGCCCAGTATCTTTCTGAAACTCCACTTCACATCGAGAAGAGGTTGACATACTGATCATGATAGAGGTTCAAGAACAAACCGCAATAAGGACAGAAGACTTCGAGCGCGCTCCCTGCTTGCGTGAGGGTCCAATATCCAGTGCTGCCCGTTCAGTCGTAACAGCGGCGCGTCGTCTCGGAAAAAGTTATCAAGCCTCTCAACTCCGATCACGGTGCGTAGTTTATCTGTTCGAAAACAGCGAGCGCATCTTCGCTTCCGGCGAGGAACCGAACGCCGCATTCAATGTGATGTTGAAAAACCTGACGCAAATGCTTAACGAAGCTGTGGATAACAACTTCGGTTCCGAATGGAGGGCGGCGGGGAACGGTTCCCAGAGTAGAGGTAATGATGGAGCCTCGAAGGGAGACATTAGAGAAATTACCGGTAACCACTACGGCCGGCTGTTTCGTGATTTTTCAGCCACTTCGTTCTGGGACGAGCCCGTTCGGTTGTTAAGGACGCGGATCGAAAGAAACCAGATTTCCACCGCCAACTTAAAGCAAAAAAGAGTTTTGGATGCGGGCTGTGGTGGTGGACGTTACGCCGTCGCTTGGCGGTTGCTCGGCGCCGGAAACGTGGTCGGCTTGGATGGTTCTGAAATCGCTATTACTGATGCGCGCAAGCGAATCACAGAAGCTAAGACTGATGCAGTTGAATTCGAGCATGGTGACGTTCTTGACCTGCCGTTTGCCGATAACTCCTTCGACATTGTCTTTTCAAACGGCGTACTTCATCACACCACTGACTGGCGACGAGGTGTGAATGAACTTTTGCGCGTGCTGAAGCCCGGAGGTTTTGGATGGCTGTACCTCATCGAAAACACGGGGGGTCTATTCTGGGACCTAGTCGAGATCCTGCGCGTCGTGATGGAAGATGAGGATCGAAATAACGCCAGGAACGTCTTGAACTCTATCGGCGTTCCAGCAAACCGAATCTTCTATATGTTGGACCACGTAATGGTTCCCATTAATCTCCGTTTGACGTGCTCAGAAATTGAACAACAACTTGCCGCGGCTGGCGCTATTAATACGCGACGACTTACGCGTGGTGCTGATTTCGATCGCGTAGAGCGAATCTATCAAAAAGATCCGTTCGCTGAATTGAAGTACGGTGTAGGCGAAAACCGCTACACTTTTTCCAAACAGTAAGGTCGATTTCGGGGAATGCAGTTTTGTTAGTACTTGGGTTGATACCGGCACGCGGGGGCTCAAAAGGCGTGCCCCGCAAGAATATTCGTCTGCTGGGTGGAAAGCCTTTGCTCGCTTATACGGTTGAAGCTGCTGCTGCAGCTCATCGTTTGAATCGCGTAATACTCAGCACCGACGATGACGAGATTGCTGAAATCGGCAGACGCTACGACGTCGAGGTTCCATTTTTGCGGCCCCCCGAACTGGCACGTGACGATACCCCGATGTTACCTGTGGTCCAGCATGCTGTCCGCTGGATGCAAGAACAAGGTGAACTCTTCGATGCCGTTTGCCTTTTACAACCTACAAACCCACTTCGGACCGCCGAGGATATTGATGCTTGTATCGAACTGTTCGAAGCACAGGACGCTGATTCAGTCGTCACTGTACTCCGAGTGCCTGCGGAACATCATCCTGACTGGGTCTATTTTCAGCGCGAGTCCGGCTCACTTTCCTTGAGTACCGGTGGAATGGAACCAATTCCAAGTAGGCAGCAATTGCGCCCGGCTTTCCATAGGGAGGGTTCGGTTTATGTAACACGTTCCAATGTGTTGTTGGAACGAAACAGTCTGTACGGCTCCCGACTCTTCGGCTATCCCATGGATGGCAGGCGCTCGGTCAACATCGATGAGCCCGGAGACTGGCAGGCAGCCGAGGAATTCATCAGGCGTTCAGCATGAAAGCTTTCGAACTAATGTACCTATGCGCAGAGCCTTTCCTGCCGCCGTTGCACCGGAAGGTGCGCAAGAGGTTGTCCGCTGTTGCGAAATCAAAAAATGCACAGTTGGACATTCTGGACGTGGGTGGTAGGAAATCGCATTACACGATTGGTATTCCGGGAAACATCACAATCACGGACCTGCCCCGAGAATCGGAGACTCAGAAGGAACTCAACTTAGGCATTACTCCTGAAATAGTAGATGAGAACCAGGCACGCCGCAGCAATGTGCGACGAGTACTCTACGACGACATGACAAGGTCCAAACTGCCCAGCGAGTCTTTTGATCTCGTAGTCGCAGTGGAAGTCCTTGAACATGTGGAAGAGGATGACAAGTTCGTCTGTGAAGTTCACCGAGTGCTAAAGCCTGGCGGTTTGTTCCTCATGACAACGCCGAATGGTGATTCCGTAAAGAACACAAATCCCGATCACAAGAGACACTATCGCAGGGAGCAATTGCGCGGTCTACTGGATCATTGCTTTGGACAAGTCGAAGTGGAGTATGCGATTCGCAGCGGTAAGTTTCGCACTCTTGGATTGCGTTCATGGTCGCCGCGACGGCCGATACAAACGGCGCTTAGCATGCTCGGCAATACCATAAATTCGCTTCAATCAGCTCGCCCCACCATCAAGCATCAGTCAATCGGAACACGACACCTAATCGCGATGGCGTCGAAACAAGATTAGCATGTGCGGAATTGCAGGAATATTCGGTAGCGACTGGGAACAAGAGCAACTCTCGGCGATGGTTGCAAGTCAGCGTCATCGCGGTCCAGACGGCACGGGGATCTACGTTTCACCTGCCGGCACTGCGGGCCTTGGCCACAATCGCTTGAGCATTATTGATCTCTCCGCCGCCGGAAATCAGCCGATGTCCAGCGCCGACGAGCGACTATGGATTTCATTCAATGGCGAGATTTACAACTACCTCGAACTTCGCGCCGAACTCGCCGACTACCCTTATAGGAGTCACACGGACACAGAGGTTGTACTTGCCGCTTACGAGCGTTGGGGCGAACGATGCCTCGAGCACTTCATCGGGATGTTCGCGTTTCTTATTTGGGATGAAAAGAACCAAGGGCTGTTTGCCGCACGCGACCGGTTTGGAGTCAAGCCGCTCTACTACCATCACTCGCAGGGTACTCTGTTTGTCTCAAGCGAGATTAAGGCGTTGCGTGCCGCAGGTGTAGCTTCCGGGCGAGATGCAATTACATGGTCCACATATCTCGTTTCTGGTCTACTTGATAACTCCGAACGGACATTTTGGGAGAGTATTAAATCACTTCCGCCAGGACACATTCTGACATGGCAGAACAACTCGCTCCGGGTGAAGAGCTGGTACAACCTCGCAGATAAAATCACCGCCGAATGCGATCAAAGAACGTATGGAACCGTCAGAGATGAATATCTTGAATTGCTGCAAGACAGCGTTCGTTTGCGTTTTCGCTCAGACGTTCCGGTCGGAATTAATGTGAGTGGCGGTCTGGATTCATCAACCTTACTAGGCGTAGTGCAATCACTCCAGGGCACCCAAAGTGAGGTTGCGGCTTATACGTTTGTTACTGGTGACGAGAACTACGACGAGCTCCCCTGGGTGGTTCAGATGCTTGCTCAAACTCGACATCCATTGAAAGTTTGCCGGCTGAACCCGGATGAAGTTCCCGAACTCGCCGAGTCTGTCCAGGCGCATCAGGATGAGCCGTTCGGTGGTCTTCCAACGTTGTGTTATGCGCGACTTTTCGAGCAGGCCAGGGCTGACGGCGTCAAGGTTTTACTAGATGGTCAGGGTATGGATGAGCAATGGGCCGGTTATGATTACTACCTTCACACCCTCAGCGGAAATGGAAACGGAAAAGAACGAATTGTACAAGGCACGCATGAATCGCCTGTGCGACCAGATTGTCTCACTGAGGAGTTTCGCTCAATTGCCGAAACGTCTGTTGAACTGCCAATGCCATGCGACAGACTGCGCGGTATGCAATACCGCGATGCTCGCCGTACCAAGATTCCTCGCGCGCTACGTTTTAACGATCGCGTGTCAATGAGATCGTCAACGGAACTGCGCGAGCCGTTTTTGGACCATCGGTTGTTCGAGCTTGCGATCAACCAGCCTCCCGAGCGCAAGATCGCGAACGGACAAGGCAAATGGTTCTTACGAGAGCTTACCAGTACTCTTCTTCCTTCCGGCATCGTTACAGCACCCAAGCGCCCCTTGCAGACTCCGCAGCGAGAGTGGCTGCGTGGACCACTCCGCTGGTGGGCCAACGAATGCATCGAGCATGCACTGGCGGATGAGGCAGGCGAGTGGTTTGACAAGCAACGCGTTCGCGCGGTCTGGAAAAAATATTGTGACGGTGAAAGTGACAATAGTTTTTACATCTGGCAATGGGTGGGATTGGGACTAATGCTTGAACCGAGAGGATCAATGGTTTGAAAACGGACACTGCAATACAAGCAGTAAATCTAAGCAAGCGCTATCAGCTCGGCGGCATGCGCACGGGCTATAAGACCCTCCGCGATTCACTCGCGGGGGCAGCTTCATCGTCGATACGAGCCGTTCGCCGTCGCGTCACCGGTAACCACAAAAACGGCTCGCAGAATGAAAATCGAATCTGGGCCGTAAAGGATGTTTCATTTGAAATCAAACGCGGCGAAGTCGTGGGCATCATTGGTCGGAACGGTGCTGGTAAAAGTACTCTACTGAAAATTCTTTCAAGAATAACTGAACCGACTTCCGGTTATGCGGACATTCGCGGACGAGTGGGATCACTGCTTGAGGTTGGCACAGGGTTTCACTCAGAGCTGACGGGTCGCGAAAATATATACCTCAACGGCGCCATACTGGGCATGCGGAGAGCCGATATTGAGCGGCAATTCGACCAGATGGTCGATTTTGCTGAAGTTGATAAATTCATCGATACGCCAGTGAAACATTATTCGAGCGGTATGTATTTGAAACTGGCTTTTTCCGTCGCCGCTCACCTTGAGCCCGAAATCCTCCTTGTAGACGAAGTTCTCGCGGTTGGCGATCTTGCATTTCAAAAGAAGTGTCTCGGGAAAATGGGAGAAGTCGCAAAGCAAGGCAGAACCGTATTATTTGTCAGTCACAACATGAGTGCAATTAAGGAACTGTGTCAGCGAGGACTTCTGCTTCAGTCGGGGACGATCGTTTTTGATGGCGATTCCGCACAGTGCATTGCCGATTATATGAAGCGGCTCGAAAGCGATACGGTTACTGCTGAAACAAACGCCCGGTCATTCGCGACTGGATTACCGAGAATAGTCGGTAGAGAAGGTAACAACGTGCAGGCGGGCGAACACTTCAGTATCACTCTTCCATTCATGGGCAAGAAAGTAAAGAACCCTTGGATATTCTTCATTGTCGAGGATTTCCTCGGACGAATGTTAATTCATAGCCGTATCAATAGTCGTGATCTTGGTTTCGACGTTATCGATGGCGAATACAGATTACAACTTGACCTTCCACCGCTGTGGTTATCACCGGGCGTATATTCCGCGTATTTCAAATTCGTCTTCCCCTCTGTCGCAGCTGCGACGGGAAGATTTAATTCGGAAAGATTTATGCTGGAAATAAGCGGACAGTACGAGCCGTCAGGGAAAGCTATTCTCAACCCACGCATCGGATGGAAACTGACGAGCGACGTCGAGCAGAGAGAGTTGGTTTCTCTTTAAGGTCTCACTCAACTTCACACTGGGCAGCTTTAATTTGAACGTGTGATGCTTAGATTCCTCAGCACCCTGCCAATCATCAGATCTCTCCGAGGGTATTCACCCGACGCAGATGCGCGCTCGAGCGAAAACCTGAAGGTCGGTTTGAATGTGGACCTCAAGCACGCGGACGTCACGGCGGAAGGAAAGAACATCATTGGTGACAATACGAAGGTCAGTGGGAAGCTCCATTTTGGCTACGCATCAACAATAGGCCGGTCGAGTCATTTGTTTGGTGGCGAAATAAATATCGGCCGCTATTGCCAATTCGGTCCGTGCGTCGGCATTTACGCGATGAATCATCCGTCCACCCACATCACTTCGTATCTTAACAACCAGCTTTTTGATGGTCGTTTAAAAACACATCAGCAAGCAGGAACTGTCTCTATTGGCAATGATGTGTGGATTGGACATGGTGCGGTCGTGCTGCCGAATGTCGTCATCGGTGATGGAGCGATAATTGGGGCAGGAACAGTTATAACCAAAGATGTCGACGATTTCAGTGTCGTTGTCGGTAACCCAGGGCGAGAACTGAGGAAACGGTTCAATCGAGAACTTATCGAGCTTATTAAGCTCACACGATGGTGGGACCTGAGTACCGATGAACTGGTTGAACTCGAGGACATCTTTCATCTGGACTTGTCGGTTGAGCCGGAGCAGGCTGCTCTCAGACTGCGTCAGTATCTACAACAACGGTTAAGACTTGACGAAAAAGCGAACACGAAAAAAGTCGCCCCAGCTTCAGTAACGCTTCAAACACACTGACACTCTTTAGACATTTTGCTTCAGAGCGAAATCCGTTTCGGTCTCACTCCCTTTCGTCGTTAGTACAAATGACATTTTAAGGAAACACATATGGGACCGTCATTTCTGCGACAGTTTGTTCGTGCCAGCCGGAACTTTGAGTTGACATGGCGTTATGGCTTCAATTTTGCGCCGACAATCTCCTATAAGTTTGCGCCGCACGCCATAACAAAGGAAGCAGCGCGTGTACTTCGCGAATTGAACAGTCGTGGCATTGCGATGACATCGGTGAACTCGCTGCTGCAAGATTCATCGATTTTTCAGGAGCTGAACAAGAAGGTTGAAGAGTTAGAGCGGGAACGGAATGGCGAGTTGGCAACCAAGAGAGCCGCCGCAAAAAATGCGGACATCGGTCAGAAGACGTTTAATGTCGAGATGCTTGGCAGCAATCCATCGCTTGATCCGAACAGCATCTACGCGCGTTTCGCACTGCAACAACCAATCCTTCAAATCGCAAACTCCTATTTTGGAATGTACACCCGTTTACGTTACTACAACGTGTGGCACACGTTCGCTACAACTGCAGAGCCCCGAGAATCTCAACTCTGGCACTTCGATCGCGAGGATCACTTTATTCTCAAAGTCTTCGTCTATCTGTCGGACGTCAGCCAGGACGCAGGTCCATTCACGTACGCACCCGGTAGTCATCTCAAGAAAGGGTTGGCTGAGCAGCCAAAATACTTTGTTGAAGGCGGCGTACGCCGTAGCAACGACGATCAAATGGCCGCTGTGGTCCCACGCGAGCGTTGGATCAACGCTACAGGGCCTCGGGGCACAATCGTCTTTGCTGACACGCGCGGATACCACAAAGGTGGCCTTGCGCGCACGAACGATCGATTGATGTACCTGTGCATGTTCACCTCACCAGCATCAGAGTCGCAAGAGCTGTTTCAAGTACGAAATAAACTCGAGCCTCAACGGGATAGAGCTATGTCTTACGCTCTTTCGCATGCACTACGAACCTAGATACGAATCAAAAATACAAAAAACGAGGTCAGGAGAAATAAAACGTGTCCACAAGTCTGCTTGAAATCATTGATGTTTCCGAACTTATAGCGCCCTACGGTGGCGAATTGATTGATTTACTTGTTCCCGAAGAAGAACGGGAAGCTCTGATTCACCGTGCAGGTAGTTTGCCCTGGATCCAGCTGTCAGTACGCTCGTTGTGCGATCTCGAACTGTTGGCGACCGGCGCCTTCTCGCCCGTTGAACGGTTCATGAACCAACGCGATTACGAATCGGTTCTTCGAACAATGCGTATGGCCGATGGAACCCTGTTTCCGATTCCAATAACGCTTCCCGTTACTCCAGAAGCCAACATCAAGCCGGGAACCGAGATTGCGTTGCGCGATGCCAAGAATGATCTTCTTGCTGTCCTGACTGTTGATGAAGTTTATGAGCGAGATCTAGAGTTGGAAGCACAATCAGTTTGTGGAACAACAGATGTTCGCCACCCGTTGGTGGCCGAAATGCATAATTGGGGCAAGTTGTACGTGTCCGGTCCGATGAGAGTAGTTAGCTTACCGAGGCATTATGACTTTACCGATCTACGAATGACGCCCGCCGCTGTTCGCCAGAGATTAGCAGAAACCGGCCACAGTAATGTCGTTGCATTTCAGACCCGTAACCCACTTCATCGTGTGCACGAAGAATTAACGAAACGGGCAGCGGCAAGTGTCGATGGCGCGTTGCTTGTGCATCCAGTGGTAGGACAAACCAAGCCTGGTGACGTTGATCATTACACACGCGTGCGCAGCTACAAGGCGCTCTATGAAAACTACTATGACCGACAGAGAACCGTTTTAAGTCTATTACCTTTGGCAATGCGTATGGCCGGTCCGCGCGAAGCTCTCTTGCATGCAATCATCCGGCGTAATTATGGCGCGAACCACTTTATCGTTGGACGCGACCATGCCAGCCCGGGAATTGATTCAACGGGTAAACCCTTCTATGGACCATATGACGCTCAGCAACTTCTGACAGAGCACGCCTCCGAAATCGGGGTGACAATGGTTCCCTTCCAGGAATTGGTTTACCTGCCACACGAAGATCGTTATGAAGAAGCGGACAAAATTTCCCCCGGAACAGAGACGCTTTCGATCTCCGGCTCGCGTGTCCGAGAAGAGTATTTGAATGGCGGAAAGCAATTGCCCGCATGGTTTACCAGGCCTGAAGTGGCTTCGATTCTTGCAAAGTCATATCCGGCCCGCGAACAACAAGGATTCTGCATTTGGTTTACAGGTCTATCGGGCGCAGGAAAATCAACCATAACGGAAGCGCTGACGGAAATGCTTACGGAATGTGGCAGGCAGGTGACGGTGCTTGATGGCGATGTCGTTCGAACGCACTTGTCAAAAGGACTCGGCTTCAGCAAAGAGGATCGCGATACGAACATCGTGCGTATTGGATATGTTGCGTCGGAAATCGTCAGGCATGGTGGTGCGGTGATTTGTGCGGCAGTCAGTCCGTATCGTGCCGCCCGCAACGAGGTACGAAACATGGTCGGTGCTGACAATTTTTTCCTTGCCTATGTAAACACACCGATTGATGTTTGCGAACAGCGAGACATTAAAGGTTTGTACGCGAAGGCCAGACGTGGCGAAGTCAAAGGATTTACCGGAGTCGATGACCCGTATGAGTCACCTATTGATCCTGACTTGATACTTGAAACTACAAACTGCGAGCCCGAGGAAAATGCGCAGCAGATTATCGCAACACTGATCAGCAGGGGATTCCTTCCACAGCGTCGACGGACAGCTTAAACCTCACTGGCGAGTACCAGAGAATGGTAACCCAGACAGAAGCAGCAGCAGCAGTTGCAGCCGAGCACGAGCGCGTAGACGGCTTCACCGCAAGCGGTCCTATGCCGGAAATTCTCGTTCTGTCTTCTTCACTGTTAACGGACAGGATGTTTCTCCACACTCGATTTCTCGACGTCTTGAACAGTCAATCATCGGTACGAATTTGGGCGACGTCTGCCGGAAATCCTCGCTTTCACGAAACATGGAACTCCGCACCTGCAAAAGTCGAGGACTTTCCGGAAATAAGATCATTTCGCGAATTTCCGCATAACTATTTGCGGCGACTAAATGAGTTCACCTGGGATTTTCTACAGATGTCGCCAGCCCGTCTCAGCATGATGCGGCACTTCCGTGACAAGAAATGGCACATGTCAATTCGAGCGCTGAAACTTCCAGCCAAGATTCTCGCCGGATTAAAAGCCGAGCAGTATCTGGAGAACCGGTTGGAAAAGTTATTACTCAGCTATCCCCGAAGCAATGGCGCGAGCACAGCGTTTCAAAAGAATCCGCCGGCAATTGTTTTTACGACAGGACCATTCCAATTTGAGCAACCCGCGATTGTTGCGGCTGCAAAGAACCTGGGGATCCCTTGCCTGGCCCTTATCCCGTCATGGGACAACATCTCAACAAAAGCACGAATGGTTTTTAAACATGATGGATATATCGTCTGGTCTGCCAAGATGGAACAAGAACTGCGGGACTTCTATCCACAGACGCGCGATGTACCTGTGTATGTTGTAGGTGCGCCCCAATTCGATGTCTTCTTTCAGAAGAAATTTTACCGGTCACGAGAAGATTTTTGTGCGTCACAGGGTTTACGGCCAGACGTACCGATCATCTTGTATGCAGTCGGATCTCCGAATTTCCTGCAGGAGCATCATGGTGCGCTGGAATTGGCTGAACGAATTCAACGCGGTGAGTTGGGTAATGTTCAAATGCTCGTTAGACCACACCCGATTCATGACAACGCGGAAATGTCATCACTGTTCGATCGCTTTGCTCCGCGAGTCGTGCCCCAACGTACAGCTGAAGCGGGAACGGCTTTGACGGCTCGTTCGCAGGATGAAAGCCACGTCACTGAATGGGTAAACACTTTCCGTCACGCTGATGTAGTAGTGAACCTCTCTTCTACGGCCACTGTCGACGGTGCAATCTTTGATCGACCAATCGTAAATCTTGATTTCGATCCTGAGCCTGGTGGGCCGAAACAGGCCTTGGTCAAGGAAGTGAACCATTTGTGGACTCACTTCAAACCAGTTGCTGAATCCGGCGGCGTATGGCTCGTTAATGACTACACGGAAATGGTCGAAGCCATTCGCACGTATTTGCGTACACCACAATTACACAGGGAGAGACGTCGTTGGCTCGTCGAGTACGTTTGCGGGTACATCGATGGGCGTTCAGGGGAGCGGATGGCCGAGGCGATACTGGACTTCGCGCACCGGGCAGTCGTTCGTCAGAATCGCAACCGTTAGGGAACGCTGCAACCAAACCGTTAGAACCCCATCGTTCTTTCAATTCAATGAACTCCTCGAATAGTCAAGAAAGTTCTAAGTTCAGTTGTCTCGTAATCGGCGGCACTAGTCTGCTTATTCATTGCACTGATCTCCTCTTACAGAGTGGGCATCAGGTCTGCGCGATTGTTTCTTCGGACGAAGCCGTTGTTCATTGGGCTGAAGAACAGGATGTTCCAGTAATTCGTCCAGACGCCGAGCTCGCATCAGTGTTACGAGAACAGTCATTTGATTATCTTTTCAGCATTGTCAACGAACGGATCCTGGACAATGCGATTTTCAAATTGGCCACTCGCTCAGCGATTAATTATCACGACGCTCCGCTACCGAAATACGCAGGAACCCATGCAACCTCGTGGGCATTACTAAACGGAGAACGAACGCATGGCGTAACGTGGCACCTTATTACCGAGCAAGTGGACGCGGGCGACATTCTAAAACAGCGAATCATTAATATAGACTCAGATGAAACTGCTTTCACCCTCAATACAAAATGTTATGAAGCAGCCATCCATTCTTTTACGGAGCTCATACACGAACTTGCCTCGAACAAATCTAACGTAACGAAACAGGATCTTACCCAACGAACTTTCTTTCCGCGATACAAACGCCTGCCCCGAGGCGGCGTGCTTTCGTGGGACCGTCCGGCAATTGAAATTGCTCGTGTGATCAGAGCCCTGGATTTTGGACCACATCCAAATCCACTCGGATCAGCAAAGATAGCGGTTCGCAACGAATTTCTTCTGATTCCGGAAATAAAGATCCTGGATTCCCATTCAAGTGAACCTGCGGGAACGCTGATCAGCATCGATGGAACATCTCTAACTGTTGCTACGAACACGAACGACGTCCTGCTTAACAAGATCGCCACGATCGATGGTAGGCCACTGACTGATGTTGAGCTTCGCGAAAGATATGAGCTGGTCCCGGGCAAGCACTTCGACGCGCCTGACCAGGAATCGTCCAATCGAATCGATGAATTAGTTGCGAGGTGTTGCAAGCGCGAAAAATTCTGGGTGGGCAAGCTCCAGAAGCTGCAGCCACTTGACGTGCCGTATGCAACCCGAACTGCCTCAAACGGAACCAGACCACAATGTTGCGCAGTTCTCATGAATGTTCCGGAAATACCAGAGCTTCCGGCAACGATTGACGATCCCGCACAGTTTCTGGTGGTCGCCTGGGCAGCATTCTTATCGCGGATTTCTAACGTCGAAGTTTTCGACCTGGGTATTAATGACGGGACAAATCTTGAACAGCTAGCCGGATTGGAGGGGCTGTTCTCGACACTGTTGCCGGTGCGCGTCGAGGTAGTAGATAAGTGGACGCTGGCAGATCTCTATCTGAATCTGGGTCCGCAACTAACCGCAATTAACGAGCACCAAACATTCATGCGTGACGTCAGTGCGCGATATCCAAGCCTCAGGAGTTCTGCGCTGCAACAGCAACAATTATTTCCGGTTGCTGCACAGATCGTCCAGAACTTGGACACACTTCCTGAACTCACACAAGCCGAATTGGTACTCCGAATTCAACGCGATTCATCAAACGTCGATTGTGTGTTCAATACGTCTTCGTTTGAGATCAGCAACGTCGAGAAAATTCTGCGGCAATTCAGCAATTTCCTCACCGGATATGTCTCCAATTCCAAATGCCCGATCTCCCGGCTTCCATTGATGTCCGCAGATGAACTGCACGAACTGCTGATCGACTGGAATGCAACTGAAGTCCACTTTGATGGACCGATGCTAATCCATGCGCTGTTTGAAGCTCAGGCTGACGCAACCCCAGACGCAACCGCCGTTGTTTTCAACCAGCAACGACTGACGTATCGAGAACTAAATCAGAAAGCTAACCAACTCGCACGCCGGTTAAGGAAGCTGGGTGTTGGCCCAGAAATATTAGTCGGAATCTGCTGCACTCGTTCAATAGATCTGATTGTCGGCCTCCTGGGAATCCTGAAAGCCGGCGGCGCTTATGTGCCGCTTGACCCAACCTACCCGCAGGAGAGGTTGGCATTTATTCTTGAAGACACGTCCGTGGCCGTGATTTTGAGCCAGCAGGAGTTGCTCCAACAGCTGCCACCACACACTGCACATGTTCTCTGTCTGGATTCTGATTGGGAGAACATTGCGAAGGAATCCAGAGAGAACGTCTCGTCCGAAGCAAATGGTGAGAATCTCGCCTATCTGATCTACACCTCAGGATCGACTGGTCGTCCGAAGGGTGTTGCGATTGAACATCACAGCACAGCAACATTAATTCAGTGGGCCAAGGCTGTGTTCTCAATTGAAGAACTGGAAGGTGTACTCGCATCGACTTCCGTGTGTTTTGATTTGTCAGTGTTTGAAATCTTTGTGACGCTCGGCAGTGGCGGCAAAGTAATCATTGCAGAGAATGCGTTGCACCTACCGACGCTACCCGCTGCAAACGAGGTTACTCTAGTAAACACTGTGCCCTCGGCAATGACCGAGTTGATCCGAATGAAAGGCCTGCCGGCATCAGTGCGCGTCGTGAATCTCGCCGGTGAACCTCTGCGAACTTCGTTGGTAAAGCAAATATACGAAGCAGCGAATGTTCAAAAGGTATTCGATCTCTACGGACCGTCTGAAGATACAACCTACTCGACATTCGCATTCAGAAGCGGAACTGAAGCCGCTACCATTGGGCGGCCAATCGCTAACACCCAGGTGTATTTGCTGGATCGAAATCTGCAGCCTGTTCCCGCCGGCATTCCAGGCGAACTTTACCTTGGCGGAGCGGGGCTCGCACGTGGCTATCTCCATCGTCCGGAGCTTACCGCAGAGAAATTCATTCCTGATCCATTCAATCCTGATACTGGCGCACGTTTGTATCGAACAGGGGATCTCGCTCGCTACTTTCCTGATGGCAAACTCGAATATCTCGGACGACTGGACCATCAAGTCAAGATTCGCGGATTTAGGATCGAGTTAGGCGAAATCGAAACTGCGCTGAAAAAACATGCACTGGTTCGCGATGCAGTCGTGATTGCTCACGAAGATCCGTCAGGAGCTCGAAACCTGGTTGCGTATGTCGTCCCTCATCCCGGTCAGACACCCACGACAGTAGAGTTGCGTGATCATCTAAAGGAAAAACTGCCGCAGTTCATGGTTCCGTCTGTCCTTATGACGTTGCCGGCAATTCCTCTAACGCCGAACGGGAAGGTCGATCGACGCGCCCTGCCGGAACCGCAACTGAGCAGCATGCATCTTGACGGGACCTTTGTCGCTCCTACCAATGTAATTGAAGAAGAATTGGTGAAGATGTGGGAAGAGATCCTGAAAACGCAGCCGATCGGTATCAATGACAATTTTTTTGAGTTAGGCGGCCATTCGCTTCTCGCAGTCGAGATGTTTGTAAGAATCGAAGATAAGTACGGAAAGCAACTTCCGCTCGCGACTCTTTTTCAAGCTCCAACTATTAAGCAGCTTGCAGAGTTGTTGCAGGAGAAAGAACCCGCTCAGTCGCTATCCTCGTTAGTACCGATCCAACCGGAAGGTTCGAAGCCACCGTTCTTTTGCATGCACGCAAGAGGCGGAAATGTTTTGTTCTATCGAGATCTCGCAAAGCGGCTCGGTCCCGACCAGCCATTCTACGGTTTGCAAGCTCAGGGAATGGATGGCAAACGGCCGCGTCACAACAGAGTTGAAGACATGGCTGCGCATTATCTCAACGAGATCAGAACAGTTCAGCCTAATGGGCCATATTTCCTTGGCGGTGCTTCGTTCGGCGGAACGGCAGCATTTGAGATGGCCCAACAATTAAGCGCAAATGGCGAAGAGGTTGCATTAGTCGCTTTGTTTGATACTACTGGTCCAGGCTATCCGAAATTGTTGCCCGGTACGAAGGGAGTTCGCTTGCGCCTTTACAACATGACAAGAAGGCTTCAACACCAGTTGAGCAGCCTTCGTCTACTGACTCCCCTAGAACGAGTCAGATATGTAAAGGATAGAGCGAACAGAATGCGCGTAAGAATTTACCGGTCATTTAGGAAACTGATGCGTCGTGTTGCAAGCAAAGTTCCGCCTTCGTTAAGACAAGCAATTTTCTCACCGGCAACAACCGCACCGTGGGCGTTACTTGAGAATGAAAATGCGATCGGACAAGCAGTCAAGAACTACGTACACAAGCCATACCCGGGACATGTGACGCTCTTCCGCGCGACCAAACAACCGTTGGGAATATATCCCGATCCGACGTTGGGTTGGAGCAATCTAGTAACGGGACAGCTCGAAATTCATGAGGTGCCCGGATATCACGGAGCAATCGTGGCCGAACCGCATGTCCAATTCCTCGCCGAACAACTTCGAGAGTGTTTGTCTCGAGCACAGAGAGAATCTTCTAGCGCCTGCAGCCCCGCAAGCTCGGAGCAACAACTTTCACAACATGCGTCTGCGACAATTGCCGGTCAAGCCCACGCTTTGGCACGGGCGTAGTCTCAAACCAGATAGCTCCTGCCTCGCACAGAATCTGCAGAAGGTAACAAACAAGGAAATTCAAAATGATCAACCAAACGGTTCTTGATGGTGTGCCAGTACCTCCCACAGCCGTCGAGAAATCACTAAAGAGATTTGACGACGGTAAAAGAAACGGTCGGGGTTCGCACATCGTAACAATTCTGCCCCGCGGCGAAGCAATCAGAAACTTCCTCTACACCGGCGTGCTTGACGAGATTCGTCGGGAAGCCAAGGTCACACTTCTCTCGGTGGTGCCGAACAGTGACCTCGAATCACAAATGCGCGAGCACTGTCACGAATTTATAGGTTTGCGAGAAACGCCAGAACACTCAGTCGTGGAAAACATTCGTGAGGTCCTCGACATGGCGCACGGGCGCTGGCTGTGGTCCAAGGCGGCCCAGTACCGTTGGGACGTACATGACATTGAGGCAAACGACGATGGTCGTTATTGGAAGCGAGCCGTGAAAAAGGCCATGTGCCGCCCGTTTGTGTCCCGGTCGGGTTTGGGTTTGCTTTCCAAACTTGAAAGGGCGTCCAGCAAAGCGCTTAGGACAACTGACGAGTACGTTCGATTGTTTCAGAAGATTAAACCCTCGCTTGTATTCAACGGCTCACATGTTCATGCAAACGTAGCGATTCAGGCGGTCCAAGCTGCTCAGTGGCTCGGCATACCTACAGTTGCGTTTATCTTTTCCTGGGACAATTTGACTTCGCAGGGAAGAATCATTCCCGACTATGATTATTACCTGGTTTGGAATGAAGGGCTGCAGAACCAGTTGTTGCAGATTTATGACTTCGTTAAACCAGAGCAAGTGATCGTTACAGGAACGCCTCAGTTCGATTTTCATTTTCGTCCTGAGTTCAGATGGTCGCGACGAGAGTTTTGCACCAAGGTAGGTGCGGACCCGAAGCGTCCGATTGTTCTCTACAGTACGGGCATGGCCAATCACATGCCGGGAGAAGATCTGGTAGTCGAGAGTTTGGCCAAAATGTTGCGCCAAATGAAGGATGTCGGTTCCCCACAACTTCTCGTCCGAGTGTATCCGAAGGACCACACAAAACGATTTGATGAAGTCAAACGTCGCAATCCGGATGTTCTATTTCCGGAAATCCCGTGGGAGCGCGCGTGGCTTACGCCACACATGGAAGATACGTATCTCTTAACGAATACGCTTCGTCACGTTGCAGTAGGAATTAACGTCGCGTCTACAGTTTCACTTGAGTTATGTATGTTCGATAAACCGGTGATCAATGTTGGTTATAACCCGCCGGGCGTGAACATCAGTCCGCTAGATTACGCTCGATATTACGATTTCGATCACTATCGCCCGGTCGTGCAAAGCGGCGCTGTCACAGTCGCATGGACCGAGGACGAGATGCGGCAACTGTTACGAAAAGCATTGACGCAGCCGCAAGCTGATCGAGCGAAACGACAGATGTTGATTGAAAGCATGTTCGGCCATCGTCTCGACGGTTACAGCGGAACTCGCGTTGCGCACTGTCTCGTCAAACTCGCCGAAATGAGTTCGGTCGCCTACGCCTGAGAAGGATGAAAACGAAACCGAATACCAATGTCTCTGTTGTAACGCCTACGCTGCGGCGGCCAACTGAGGTCTCAGGTTTATTAAGAAATCTGGCTCAGCAAACCACTTTGCCGCAAGAAGTCATTCTCGTTGATGGTGCGCCGCCAGAGGAAACGGCGACTGAAGAGATAGTTGTCGCACTGAAACATTTGCTGCCGTTTCAATGTCACTATCTGAGAAGTGAGCGCGGAACCGCCGTGCAGAGAAACAGGGGCGTTAAGGAAGCTTCAGGCACTTCGTTTATAGCTTTTGTGGACGATGATGTGCGATTAGAGGCCGATTTTCTCAAAAAGATTCTCGACGTCTTTACGCAGGATTCACAAAAGCGCATCGGCGGCATTGTCGGATATCGGATTAATCAAAACTTCGCTTTCAGTTCCCATGAGCGCTGGCGTTGGTATCGCCGCCTGAGATTGCTTTCGACTTATGAGCCTGGTCGGTACGACTTTAAGAGTGGCTATCCAATCAACTCCAACGCACAACCGCCATTTCAAGGAGTACGCCAGGTCGATTTCATGACGACCGCTTGCGCTGTCTGGAGGCGCGAAGTTTTTGAAAGCGGACTCCGGTTTGATCCTTTCTTCAGCGATTACGGAGTTCTTGAAGATGCGCATTTCTCTCTTCGCGCGGGAAGGCAATGGGAATTGCTTCAATGTGGTGACGCACATTGCACCGAAGCCCACTCGCCCAACGGACGTGTGGATCGAAAAAAGATTGGTTACAAGTGCGTCGTTAATTACTACTACGTATTTCGCGACGTAGTTCAACCTCTAACCTGGCGACACCAACTCCGTTTCTGGCGTTTTCAACTGTTCGAGTTGTTCCGGATTGGCGCCTCAGCTTTGCGTCGACGACGATCAAGTGATTGGTTGGAATTACGCGGTCGATTGGCGGGTTTTGTAGGTGTGCTGCGTGGTCACGGTTCGCCTGGCAACAAAAAATATGCAGTCTAACTTTTCCATCCGACAAAACTGGAAACGCCTCAGCATGCTGGTAAAGCGGAACACCGTATTCAGCATTGTCATTGCTTCTGCGCTTGTGCTCATTGCGGCGCGCTTTGTTGCCCCATTCGAAGTGGGAAAGGACCAGTCGTCTCAGTTGGAAGCTGCGCAAAACCTGGTTCAAGGGCGAGGTCTTACTACGACTAATGATGTGCCCCCTGCATCGTTCGATATCACGGTCGATCCCCAACCGAGATACTTAACGTGGTGGCCTCCCGGTTTTTCCATAATTTTGGCCGCGTTCCTCGAACTGGGATTGTCGCTGCTCTTATCTCTCAAATTGATCTACGCAGCAACGACGCTTCTCGGCTGGATCGGGTGGGGAATCATTCTTAGCCAATTCGTTAAAGAGCCACTTTCAATTGGAGGCAGACAATATCCAACTCATGTCGTTATCGCAGCCTTGGCGCCGATTTTCTTTACGTTAGGCTGGGACGGAACTGACATTTTTCTTTGGGCCGGCATTCCGTTTGTCTTTCTCGCTCTCGTCAAACAAAGTGAACGTCAAGCGTCATATCTTACGGCCGCGGTCGCTGGCCTTCTTTTCGGCGCACTGTATGCCGTTCGCTATTCAAGCCTGTTTCTTGGTTTAGCTGGTTTGTTGATACTTGTTCAGGTTCGCTTTCCCGATTACAAAGATAGTCTTAAGCGGTTCGCCATCTTTTTAGCATCTAGTCTCACGTTAATTCTCCCAACATACCTTTACAGCAAGTTCTACGCGGTTGGAACCGGCGGCATTTCGGATCGAGCAACGTTTAGCCGATTAACGTCGAGTCTGTCAGTTGTGATCAGGAACATGTCACAAAAGCTGTACATCTCGGCGAACATGATTTTCGGCATTCCTCTGCCGGATCAAATCATTTTTAAACTGAACTCGACGGTACTGTTTTACGTGTCGGGAATAATTTGCGTCGGAATCCTCTTGATTGTGCCACTGCTCCTCATCAGGAACCGGCAACGCGACGGACAACCTTTTCGGAGTGATAGGGCTTTTAGTCTCTGGCTTCTTCCAATCTCGCTACTCGGCTTTCTGATTGGGATCAATTTGGCAGTGAGGTTGGGACTGCTCGGCATCAAAAGGTATTACGAACCCCTTGCGCTGACAGGTTTTCTTGTTTTCTATCAACTCGCAACGATCAGAAAAATCAATCCCGTTACGACTTCAGTTGCCCGCGCCGTGGTAGTCGCTTTCGTTTTGTACGTCTGTGCTTATATGCCCGCCCAGGCGTTCCTGCCCGAGCGAAATGGTTTTCTAGTCGAAACAGTGCTCGGATATGTTCCGTCAAAGAACGTTCGATATCGCGGAACCTCTTACAAACTCAGCTACCCTAGTTTCATGATGTTTTCATCGAAAGAGAGTTCTAAAAGAAAGTTGAAAGAATTGGCGGTAGCGGATCCGAAAGCGCTCTTTTTTGTCGAGGAGTATGCCTGCTTCACTTACGACGGGTTCCAGCAAGGAGGACCAGTCTTAGGTAAAACGATGCGTATCTTCCCCACCACTGACTACTGGAAACAAGCTCATACCAGCACACCGGTGAGAGTCTATTGGGTTCTAAATGAGCAGACCGACCTGAATTTTGTGCAGCCTGCAAATCAAAAACTCGTCTACATAGATCCGGTTGAACAAACCAAGATCCTGGTATCGGAATTTCCTGCGAGCTACAGATTTGGCGATGAGAGTATGGGCCAGTTCGTCGCAGGTCTGCATGACTAACTACCAAAAAGTCCACTGTACCAAATGAAGTTGCTGGTTGTTTCTTATAAACAGTGCTGGTTAACCGACTCCGCGGAGCGCCGGTTCGCGACCGACGGTGGTTTTCCTTTTCAGATGAGTGCGCTGTCTGAACTCTTCGATGAAACTCGGCTGTGCCTGCCTTTTGGCGCAAGACAACTGGCCTCAGGAGAAATTCCTTTGACGGGCCACAATCTGCGTGTGGTACCGCTTCCATCTCCCAGTGGGACTGGCGTCTGGCGCAAACTGCGTCTTCCCTTCTGGCTAGTACGTAGTGCGACCACGCTGTTTCGCGAAATGCGGACTACAGACGCAGTTCACGCTCCGATTCCCGGTGACATAGGAACGGTTGGAATGTTGTTAGCGCTCGTGATGCGGAAACCACTATTTGTCCGCCACTGCGGAAACTGGTTTGTGCAACGCACGCCGGCAGAACATTTTTGGAAGTGGTTTATGGAAAGGTTTGCCGGTGGTCGAAATGTCATGCTCGCAACTGGAGGGGCAGCGGAACAGCCTTCCCTGCGCAACCCGAACCTTTGCTGGATCTTCTCGACATCGTTGACCGACAAGGAATTGCAAGCAGCTGCGCGTTACAGTCGTCCACCGCTTGATCAGAATGTGCGCCTAATCATTATCTGTCGGCAGGAACAAGGAAAAGGAACCGACATCGTTATTCAGAGTCTTCCGGCTATTCTCGAGCGCTTTCCTCACGCAAGTCTGGACGTCGTCGGAGATGGTGATGCGTTAACAGAGTTCAAGAATTTAGCGGAAACGTTGCGGCTCGCCGACCGGATTACTTTCCACGGAAAAGTTGATCACGATTCAGTAATCAGACTTCTACGCGAGGCTAATGTTTTCTGTTATCCCACATCCTCCGAAGGCTTCCCGAAAGTTGTCTTGGAAGCACTTGCCCAGGGCGTGCCGGTAGTGACCACCCGCGTCTCTGTACTGCCAAAGCTTATCGGAGACGATTGCGGAACATTGTTGAAGGAAGTTTCGCCCGCTGAGGTCGCACAGGCTGTCATAGAAATTCTGTCCAATCCCGGTCGTTATGGCGAAATGAGACGCCAAGCGATCAATACAGCACAACAGTACTCGCTCGAGCGTTGGCGCGACACGATCGGTGACCTGTTGCACGCCGCCTGGGGTCGTTCGCTTCGATCCGATGTTTGATCCTGAAAAACTGAAGGTTTGTTTTCTAGCAGGCACTCTCGGCCGAGGCGGATCCGAACGGCAACTCGTGTACATGCTTGAAGCGCTTCAGCAAAACGGAGTCGCCGCTCGTGTGTTGTGCTTAACTCAGGGTGAACCGTTTGAGAAAGAGATCACTGAACTCGGCATTAGCGTTCAGCACATGGCTAAGGAAAGCAGCTCGAGGCTGGGAAAACTTAATAACATCATCCGAAGCTTGCGACGTGAGCCTGCCGACATCCTGCAAAGTATCCACTTCTATACGAACTTGTATGCGGCAGTTGCAGCGCGCGTCACCGCCGCAAAAGAAATAGGAGCAATCAGAAGTAATCTCGATGTAGATCTGCGTAGCGGCGGCTTTATTGGGCGCCTCAATCTGAAGTTACCGCGACATCACATTACAAATTCCAGCATTGCTCGTGAACAGGCGGTCGCGCGTGGTCTCGCATTGAATCGCATCGATCTGATCTCCAATGTTGTATCAATTAAAAATGGGAATGGTCAGCGGTATGTGAAGAGGAACGGATCCGTTCGCCTATTATTCGTTGGCAGGTTAACAGAAGAAAAACGAGCTGATCGGTTTCTTCGTGTCGTTTCCAGCATAGTTGAACAAGCTCCCGAAGTCGGCATTAAGGCTGCCGTCGCTGGAGATGGTCCATTAAGACCACTGATTGAGTCACTTGCGCAAACTCTCGGATTGTCAGGAAAAGTAGAAATGCTCGGGGAACGAAGCGATATGAGTGCGGTTTATCAGCAAGCTGATTTACTGCTGCTAACTTCTGACCTCGAAGGTACCCCGAATGTAATTCTCGAAGCGATGGCGCATGGCTTACCGGTTGCCGCAACAAAGGTTGGCGGTGTGCCGGTGCTCCTCGGCCAGGATCGAGGCTTCATGTCAGACCCGAGCGACGAACAGGGATTGGCCAGTGCAGCGTTGCGCCTGGTAACGAATCCAAACCTGCGAAGTGAATTAGGGAGAGTTGGTCAGGAATACGTCAAGCGTTTTCATTCTCATAGCCAGTTACACAGGCAGCTCATGGGAATCTACGAAAAGGTCCTTAGCGCGTGAGCGAAAGTCTCTGGGTACAAGAAGTTTCTTATCCGGAAGTGCCGAGGCCCTCTAGCCTTGCAGTGATGGCCGGATGGGTGGGCATTGCGTTTGTTGCATTGCACGTTCCACTCGCCCTGGGGATGAAAACGTACCCGCAACTGGCGACGCTGCACGCTCTAGTCACTCTGGTCGTTGGTTTACGATGGGCCGTTTCGAAAGGTTGTTTGCGGCAAGTCGCGTGTGTGGGAGCTTACATTACGGGTTCAGAAGTGCTGTGGCGAATGAATGACGCCAGCATCTTCTGGGAATACGGCAAGTACGCCACGGGCCTTGTTCTCATTGTGGCGCTGGTTCGAAACAGGTTGATCAGGATGCCTTTGCTCCCGGTATTGTATTTTGCTCTTCTTACTCCGGGCATTATAGCCACAGTAATGCAGTACTACTTCAATCTGGATCGCCTCCGCGATATCATGAGTTTCAACCTGTCTGGTCCCTTTGCGTTGCTGGTCTCGGCGTGGTTCTTCTCACATCTCAAAATCACCTGGTCCGAGTTTGAACGCATCATGATCTCGTTCCTTGCGCCCATAATCGGCCTCGCCTCGATCGCACTGTTCGGTATTTTGACTGCCGACTCAATCCGTTGGGGATCGCACTCAATGTTTATCACCAGCGGGGGTTACGGTCCGAATCAGGTGTCTGCGATTTTGGGACTGGGAGCGTTGGTTGCGCTCCTCTTTCTTTTAAAGAGTAGAGAGAACTTCCTGATAAAACTCTTGATGTTTTTGGCGATGATCTTCCTTGCCAGTCAGAGTGCGTTGACGTTTTCCCGCGGCGGTCTGTACGGTGCGGGCGGCGGAGCGATCGCCGCTATTGCCTGCCTGAGCCGGGACCGACAAGCCCGGCTTAGGATTCTGTTTTTCGGTGGGCTCACATTGGCGGTGGCGATATTTATCGTGATGCCGCGTCTTAACGACTTAACGGGAGGCGCGTTAACGGCCCGCTTCGAAAATACAAGCACAACTGGACGAACCGAGATTGCCGAATCTGACCTCAAGTTTTGGGATGAAAACCCGATTTTCGGAGTAGGCGTGGGAATGTCGTTCTACCGAGACTTCGGATGGAAAAGTGCGCATACGGAATTCACGCGAATGCTTGCCGAGCATGGCAGCTTTGGCTTTGTTGCCGTACTGCTACTTCTATTTGCGGGATTGAGGCAGTTGACGTTGCCTCAGCGCCCAAGACGGCGGGCTTTTGTCGCGGCGATGTTAGTTTGGAGCCTTTTGTTTATGGCGGCGATGGCAATGCGTTTGGTCGCGCCGTCATTCACTTTCGGCCTCGCATTTATCGGTCTAACGTCTGACAATCCGCCAATTATGTTGACTCCCGCCGCCTACCGTCAGTACCTGGCGTATCTCGCTTCCCTAACAAGATTTCGACAGGAAAAGTTGAAAGAAAAGCTCAGTCCGACGGTGTAGCGAGTTCGCGGGATCCAGCAAGTCCCGTCATGCTTTTCACTTCTCAACCTCTCCTAACTCAATGTGTGGAATAGCAGGGATCGTTAATCTAAACGGCGATCATCTTCTTGCCGAAGCTGAGCTCGCGTCACAGATGGCGTCTGCTCTCGAGCACCGGGGACCAGATGATGAAGGACGGTTTTCAAGTGGACCAGTCGCGTTCGGTTTTCGACGTTTGAGCATTATTGATTTGAATAGTGGTCATCAACCGATGACGAATGAGACCGGTACGGTATCAGCAATGTTCAATGGCGAGATCTACAACTTCGTAGAATTGCGCAAAGAGCTTGAGCAACACGGCTATCAATTTCGTACGAAGTCCGATACTGAAGTCATTATTCACGCGTACCAACATTATGGCTTGCAGTTTGTCGATCATCTGCGCGGCATGTTCGCGATTTCGTTGTGGGACGTCAATGAACAACGTCTTGTGCTCGCTCGCGATCGCGTAGGCAAGAAACCGCTGTTCTACAGTGTTAGTGAAGACCAACTCGCCTTCGCATCCGAGATTAAGGCTTTGCTTGCATGGTCGCGGCTTAACCGCACAGTGGATCCTTCGGCGCTCGATGATTACCTCGGCGTGCTTTACGTCCCTGCACCGCGCAGCATTCTATCGGGCGTCAGCAAACTTCCAGCCGGGCATATGCTGATTGCGGACTGTCGAAAAGGCACCCACGTCGTTCAGCGCTACTGGCGTGTATCACCAGTTCCTGACTACTCGAAGTCCTTCGATTATTACGTTGAAGGTTTGAAAGATGTTATTGCGGATGCTGTGCGAATACGGTTGCGCAGCGACGTGCCGCTCGGAGCATTTCTAAGTGGGGGAATCGATTCAACTGTCGTCGTTGGGCTGATGTCTCGCGAGGTTTCGCCGGTGCAAACCTTCAGCATCGGTTTTCCGGACAAGCGCTTCGATGAAAG
>JBKPCC010000073.1:0-19419 GCA_046727215.1 Acidobacteriota bacterium
TCCCATGTCTATTGCCATAGAATCGGACACCAGGTTTTGAAGAGCGCGCAGCCCGCGGAACGCCGATGTCTTGCTCATGAACGACATTGTTTACATTACTAAGTTGATCCGATAACACGCGCATTGTCAACCTGGGCAAATGGACGACGACGCGCTCGATTAGGGCGATGCTGTTGGCCCTTTCGATTCAGATCGCGGCTGACTTAGTTGCCACTATTATCGCGATTGTGACTGGGATTTTAAAAGAGCAGTATGACAAACGCGTTAAGCAGGAATTTAGATGACTTCATGCTAGTTACTTGAATGTGCGGTTGCCAATTGGCGGTAATGATGTATCTACTTCATTTAGCGCTGTGGCGGTGTTAACAACGTACAATTACCTGACAACCTGTCGATTTCATGTCTGCTCGAACGAACTACCATTGGGTAGTACGAATCTAAAAGGTCGAGACACACACAAGGAGACTGACGATGCTGCAAAAAGCTCCAATGTATTCATATATACCTGCGAAGGACGTCGCACGGGCACGCAAATTTTATGAGGAGAAATTAGGTTTCAAACCGAAAGAGGTGACGGCAGGCGGCGTAATTTACGAGTTTGGCCAAGATACGGCGTGCTTCCTGTATCCGACACCAAACGCTGGTACCTCGAAGGCAAGTCAGGCGTTCTGGCAAGTCAAGGACATCGAGCGCGAGGTCGCAGAACTCAATGCACGCGGCGTGAAGTTCGAGAAGTACGACATGCTTGGGATGGATGAAAAGGGCATTTCGACTGCCGGCGGCGCCAAAGCTGCCTGGTTCAAAGACACCGAAGGCAACATTATGGCGCTGATTCAAAACATCTGAATTTTCGTAATTGCTGAGAGAACGAAAATCCCAACCGAGTCATGAGAATCAGCGCGAGGTATAAGCAGGCGGGAGCCTCCCACAGCTCCCGCCTTATGGGCCACGTGTCCTCACCCCACGCGACCACTACGTTCGCCGGAGAGGCGAACGCGGTGCGCATTATACACGGATCGTGTGAATGACGACTTGCAGGTTCACTGCTCGTTCATACCTTAATTCTTTCTTTTCCCAACAAACTCGGCCTGCACGTCGAATCAACCGATAAGCCCCAAATTGAGGGCGCACTCGTGCATTAACTCGGATTCCCAGGCGGGTCGCGTCGGATTTTTCGGGTGTGTTTGATCTGATGGAATTTTTCCCAACAGCTTCAGGAAAATCGCCGCTGAGTGTTTGTACGCTGGTATGGGCGAACGAAAGGCTACATTGCCGAGACGCTGCAGAGCATCAGACAATGCGAGGTATGAAGGATTGCCTTGTTGCCAAAGACGATCTCTTTCAGCGAATTTTTCCGGAGTGAACGTCGCCAGTCCCAACAAATAATCCGAGCCGTACTCGATCATGTCTATTGCCAGATCGTTTCCAGTATAAATGCGAAACTCGGGACGAACCTTGTCGCGCATGGCCAACCTCTCAAACTCCTTCGTTCGATCCAAAGATGAGTGCTTGAGGCCACTCAGTTCCGCGATCTCCATTAGGCCACGGATCGTTTCATCGTCAAAAATTTCGCCATTCGGGGCGAACATTCTACCGAGCTCAAAGCACAGCACTTCCGGGTATCCCTGACAGATTGCGCGATAACAGGCGATTTTCTTCACCGACTGTTGATCGTGAAGTCGTGCTGTCTGGAAGATAATAGGAGTTCCACCGTGCTCGATTATTTGATCCATCTTTCGATGATACAGTGAGACCGGATCACCCTCGAGTCCCTCGATGTAAGCGCCAGCGACGAATCTAACGTTGTGACCGAGAGCTTCTCGAGCCCAGTTCAAGACCTCTAACTGTTGGGCCTCGGAAAGGTAATTAACATAACCGGTATCCATATTGACGGCATTGCAAAGTCCCGCCGAATGCGTCGCCCGTAAACGAGTCTGAAACGCTTCAACGGCAATACTGCCATCCGCATTGAATGGCAACAGCGCAGCGGCAATGCCCTCGACTCTTCGACGCGGACGGACGCGGCTCAGTATGTCTTCAATCTGCATCGATTCATTTTCTTGCTTTTGAATTTTTCAGCTGCACTGCTGCGGCAGAATTTTTGTAATACGGATCGAGTGGGTAGCAACCTGACGGCAGTCCTGTTCGTGGCGCGGTCGTACAGTCGCTGAACGTGCGACAGATAATCTTGCGTTGCAAAGTGCGCCCTTGGATGACATCGAGCGGCAAAGAAGGATAGGTAAGGATCATTCTGCCCAGGCCAACGCAGTCGGTCCATGCCTCGCGCACGGCAGCTTGCGCCACATTTGGCAGGAGTTCCTGAAGATAACTGTATGCAGATCCGACGATAACTAGCTTTGGAAACTGCTGCTTCAGCGTGCGAGTTACTTGCATTTGGCGTGCTACACCCTTGAGCGGATCTTCAGGCGGAAGATATCCGTCCGAAGGCGGAAAGAAAGCCGGTCGCTGTACATGAGGATTGTAGTATGGACTGCCTGCGGAGATATTTACGAGATTCACTTTTAGGTCACTGAGCAGCGATAAGAATCGCACTGGCTCAGCAAGATCAGGCTGGGTAGGATCATCGGCGCTGACGCCAAAGCCCCACCGATACGGAAGCAGCGAATTGAGGGACTCTGGAACTCCGGCCCCTGATTGATGCTTAGGTGACGGCGACGTGCTTTTTCTAAACGGAATCGTATCAAATGCGGAAAGTCGAACGCCGATCAGCAGGTTGGGCGCCACTCGTCGAACGCATCTGACAATCTCTCGCAGAAACCGGGTGCGGTTCTCAAAACTCCCTCCAAAGGCGCCGCCGCGGGTGTGAGCGCTTAGAAATTCATGGCCCAGGTAACCGTGACAATGCTTTATGTCGACAAAATGAAAACCTGCTTCCTGGGCGACAAGGGCGGCGTTTTTAAAGTCCTCAATGATTTCGCGAATATCACTGTCCGTCAGTACTGGATAGTCAACAGGAATCCCGAGGCGCTTGTCCAGAATTGGGTGGTGATACAGTATCCGAGGCTCCGGAGTATTATGTGAATTCGGACTGCTATAACGACCTGAGTGAGTGAGTTGAAGACCGATCATCAGGTCAGTTACCGACCCAGTGACGCGTCTATGTTCATCTATCACAGTTTGTCGAAGCCTTGCTAGATCATCTCTGGAGTTTTTGTTGATGGCGAGTTGGTTAGGGTTTGCTCTGCCATCGTGTCGAACAGCAACAGCTTCACCACCCCATACCAATTTTGCGCCGCTTGTGCCGAATCGTTGCCAGCGGCGAAACGTTAACTCTGTAGGACGACCGTCGTCTGTGCCGTCCCATCCTTCCATCGGTTGAATCGCAAATCGATTTCCGAATTGAACTCCACTCTTATCGATAGGCTGTACCAGCGGTGACGCGTTGCCGGCCAGTAAATTTTCATCACATGGAATCACGATCTCGCAGTTGGCCAGCCACCGTCGAAAACTTGCGACGTCACGTAACCCGCCGACATGTATGAATGAAGACTCTGCAGGCATCGCCGCTCTTCAACAGCTTAAAAGCGAGGCTGATTCTCGATCGAGATATATATTTGTTTGACCGTGTCGCTGGAGAATTGAAGCAGGTCGTTCGGGACTGACCTCACGCTCCAGACAATTCCTTACAGCCTCGGCCTTTCGTTTGTCCGGGACGATACACAAAATGGTGCGCGCCTTGAGAATTTGTTTTATTGACATCGAAACGGCTCGGGCGGGAACTTCTTCCACACTTCTGAACCACCCTTCGCCTACTTGCTGCTTACGACAGGCTTCATTCAGTTCAACCACGATGTATGGCTCATCCGTTTCGAAGTCTGCCGGTGGATCATTGAAAGCAAGATGACCGTTCTCACCAATGCCCACGAAAGCGACATCAATTTTCTGACGTGATATCAATTGGCTTATTCGGCGGCATTCCTCAAACAGATCCGGAGCGTCGCCGCGAATGAAATTGAAACTGCGCGGCCTGACGCGATCCACTATTCGTTGCTTCAGGTACCTGCGAAAGCTGGCCGGGTGCGTCTCGGGCAGCCCTTCATATTCATCGAGGTGGAAGAAGGTGACCTTGGACCAGTCGAGACTTCGATCTTTTGTAAGCGCATCCAGAAACTCAAATTGCGAAGCACCTGTGGCTGCGATAACAAATGCCTCGCCGCGTTTGCTGATCGCCTCACGAATCAAGTCAGCCGCGTCCCTGGCCGCCGCATCGCCCAGTTCCTGTTTTGAATTGAAGATGGCCAGATTCATCTTATAGCACCCACAAAAGACACAGAAATTCAGCTTTAGTCATTTGTGCCGCTTTGTGCTTCTTTGCGGCCCCCCGACGCATTATTTCAAAGTGATCTTCGCACTAGCAGTCGCTCCCGTTACCACATCTGTTGCTATGACGGTATACAGACCTCCTACATCGTTCAATGCGGAGGGCAGCACAAACCAGCCAGAGGAGCTTTGCATCAACAAATTGCTCGCATATACCGGTAACATCGCGCCGTCTGGATCGAAGACGTGGCAACGCACTAATCGCGGACCCGGTAATGTGGAATCAATCTTCAATTTGACGTGCTCACCAAGTGCAGCAGTGGCGGGAGCATCGATTGTAATCTTGTTATCGGCCGCACTTAACCCCAGAACGAGCGCATCTCCTACAATCACGGACGATTGGACTGAATCTGTAAACCCGAGTCGCTTCCCAGAGCGAATGTCAGTGACGTGAAACTTAGCGGGCAGGCGGATAGAGATATCCTGTCTGGCGATTCGACCTAGCGCGGAATCGTTGTAGATTGTCACTCCATCCCGCTGGGAGATTCCTTCAACAGCCATATTATCCTTGACGATGGTCAGAATCTGTTCGTCTCCGAAATGGTAACGAACGACCTGCGCTTGCTCGAGCCGCTTACCGCGGGCGCCCAAAACGCGCACAACTGGTTCCACGCCGGCATGCGTGAGAACGGCCGCAATAAGCGATCGATACTGTCCACCACCGAACTTTTCTGCTCGCTCCTTCGAGTAATCATGAAGAAATGTGTTGAGATAAACGGCCCACCCGTTTCCGACTTTTCGAGTGATGACAGCATCAGTATCCGCAATCCGAACAAGCGGTATTCCAGCGGCTGCTTTAATGTTTGTTTCGGCCGCCGCTATACCCGTCAGATCTTTTGCATCTAATCCCCACCTTCCGCCTTCTTCCGTGACCTTTACCTCACCCGCAACAGGCTTCATGGAACCTCGATTTGACGGTGTTGGAGCGTTAATCCCGAATAATTCATTGAGAGCTGCGCTCTGGCGCCATGCGCAATGCTGGTCCATGATTCCAGTCGCGCCATCGGCGATTACAACCCCTCCCGATTGCACAAACGTTATAATCCCTTTTACCTCATCGTCCGATAACGCCGATGAGAACGGTAGAACAAGCACTTTGTATTTGCTCGGGATCAGTTCGCCCTTTCGCATTAAATCAGCATCAATGAAGTTGAACTGCATGCCGAGATCCTTGATTGAGCGCACCCAGCCGTCCCGGTTTGCAGGGAAGGTGAGTCCGGTTCTGACCGGCATTTCATCGTCGTCGTCGCGTGTGCGTTTGTGATATCCGAGAATGCTTGCTGCATGAACAGAAGGCATCGAGTAATGCAAAGCGATACCATCGTGAAGTCGCTCAGACTCCATTAATAATTCGCCAATTCCTTCGAATTTGAGTGATTTAAAAGCGATGCCCATGTCACGCGCCGATTTCGAGTACGTGAGGTCAGGATCGAGAAACGAGTACATCCAAAAAACATTTGGATGCAGCACGTTTTGAATGGCCGCCGACCAGATTGCATTTTGCACAGCTAAACCGTGCGAGCCGTAGCCTGTCCAAAACCCGAGCATCGCGTTTCGTTTGGCAAAGGATCGATGCATGTCCCACTGATTCCCGCCATCGTAAGAAATAAAGTCATCGATTACGCGGTCCAACCGCGCCCAGTCGGCACCGTCGTAAGCATTCGTGGCCTGAGTTCCTGAGACGGCGATATGTCCGTCTTTGTCGCCTTCCAAGACGGCGTCTCGAGCCGTCTGATAGGTGCGCGCGAAAGTAATCTCCATGAAAGTTCGGTGATCGGCCCACGGTGCAAAGTTCCCGCTCTTACGCGCCTCGTCCGTGGTGAAGGGAACTACATCATTCCAGTTTTTAAAAGCCGTATGCCACTCGCTATTCAAAGCTGAAAGCGTACCGTATTCCTGCTGAAGCCAAATCCGAAAATCTTTCAGGGTCTGCGGACTCCAGTCGAAATCTACTTCGTCGCCGTAAGACGTCAGTGAACCCTCGTCACCAACAAAGTAATAGTCCATGTTGTAGCGAGCTTTATTACGCGCGACTGCGCGCACGATATCGGCAAAAGTGCGCATGAATACCGGATCGTTGAACGAAGGCGTGCGTTGGAGAAACTTCTTATCGCCTGTGCGTTTGAAGAGTTCCTTTTTTGTGAGATAGCCCAGCGCTTCGAAGTCTCCGGTTCGTTCATATTCCTTAATTGCTTTTTCCAGCCCCTCTGCGGTCGTGGGCCCGCGATCATACCAGTACACACCAAAGGTTCCGCGAGGAACGTTCAATGAATTATCAACATCACCACCCCAGGTGAATCCAGTATCTGCCGCGACGCCGCGCACCATGCGCATTTGCGCATCCTGCAAGTAGTGCTTTGTTCCTCCAAACGAAACGAGCGCCGTATATTCATGGATCCGGCGCTTGTCCTGCACAACCATGACCGGTTTTGCCCGCAGCTGATCTATGACGGTACCGTGAACGTCAACGAGTTCAGCTGTCACGATCGCAAACTTTCCAAGAAAATCAGATAACGGATAACTGAACGTACGCTCGCCCCGAGCTGGTTTGGTAACTAGCCCCAGGACTCTGCCAAGGTCGTCTGTGATCCGCATTCTCATCTGCAGACCTGCGAGATCGCCGGCAGCTCGTAGCACTGCGCTCAACGTTTCACCGCGCTTATAAACGTCAACGGATGGTTTCGCGAGCGTCATCATGGCTCGTTTCTGATTCTGGAGCGTGGTTGATCCCCAGTTAAGAGTTGGGCCATCGTGACCATCGCGAATGATGATGTCGAAAATCTGGCGACCTCCGGGCCAACTGTTCGATGGAGGAGCCGGTGCGATCTCGATTGAGTTTTCGCCCGCTCGCAGTTCTTTTGTTAAGCGTTGAGAGCTCAGCTCGCCTACAAATTCGTTTTTACATTCGATCTCGATTTCGACAGATCGCGCTCGATCGGAATTCAGGATGAGCTTAACGGTTGGATGATCAGGATTTTCAGCGGTCAGTGAGGAAATGTGCAAACTCTGCTGAGGCCTTGCCGCCCACAGAATTGTGCGTGCAAGAAGTGAGTATTGATACTCCCAGTAGTCCCAGTAAATCTTCGTTTCGACGGGATTGATACTTTGAGGTGTAAAGCCCTCATCGACGTATGCCAGAGCGACGATACGGCCCTTCCCATAATTCTTTGCTGCGATAATCGGATAATCCCCCGATTTGATTAGGACCTCGCCGTCGGATTTGTATTTATAAAACGAGCCTCCGTTTGCTCCCTCAGGCAACAGATCGAGTGAAACTCCCTCGGTAATGAAGTGCTTCTTCACCACCTCCCACTTACCTTTTGCAATCGCGTCCTGATTTCTTTCGGGATAGCCGCGCTCATTGACTGTATCGTCCATAACGCCAACGAGCGGTGAGATCTCCCAAATTCGCTCGTCGCTGACGGCTTCGTCACCTTTAAAGGGATGACCCTTCAGGTCACCGATGAACGGATGTAGCAGAACCAGTCCGGCACCATCCCTTACGCGTCGCAGAATGGCATCGCGAGTCGGACGCGTCATGCGATTCCACCCGTTTAGTCCCGGAATTACCATCACTTCAAATGGCACATCACTGGTCAAGTCTTTCTCGACGTATTTGTAGACTATTTGATAATCGTCCCGGTCGCCTCGGAACTCGTGTCCATAGTAGTCACCGATGCCCCAGCAGTTGATGTCCCATTCGCGATCGATAGAGTCGGTAGTTGGAGCGAGTTGCAGTCTTTGCATCAACTCGACCATGTCGCGACCGTATTGAATTGAGGGAATGAAGAATGACTTGATTGGTCCATCAGGAAGCTTTGTTGCCCATTTGATGTGTGGTGTAACGACCTCCGTCGAATAAGTGATGTCGTTTTTAGGAAAAGGACTGCCGCCGACTCCCGGTTGCTGATCGACGAGCAGAGTCAACGCTCCCAGTAGAGCAATAGATAGAATAGTAAATAAGCATATTTTCATAACGAATCTAGACGAGTCCCAATTAAGTTGACTTCCGCTCCTCCGAACGGCGCTGGGAAGAAATGGTTGTCCGGAGCTATAAAGATGCCACTCCTACTGGAGTAAAAACTTGCTGACAGTGATTTACTTCTAACGTGAGACCCCTTCTGCGATCGCAAAACAAATCCGAGCCGAAGGCAAAATCTCTTCTATAGCAGGTCGTGGTGACCTACCGCTTTTTAGAGCTCCAACAAACTCAACAACTTCTTCGTAGCTGCCGTTGCGCAGGTCCTCGGGTTCTGTTTCCGAACTTTGCTCGTCTATTTCGAGTTGTCCGCTGCGCCAGCATTCTAAACGTCGCTGCGTCCCTGCTCCGGCGACTACGCGAGCGCGAAATCCTTCACCGAATAACTCGTACGATTCTTCCACCATACCTGCTGTCGGCAGGATCTCGATCAGTCCGGTTACGCCGGTGATGAAACGAAGAGAGATCGCATACCAGATCGTGGATATCGCAGGATCAGACTTGACGTTCGTTTCATATTCATTTACTTCGCCGGCGATATAGCGCAACGCATCGAGCGGGTGGATCGCGGTTGACCAGATGAAGTCGAGTTCCGAGCGAGAATGCCTCACCTGAGTTGCCCGGACATATTGAACGCGGCCTGCTTCTCGGGCCCACGAACAAGCTCGATTAAGGTAAGGCATAAAACGACGGTTCACGGAGACCATGTGAGGCGTGCCGGTTTCGCGCGCCACTCGTGCCAGTTGTTCAACTTCCGCAAGCGTTTGACCGAGCGGTTTCTCGATTAAACATGGCAACTTTCTTTCGAGCAGCAATATCCCCACATCTACAATTCGGTCCACCGGCATAACGCTAATGCAGGCATCCAGCTTTTCTGTTGCCAGCATTTGTCTGAGGTCCGTGTAGGGTTTGGCGAAATTGAAGTCACGGCAAAAGGAGTTCGCTCGTTCGCGGTCGATGTCACAGGCTGCGGCTAACTCGATGTCGCCGGGGTGATTGGCTGCATATCTTGCCAGCGGGGCCGCGTGGCTACCCCTCGAATGTTCTCCGCAGCCCACGATTGCCAGCCGAAGCATTTTCTATCTCGCAAAAAGCGCTATGACACTGGATGACAGTGGTTGAGCCTGTTGGGGTGAAATTACTGATCGTTTATCTGACGGCTTAGGCTTCTAAACCACTGTTTAAGGTCGTGGGCGCCTTTAATTGAGACGACCGCGGTTATGAACGCAAAAGAACCACCGGCGATTATTAGACAAATCGTCCAGAACAGAAGCCAAAAGTTCATTTCAGTTTTCCTCTCAAATCAATCTGCTGGCACAGTTTTATCCGCACTAGCCAGTGCTGGCCGGGTTAACAGCGACCCGAGCAATAAACCACCGGCTGCCAGACCGAACGCGGCAAAGCCAGTTACATTCTCGCTCCATCCGAGGAAGAAGAACGGGATGATTGCACCGGCTGCGCCGAGTAACATTGCAAGATAACCACCAAAAACGGTAACACGCCGCCAGTACAGGCCCCCTACCACGCAGACGAAAGCACCGGCTAAAAAGATAGTGCCAGTGATATTTAGATAGAGATACACAGCGCCGGGTGGTGTGTAGTAAAGCCCCCAAAACATCAGGAACATGCTGACAAACAGATTTGCTATTCGGTTTACAAAGATTTGGCCCCGCGAACTGAGCTGTGCTTTTCCGAGGGCCCTGCGAATGGGCATGATCACATCCTGGGAAATAACCGAGCTCCAACCTAAGAGATATGAACTATTCACTGACATGGTGGCAGCAAGCATTCCTGCGACGACGATTCCGCGGATGCCCGGCCCGAGAATGGTTGCGAGCATCGCAGGCATCGCATCGATCGGCGCGAGCGTCCTGCCGTTAACGACCGGCGAAGGTACACCGCCGGTCAGTGCGCCAGTTCCAAAAAGCGTTAACGCGGCTATCCCCCACAACATTGGTAACGTGCCGCGACCGAGAAAAATGAAGCCGGTCCAGGTCATCACACGTTTTGACGTTTCCGGGCTCTTGGTCGAGAACATGCGCATTGCCGTAGTCTGCCAACACGTATGCACGGAGAACCAGAGCAGAGTTTGCCAAATCAGGAACGTTAAGCCGAACTTCTGGTTTAAGAGAGGATTGAAGCCCTCAGGGCCCATCACGGTGGACACCTTGTTGACGATGTTTGTCCATCCCGCGTAATACACTGCATAGATTGAAACAAGAATGGTAGCGACCGATAGAAGCACGTACTGCATGAAATCGGTGATTACGACTGAAACCATTCCGCCAAGCACCGTGTAAATCAGTTCCAGGAGGAGAATAACAGTCATCACGGTGACTATGTGGCGCGTATCAATACCGCTGACGATAGTCAGAAATTCACCCTCAATTTTTAGAAACACTCCCATGTTCAAAATGCCGCCAAGCGCGACGAGCACGCCTGTAATTATTCTCAAGCCGCGGCTGTATTTAACCTCGAAGTACTCGGGTACGGTCATCAGCTTCAATTGTCTCAAGCGGCTGATAACGAATCCTGTGCGACCGACAATGATCATCACGATCCCGGAAATCATTGCAGCAGCGAAGGACGCAAAGCCATATTTGTAGCCGAGTTCGGCGTTATACATGAATGTGATGGTGCCAATCTCAGTTGCGGCCAGCGTTGCGATGCCAACATAGAGACCCAATTCGCGCCCCGCCACAAGGTAGTGCGACACAGTTCCTACATAGCGCTTTCCAATGAGGCCAATGGTTACAGATGTTATGAGGTAGCCAATGACTATCAGCCAATCAATCGTAGTAAAGTTCATAATCGGTTAACTCTTGTCGAAGTTCATTGCGTTGTAAACAGCGCCGAGCGGTCCAGCCATATCGCCAAGCGCTGCGGGAATGATATGGACCTCATGGCCCATCGGCTTCCATTCAATTCGTTTCATGAAATTGGACAGTGGTTCGAAGAGAGCCGCCCCTGCCTGTGCGATCCCACCACCGAGAATAATCACTTCCGGATCGATTGCATTGATTATCGACGTAAGACCGGCGGCGAGCGCTTGCACTGATCGCAACCAAATCTGTGTGGCATCCTTGTCGCCTTTTACATGGGCTTCCACTAAGTCTCGCGTTGAAGAGTAGCGTCCGTTGGAGCGCCTCTTAATTGTCGAATTTCCAATCATGTCTTCCAGACTGCCCGGCGTACCGACAATGTCCAGTGGTCCATCCGGATTGAGAGAGATGTGCCCGAGATGGCCGGCGCGGCCGATGCAACCCTTAAAGAGACGGCCGTCCGCAAGGATCGCGCCGCCGACGCCTGTTCCAAGAGTTAAAAGAACTGCGTATCGGTAATTTCTCGCCGCACCCTTCCAGGCTTCTCCCAGGAGTGCAGCGTGCGCATCATTCAAGACCGGCACAGGACTTGAGCTCTGCAGGAAATCAGTCCACCTGAGTCCCTGCAGCCCTCGCAGTCGGCCCTGCATGTTCGCTACTGATAGTCCGTCGTCAGCCGCCAACCCTGGGGAAGCAACTCCTATCCAGGCTGCCCTCCCGCCCCTGCTACCTTCTATCTCCGCAATGATCTCCTTTATCGTGTTTGCCCAACGGCTGGTTGAATCGTCGGCCGTCTGATGAGTCAGGTGCGACAGAATCTCTCCGTCGCAGGAAGTGACGGCGACTTTAATGTTTGTTCCGCCCAGATCGACACCAATCGCGTAATCCATGAACGTCACACACCCTTCCGCCATCTCCTATCGTCGTTCCGGAGTAATTCGATAGTTAGCGAACCGTCAACGTTAGGTTGTTGCGCACTTGCCCAGCGTACCGGCCGTCGAATGCCGCCCTTTGTTTCGAGCTCTGCGCGCATCTTGATTTGTTTGCCATCCAAACCTTTCGGCAAGATGAATGATGCTTGTCGCAGTTTTCCTCCATGAGGGTGACCCGCGTCGAGAGATCCGCTGATAATGTTTTTTCCATCCATACTCTCGACAAAAATCCGGAGTATTCCCGGGACACCGGCGACGCCGTCATTTGCAAACGCTACGATCAATTCGTTGGTGCCGTAACGTTTTCGCTGCCATACCCAGGACGGCCGCACTCGATAACCGATCCGTTTCCGCAATGTTTCAAATCCTTTAGGATATCGCTCGTTATAACGGGCCAAATTACTGGATTCAGTCCAAAGGGACCAGTAGTTCGATCCAAGATCAAGTGCATGTAGCATCCATTTTTCAAGAACATTGATTCCGGCGCCGTCTAACGGAAGGTATGAAGGATCCACTTTGTACTGACGGTAGTATCCATCCTCCATCACGACTGCCAGCCACGGTGGACGATTAGCGAGCTGTTCAATTTGAATCGGCTCTTCTATAACTATGCTATCCGAACGAAGCCAGCATCCCGCGCGGACACACATGTCGAGCACGCGAGTGTTCCCGACGCTACTAATATCAGGTTGAGTGTTTACGGCAAGTGGCACCTTCTTCCAAAGCTCAAGCTGAAGTCTCGTCATGTCAACGAAGGTTCTTTCAGCCGTGAGGTAGTCAGGGAAGGGATTTGGCAAGTTACTCGTGTGCCCCTCTCCCCAAAACCCATACATCATCAAGTCGACAAATTCCATGAGAGGATTGCCATCGAACTCTGCCGACAATAGTCCATTCAATTCCTTAAATGCGTTTTGAAAGGCCGGGTGATCGTAACGTGGTTCAACGTATTGGAACTCACTGTTATATGTCTTTCCAATTTTTACGAGTGGAACTTGCTTCTGCAAAAAATCAGGTAGAGCTAAACGAGTTGGTTGCCCTTCGGTGTTCGACATTTGAATGCGAAAGGCCATTCTGAGGTTTCGTCGTTTTGCCGCATCGAGAGTCAATTTGAATACCGGGTGAAGATCGAGACGGCCAGGCTGCTTCTGCACATCCCGCCAATCGCACCGGATGTAAAGAACATCAACAAAAGGAAGGTTCGAAAGGTTTTCAATATGTTTCTCCAGAGTCTCTTTGCCTTCGCGCGCTGCCAGAGATGGCCCACCTTCCTCCCACGAATACCCGACGAGGCCGAGTCCATAATTTCTGACGGGCTGATCCGATTGGGAAGTGACAAGTACGGTGTACCAGCCTTCATCTTGCTCAATGCCGAACGGCCCTTGATTCAATCGATCTGCTGCGGATGGCGCCGAATGAAAATCGTAATCGTCCCAGGTGCGAGACGGGACCTGCTGGGCGTTTGCCGCACCAAAGCCGTTCAGCATCGTGAGTGCTGCGCCTGCTTTTATAAAACTCCTTCTATGCATAAGGTTCCTCGCGCCCCAAAACTTTTATCCACAGATTACACAGAAACGCTTCACAGGGCTTAGTACGTTGGTCCAGGTTTGCAATTCTTCTCCTCACCCACCTTCTTGTAATCTGTGTAATCTGTGGACGTCAGCGCTTTCTCGCACCAGCAGCAGAACGAGCACCATCCCGAGTAAAGGAATCACACTCGCGGTTATTAAAATCGGTGCGAATGAATAACGGTCAGAAACATAGCCGATCAAGTACGTCGAAACGATCGTGCCAATGCCGGCGCCAGTTCCGCTCATACCACTCACCGTCGCAACTGATTCACTTCTGAATAGATCTGATGGCAACACGAGGGCCATCGTTGAGAAAGACGCGTAAGCGAAGGTCGATACTGCGAAAAGTCCTGCTAAAGTGAAAAGGTTCGCGGTGAACACAGTTGGTATGAGCAGCGCCATCCCCAGGCCGCCGAAAATCACCACCGCCTTGCGGGCTCTCAGAACTGGCCATCCCCGTCGTATTAGCCAACTGGACATCCCACCGCCAAAGAAGTTTCCGAGATCCGCAGCCGCAAACGGAATCCAAAATGCGAGCAGACCCTGCTCAGGATTAATTCCCTTCGTGACCAGGTAGATCGCAAACCAATCAGTAATGAAAAACCAAACCGGATCCGTCGTGGTACGCGCAGCGATGACGGCCCATGTTCGCGGCAATCTCAGCAATTCACTCCAACGCAACCGAGGTCGCATGCTTGATTCGGCAGACTGTTCCTCGAACTTGTCTGCGAGGATCATTTGTCGTTCGTGCTCGTCGATGCGCGGATGTGTCTCAGGCGGATAATAGAGTAGACGCCAGGCAATCAGCCAAAAAAATCCAAGCGTCCCCGTCAGAACGAAAGCCGGCCGCCAACTTCCGAAATACTTGTATAGCCCTATGACGAGCAGCGGGGCGATCGCTCCGCCAATCGACGAGCCACTATCAAATAGCGCTACAGCCCAACCGCGTTCGCGTTTGGGAAACCATTCCGAAACTGCTTTCGTGGCAGCAGGCCAATTCGCCGATTCACCAGCTCCGAGCAGAAAGCGGAAAAAAGCGAAACTACGCAGTCCGACAGCCAGTGAGGTAAGAATCGAAGCGATTGAATACCATATAACGGTGATTGTCAGACCTTTTCTCGTGCCGGTGCGATCAATTAGCCTGCCTGAAACTGTTTGTCCAATTGAGTAGGCAATTCTGAAAGCGATGACGATCAAAGCAAATTGTTCGTTATTCCAGTGATAATCATTCTTGAGATATGGAGCAAGGACGGAAAGAGTCTGGCGGTCAAGGTAGTTAATTACAGTCGAAGCAAACAGAAGGCCGCCAATCCACCAACGCAAGTTTGAAACGGAGCGACGAACGCTTGCGATTTCATTCGCAGATGCCATTAATCACCGGTTCCACAGACAATTTCGTGGTCGTCGACAGGATTAACTGAATTAACAGGATATTGTTCGATTCCTAGAGCCCGTTGCTTATCCTGTAAATTCAGTTAATCCGGTCGGCTTTTCACGAATGAGCGCGTTGACCTCGTTTGGAAAGCCGAGTTCGCCGGCTGGTCGGCCGTACGATTGGCGCGAGCTGTCCCCATAGCGTCTCCCTGAGTTCCATTAGAGTTCTAAAAAGAGGTTCGCTTTCATTTCGTGGTCGTCGACAGGATTACTGAATTAACACGATATTGTTCGATTCCCATGAGACCGTTGCTTATCCTGTAAATTCAGTTAATCCCTGTTCTTTCACGAATGAGCGCGTTGACCTCGTTTGGAAAGCCGAGTTCGCCGGCTGGTCGGCCGTACGATTGGCGCGAGTTGTCCCCATAGCGTCTCCTGAGTTCCAATAGAGTTCTAAAAAGAGGTTCGCTTTCATTTCGTGGTCGTCGACAGGATTAACTGAATTAACAGGATATTGTTCGATTCCTATGAGCCCGTTGTTTATCCTGTAAATTCAGTTAATCCTGTCGGCTCTTTCACGAATGAGCGCGTTGACCGTACCGCAGCAAAATTTCTTCACAACGTCCGACATCATCAAGCTCTTTGATCCCCTGTTCTTCATCGCTTTCGGCAATTGCACAGGCGAATATTCCGTTTTCTTGACTACTCAATGTGTTAATGAGTTCGTTTGGAAAGCCAAGTTCGCCGGCCGGTCGGTCGTACGATTGGCGCGAGTTGTCCCAATAGCGTCTCCTGAGTTCCGTTAGAGTTCCAAAAAGAGGTTCGCTTTTCAACACAAAGAGACCAATGTTCGTTTCTCCAAATGCCGGACGGTCAATCTTTTGTAGATATGTTTCATGCGCTGCCCTAACGAATCCTCGTTCATCGCGGAGTAACGGCGCGTAGGGACGACTTTTCATTGTCGTAGGAACGACCATTTGATACTCATCAAAAAGCAGCGCGATCTTTAAGGCACGCACGATGGTTTCTGCGCGAATCGTCGGCTGAGTGCCCCACACAACCAGCAGGCGTCCTTGAAATCCAGAAAGTACTTTCCGCGTACACAACACCGCATCGCCGGTTCCTAGTGGACGCTCCTGCTGAACATAGATCACTTCTTCGTTTGCCAGCGCAGTCCGCACCTGCGTTTCGGTTTCAGGCGACACAATGACAATTGGCGTACGTGTATTTGGTGCCGCGGCACGAATGCTTCGAATGACGTGGACGATGGAAGGTATACCCAGTACCGGCGCGACAGGCTTAGGTACGCCCAGTCCGGTCGCTCTGGCCCGTGTACCTTTTCCCGCGACAACAATGACCGGCCACAATTCCTCTCCGGATCCCGAAAGCCCAATCTGATCGAGCATCCGCGTAATCGTAGTTTGATATTGTGAACGGTCTCCGGCAGAGTTGAATTCTTCTAAGGCTTTTCGCCATAGAATCCCGGGCTGAAGTGACGACAGGCCATCGCCGGATGTGGAGATCATGATGGATCCCTCATCGAGACCATCTCTCTGACGAGGCGCATAGTATTCGTTTTGCACCTTTCCTATTAGCAACTGCACGTTTTCTTCGGTAGTAAGGGCGAGAACATTTCCTCCGAACCCTCCGCCCATTATGCGTGCGCCAAAAACGTTCGGGTCCGAGTGGATGACGGTTATCAATTCGTTGAGATCGGTTGTGCTTACTTCATACAGATCTCTAAGGCTCTTATTAGACTCGTTCAGAAGTTTTCCCAGGGCGCGCATTGACGAGTCAGAATGAACATCAGGTTCCTCGTCTTGGCCCATTACTTGCAGAAGAGATGTCGCTTCGGCGACGCGCCGGACCTCTCCAAGATGGTGTATCGCTCGTGAGCGCACCTCCAATGGCACGTTGCCACGTTGCTCGACGAGGGCAGGGAAGCTTCGCTTTAATTCGGATGAGGCGGTAGGCGAAATATCGGCGATTTGAATAAGTGTAAGCCTTGCTGGGAGTGAACCGAGTAAGCGCTCAGCAGTTTCGAACGCGGTCGACGATCCCGTTCCAAGCTCCGCGATCGCACGCTTCCAACTTTCATATTGTTCAGGCGCGGTAGTTTTCCAACCCTCAATTAATGCCGGAATCACAATGCGCGATATAGCTGCACGTTCGTTGTACTCAATCATCACCGCCCGGCTTTTCTCAGCGGGTAGAGAGAAGAATGTAGCCCACCGAATTCGAGCGTCGGAAAGCTTAATCAACCGCGCCCGGTCTTCCTTGAAATCGATCAGGACCGCATGATTGCGTTGCGCAAGGCAAATAGTAATGTGGTCCATTGAGCCGCCGCGGGTGCCGACGTACCACTCAGCTTTAGCACAGTCTCGTGCTGACTCTTCAGCCGTATGCTCAATGCGATTGGACGTCAGCAAAGCAGCAAAGGCCAGAACCACCAGAGCCGAGGATGAGGATGCTCCGCCACCGGCGGGAATACTGGAATCAATAAGGAAATCGAAACCGCGCTGAAGTCGCGGTCCATACTTCAGGCGAGAGAACTCAGTCGCAGCCTTTACATAGTTTCCCCAATGGGCTGGCGGAGTAGAGTAGCTGGAGAGGTAACTTAACCATTCAACTTCAATGTCTTTTGAGGGCGCTGAAAAGGGGTCGTTTAAATTGAAATCGAACGACACATAACCGGGATTACATGAGGCTCCGCGGATTCTGGCTGCGTCAGACTCCCGATACATCATCAGCATATCGTGTTCGCGACTTCCTAACGTGAGCGATGCTGTTGGCAGATAAGACACGTAATCGATGTGCTCGCCCAACATACCGATCCTCGCAGGCGCGTGTAAGAGAGTTACTGGCCCGTCGCCATAAAGGTTTATGAACTGAGAGCACAACGACCTGATGGAATGAAGTCTGCCAAGGAGTTCGTCTTTTGTTCCGCCATACATCCTTTGAAGCAACAATATAAGAGTTAGAGCTGTTACGTTTGTTGTCGACCTTGCTGCATGAAAGTACTCGAGTGCTGAAGTCTCAGTACCGGCTAATCGTAGGAGTTGCGGATCCTGCTGCAACTCCGCCACCGCTGTGGTTGATGCGAGTTGTATTTTCGATGCAATCAACAAAGGTGCGCCTCAGCTGCGGAACGGTTTCTACTGCTACTTTTGTAAAATAAGCAGCGCTCGAAATGAGGTTAGTTGAAGCCTAAGACTAACCTAGCATTGTGCAATCCAGGGCGCTTGCTCATTTCAATAGGACGAGAAATGTGGGCCTCTTATAGCATTCCTGACGATCATGGACAAGAACTACTGCTAAATACGGATATGCAATATTACGGCGCAGGAAGGGGGGTTTAAGAGATTATCTGTCTTGCGATGAGCATAATGTTGATGCTATAAGGCCGCTGCGCTCGTGAGTTGCTGGCAGTGATATCACGCACTAATTGGAGTCGTGTGGCGTCGGAATTGACGTCTCGGATTGAGCGGGGATTCACCGGTTAGTTTAAGCTCGCAACTTACCTTGTGTGTTTGTTCCATTGGCTTGCACAAAGAACAAAAATCGTTTGATCAATGAAGGGCAATGGAGATGTTCAAAGTAGATCGACGACGAATGCTGAAGAACTTAATGCTGACAGCCGCGGCCGGAGCTTCGGGTGGGCAACTTAAGCCGGGTAAGGCTTTGGGCCAGCAACAGAGCGGCCGATTCAAATTGGCGCTCGAGGATTACCAACCAAGAAGTATGCTGCATGTGCCGGAAAGGAGAGTTTTGCGTGCGCGTTTTCCGGCCATCGATTTTCATACACACCTTTCGTGGTCCACCCGGCGAGGGAGCAAGAACGAGGTACATAACAACGCGACTCCGGCCGAAGTGCTGCCGGTGATGGACCGGAAGAATGTGCGGCTAATGGTGAACCTGACTGGCGGTTATAGTGATGTTCTTCAAGAAACAATTCGATATTGGCAGTCTCCCCATCCGGATCGTTTCATAGTCTTCACCGAACCCTGGTACGAGAAGATCAGAGAACCTCGTTACCCGCAATTCCAGGCGGATCAGATTGCGTGGGCGCAGAAAATCGGCGCCAAAGGGCTGAAGATATTAAAGACACTCGGCCTGTATCTTCGGGAACAGATAACAACGGGGCCGCTAGTCAAGATCGACGATCCTCGATTCGATCTGATGTGGGAAGCAGCTGGATCACTCGGAATGCCGGTGGGAATTCACATCTCGGATCCGGAGGCTTTTTTCCTGCCCACCGACCGATTCAACGAGCGTTATGAGGAATTAAGTGCGCATCCCGACTGGTCTTTCCATGGTAAGGATTTTCCTAGTGACCGTGAATTGCAGGAGGCGCGTAATCGCGTCATCGCGCGGCACCCGCGAACTCAATTCGTTGCTTTGCA